>CADCDE010000025.1:0-62472 GCA_902800065.1 uncultured Ruminococcus sp.
ATAACACGAAATTGTGTTATTTTGAAAGGTTTTGAAAAATCTGTGATATAATTATTTCAAGATAAAATTCTACAAAAATCAATTTTAAGGAGATGTTGTAAATGGAAAAAATCGAACTTGTCAGACAGTGTGTAGACCAGTTATGTGCATTGGTTGATAAATTCAAAATGATTATTGGTGCGGCATTCGATTTTGAGGAATTGTTCAAGGAATGTTATCTTTTTGCGGCGGGAAAATTTTATGATGAGTACGGTTTGGAATTGGATGATGATGCGATTGAACTGATTTCTGAGATGTTGGGTGAAGTAAGAGGTATACCCATTGACCGTGATAAGATTGAAGAAATTTGCAAATATAGGTCTGTTGATGATTATTTCCATGATTATTTTTTTGTTTGGGTGGTAAATCAGCTTGTAAAAATGGACAAAATTGCTGTGAACAAAAATGGAATAAGTTTTGAGGACGGTGTGACAATCGTACATTACGGAACAATGGAGGATTTCTTGAAGGTGCTTTGCGAAAGAAACAATATTTCGTTTGATGACAGTGATTTTTGCTCCGAATGTATGAAGATACTTAAAGATGTTATCGAGGACAAATGGGGTTCTACAAATATGATGATATTTTGATTGAACTTCGTATCAAAATTCTATGAAAATCAATTTTAAGGAGATGTTTTTTATGAAGAAAAAAATTATTGCAATTATGGCGGTTATTGCTTTGGCGGTATCTTTTATGGCAGGCTGTACACCATCAGGTAATGACCGTTATGATTCAAATGGTGACGGAACAGTTACAGACAAGGAATTTCATAATGCGGTCGATGACTGGATGACAAGAAACGGTTATTGAGGGTGCTAAATATGAATAATAACAACAATCAGAATGATAACAATAATAACAATAACAAATCTGGTGGTATCTATGAGGTAATCAGTACTATAATATTGCTTCTTATCATCATGAATTTTGGATAATGAGAAAACAAGTTTTTTGTTCTACATTTTTGATGTTTTTTCATATTTATAAGACTCATTATTTATATTGCATAACAATATTCTCGAAAGTTCATGCAAAATGACGGTTTTATTCACACTATATAGCCGGCACGTTTTGCCCCAAATGTCAAGATTTTGGGTGAAAATATATCTCCGAATTTCCGATTTTTAGTCCGTATTTTTACACACTAAAACCGCGTAACCCGCATTGTTACTATACTTTTTGTGATGTCAAATTTTGACATACGATACTTTCCATGCTATAATATATACATACTAATTAGTAAAGATAAATGCACTGCAGTGCTTATGTAAGTTAAGAGAAGCCATTGACCGAAAGGATACAGGTGAAACTTATATGAGCAGACAAGTAAAATTATACAGAAGAATCCGTGACCTCCGTGAAGACCATGACCTTACACAAGCACAAGTCGCAAAAGCTATCGGCTTACACCTCACAAGATACCAGACCTATGAAAGAGGCGAAGTCCGTGTTCCTGCAGAAGTCATCGAAAAACTCGCAAGATTTTACCATGTAAGAGCTGACTACATACTTGGACTCATCTGAATGATCTTTCTCTGTCGGCACACACTTTTGTGTGTCGGCTTTCTTTTTATATCATGTGAATAAAAATCAAAAAACACAATACTGTGTTTTTTGCAACACAGTATTGTGTTTTTTTGATACTTTCGGCAAAATATGTTGTAAAATGTATGATATAGTAAAATTAAAGGAGGAATGACCTATCAGAAACAAACCAAGAGAGTTTTCACGTCTGCGTCAGGTGCGTGAAGACATGGACTACACCCAAAAGGAAATTGCAGAATATCTCAATATGCACACAACACAGTATCAGCGGTATGAACGTGGTGAAAGCACTGTTCCTGCAGATATCATCGTTGCTCTTGCAAAGCTGTATGAAGTTCCTTCAGACTATCTTCTTGAGCTTTCAGATAATGACTATATTCCTAAAAAGAAAAAATACTCAAATAATAATTTTTCTTGACATAAGTACCACTGTCTCAACATGAGGTGTGCGTGGAAACAAATCAACAGGCACGGCTTTTTGCACGAAATATCCCTTTTCAGAAAATATCTTTACATCCCTTGCAAGCGTGGCAGGGTCGCACGACACATATACGATTCTTTTGGGGGACATTTCGGAAACTGTATCTATCAGACTGTTTTCACAGCCTTTTCGTGGAGGATCAAGGACTATACAATCCGGTCTTATATTTCTTTTTTTGAGCGTCTCAGCCGCTATTGCCGCATCTGCACATATAAATTCCGCATTCGTTATATTATTTTCAGCGGCATTACTTTTGGCATCTTCAATTGCCTGTGGGATTATCTCAACACCTATGAGATTTCTTACACGTTTTGCCATTGTCAGTCCTATTGTACCTGTTCCACAGTACATATCCAACAACGTTTCATCTGACTTCAAATCGGCAAATTCAGCCGCCTTATGATATAATCTTTCCGCCTGTGAACGGTTCACCTGATAGAAGGATAACGGTGATATCCTGAATTTCATTCCGCACAATATATCCGTGATATATCCCTCACCATAGAGTGTACGGCACATTTTTCCTGTTATTACATTGGTCTTTTCTGTATTGGTATTCAGAACAACACTCCTTAAATTCACCAAATTTTCGGCAAGCATTTGTACAAGCTGTTTTTCCTTGCGAAGTTCCTTGGCATTTGCAACTATACAAACCATCAGTTCATCTGTCATTTCAGCATATCTCAGATATAAATGACGCAGTATCCCCGAATGAGTACCTTCATCATATGGCTGAATGTGATTTTCATTCGCCCACTCAAGAAATATCCTTACAGCCTTATCAAAAGACTTTGACTGTAATTTGCAGTCATCAAGGGATATCACACGGTGACTTCTTGGAGCAAAAAATCCTACACGGACTTTTCCCTCACTGTCAAGTGTAACGGGAAGCTGTGCCTTGTTTCTGTAATGCTCACTGTTATCCGCACCGATAATATTTCCTATCAAATCTCCGTTTATTCCGCCTATCCTCGTAAGTGTATCATAAACTCTTTTCTGTTTGAAATCAAGTTCTGACTTATAATCTATATGTCTGAAAATACAGCCTCCGCATTTTCCAAATACACTGCAATCGGGTGATATCCTGTTATCTGATGGTGTAATAATATTCTCTATCTTTCCGAAGGCATAATTTTTAGCTGCCTTGAGTATTTTTATTTCGGCAATGTCCCCTACTGCCGCTGAGGGTACAAACACAGCCATTCCGTCTATTTTACAGACACCGCTGCCCTCTGTCGTATAATCAACTATTTCAGCATTATATATTTCATTCTTTTTGAGTGCCAATCCAATCATTCCCCATTATTTCAAAATTTCTATTATTATAGCAAATATCCCTGTTTTTTGCAACAAAAAAAGCTCCCTGTTCAAAGCAGAGAGCCTTTTTTTATATTTTATACCAAAACCAACTCAAACGGCAGCCAACACGGCATAAATCGTTTCATTTGATTTTCGATAGTATTTTTTTGAATGTTATTAATATTATCCGTACATTCAAATGTAACCTTCAGCGGAGATGTATACGCATGGAAATTACCTTGTATATTAAAACCGTCACTTATTTTTCTCATACCGCTGTATGTATAATCCGTTTGACAAACCGACAATGTTTTTATAATGGAATTTCGCCTACCGCTGACAGTCCTGTCAAGATTATATTTCTTTATCCAGCTTTCACGGTATGTCAGTCCATAGCTTTCCGCTGTGCTTACAAAGCATTCACGAAGCATTTCATTGACTTCATCAAAAAGCATATCCAGACCTTCAGAATAAGCCATTATTTCAGCGTACAAATCACTGCCCTGTGAAACATCATATATCCCCGTTGATGAAAGTATATCTCTCATTATCTGAAATTCAGACATACAAATACACCTCCATTTTATTCGGGTACAGTAACATTTACAGTTCCGACTTTTGCAAGCTGACCTGCATTTATACTTATATCCGCCATATTTGAAAAAGTATAGTTATCCACTCCATCGGATTCATAAACAGCTTTTCCGAGTGCCGCCAGCTTAAAATCCTCACCGACTCCAAGTGAATCAAAGAAATTATCAATGCTTATTCTGACATTTGCCAGTACTTCATTTGCATTATAACCGCTTTTTATAGAAAGACTTGCTGTAACATTCACTGCCACAAGCTCAGGCATTGTTACCGTAAGGTCAACACCAAACGGACGGCTTATATTGAGTAAATCTCTTACATTATAATACGCATCATTTGAGGGAACATCTCCCATTCCTCCGACACATACAGTTATGCCTCCTGCCTGCATTGAACCGCTGACAGATGCTGAATATATCCCGTCAACAGATTTTGCTAAATCTATATAATACTGTTCATTGGCACCGTTTGGTGTATTTTTATAGTTTTCCGCCAGTCTCTTTCGTAGAGATTCATCTGATTCATCATCAGTTCCGCCGATAAAACTGCTTGCATTTGTAATGCTCATGCCAACAGAAAAATATGTAATGATGACCTTCACGACATTTCTGGCAACATTATAATGCTGACCGCCGTTTTCGGCTTCACATTCGATAAGTTTTTCAGTCGAATTTCTTATTATAACTTCATCTTCTACTGTAAGGTAACGCAAAGAACCGTCTGAATTTGAACATACAGTTCCTCTCGGTATAGTGATATCATGGTCAACGGGCATATCAAGGCGAAATAAAACAAAGCCTGATGCCTTGTCACCTTTTATTCTCGAAAGTCCTCTTTGCTGTGCGTGCATATCAAGATACTGTCCTGTTGCGGTATTGGGGAACATCTGTAATTTTATCCTGTCTATCTCAGTACAGAGAGAATATAATTCTCCTGCAAGGAGCTTCATTTTTATTGAGGCATCACTCGCATTTTCGGGAGAATATCCCGAAAGCTCTGTGAATTTATTATTCATTCTGTCAAGTATCTGACTATATGTATATGACATTTTTTCCTCCTTATATATCTATCTCGTATATTTCATCATCTATCTGTACACTTACACAAATATCTGTATTTTCAGCCGTTACACCGACTATCTCAGCTTCAGGAAATCCCGAAAGAGCATTTCTTGCCTTTGATTCTATAAGCGGTATGCAGTCGGGCTGAGATACGTCAACCCGGAAAATATCACTTCCAAGCTGACGGTCATATATAAAACTGCCTTTTCGTGCTGAAAGGAGGATATATAATTTCTGATATATTTCTTCGTGATTCATAAATCATTCCTCCTGTGTAAATGTATGACCGTTTATAACGATTGTACCGTCATTTTTGAGTATTATGCTTGCTCCTCCGAGAGAATACAAAGCAAGTTCACCGGGCTCTATTCCATAGAGATTGTCTGCCCGTCTTACTCCGATGCAAAATCTCTCGTTTTCATCTGATATTACAACGGAATCATCATTCGGCTGAGGAACATAGTCAATACCTTTGGGGGTAACTATGCAAAAATGCCCTGTGCCGTCAGATACAGATGCAGAAATTCTCCTGTCGGCACATGAAACGACCTTTCCCGAAATACACGAGATATTATTTTTATTGTTTTCGGATATATTTCTTGAAATTTTCAAATATATCTCACCTCCGCATAAAGTCTTGTTTTTTCTCCATCAATGCCGAGTGAATAATGTATTTCCTTGATGATATATTTTTTATCCTCGTTGTCAAGGATAAGCTCATCACCGACTCTGCAAATGATACAGCCTGATACTTCAAGTATCACCTGTTCATATTTATTATCGGCATTATCCAAAATATTCCTTGCACTCATCGGAGATAGATTTTTATTATCCACTGTATTTATGTATCTTTTCCTGTTGACCTTCAGACTTTTCGCCAATTCATCCTCAAACGGCATTACATAGCCGTCTGAAACAGCAGCCCTTTCCATTATCAGTGAAATAAGGAGATGTCTTTTGAGCGTGTGTTTTTTTGAAATGCACTGACTTGAAGATATATAAATGCAGTCATTGTCTTTATTTTCGGAAATATCTATATTTCCGTGACAGTCGATTTTGGGGACAGTACCTGTGAATTTTCTGCAGAAATTCGCCAGCACTGCCCATTCACTCATACCCTTTGTTATGACAAATTCATCGTCAAAGGTTTTGTCAGTACCTTTGAAATTGTTAAAACCGAGCGGTTCAAAATGCCTTTTCATAAGGTCTCTCATTGACACCATTGAATAAGTCTGAGGAAGTGCCTCATTGTCAAGCAGAATACTTTCCAGACTTCTCGCCGTCACTGTCAGAAAATATCCGTTAATGCTTTGTTCATCGCTTTGGGTATCTATATATCCGTAGAAGATGCGTTCATTGTTGTCTGTAACTTCTATTGACATCAGAGGATATATCACACCGTCAGCGGAAAATACGGCTGTAAGACTGTCAGCAGGGGCATCCTCAGATGAAACGAAATTGACCTTGAGAGGCTTTTTGAAAACCGTCTCATTTCCGTAAATGTCTCTTATAATATATTTCAGCATAAATTAACCCTCCTGCCGTGAGTAATTGGGATATCGGGACGAAGAATATCTGTATTTATTCTTACCAGAGTTTCAATATCTATGCCGAACAGATAAGAATAATCCCACAAGGATTTATTTCCGTCAGATATGCAGTGTTCGGGGATATTATTGTCATTGTCTTTTATCTCGATAAAACGGAAGCTGTATTTGATGACATTCTGAATATCCTGAGCAATAAGCTCAAGGGAATCAAATACCGCAAGTAAAGGCTTTTGCGAAGGGATATATAATATCCCTCCGTTTTTCGAGGCGAATACCTCTTTAAGCCGTTCAAACTGTTCCAGACAGTCCGAGCCGAAAAATTCGCCCTCACCTGTTATAACTCTGTTCTGTTCCCCCAAGTCCATGACCTTATCTGCATAAAAAGGGATTTTATGCACAGCGGTATTTTTCTTTCGGGATATTTTTATAAGATAAGGATTTACAGGGAATATAAAATCCTTGTAGCTCATTTTACCGTCAGTATTCATAGGCATCCCCCTCCGAAAATATCAGCTTGTCATAGCGAAGCATATCATATTCGAGCATATCAGATATATTCGCAAGAACTGAAGCATTATCGCCGTATAAATCGGTAGCCCTTGCGGAGTCTTTTATAATTTCAATTTCTTTCATGCGATATTTTCCACCTCCATATCCAATGCCGTGAGAGTTATAAATTCACGGAATTTTTCCTTGTCAGCGGTCAGATGAAAGTCATTCCAGAAGCACCTTGAAAGAGTTATTCTTGTATTGCCGAAGGTCAGTACAACAGTGAAATCATCAAGGTCATGAAAATTGAAATTTTCAAACGGCTGATGGAACTGCATATTTGAGAGAATCAGCTTGTATTCGGGCTTTGTTCTGATATGTGCGATATCACTGTCATAAAAACACGTTCTTACCCTGTGTATTTGAGATATTTCTTTAACTTGAGCACTTTCAGCCTGCAAAAGCTGACGGTCATTTATATAAACACAGACATCTCTGCCTGAAATAGATACCAATTTTTCCAAGGAACCACTCCTTTCAAACATCCACAGCGATCTCACGAAGTCCGAATGACATTCTGACTTTGTATGCAAAGATATTCGGATCATAGACACATCTTTCAACTGCCACGGAATTTATAATCTTGTCTGTATCGAGTTCAAGAATTTTCATACATACATTCCTTGCACACTGTTCACAGTATGCACCGCCGGATTTTTCATCAGTAAGGACTGTAACAATGGTTTTTTCTTCACCTGATTCAAAAATATCATAGCCCAAAAGGAAATTCAGCCTGTCATTTTTTTCAGTACCGAATGATACGATATTATCTCTGACGGGAAATTTCAGCTGACGAAAATCATTTTCGAGCATCAGTCCGAAGCCGTCAAAAAAGCTGTCATTCACAGCGGAATCATAAATATGCTGAGTAAAATCGTTTATCAAGTGATCACTCCCGATCTGTAATAATTTTTATACAGGCTTTTGCATAGCTGTCGGAATCTGAATAATACATATCCTTCCATAAAAGTATATACTGATTTTTATTATCAGAGATAATATCGCCGTATTTCGCCTCCTGCAAAAGCTCTGTTTCTGTAAACAGTGTATATCTTCCGTTTTCGGTACGTCCTTGAGGAGTATTTAAAATATTTCCGAAAGTCTTTTGCTGATAGCGGACAGGATACAATACACCGAAGCCATGTGTTGTAACTTCATCATGTGTCAGTGAAATTTTTGTTCCGATTTTTTGAATAGCATTTTTTATTCTGTTCATATCATACACCCTCAAATACAAAACAGCCGTTATCGAAGATATCGGAAATATCCTCAACAGCCTGCTGATATATTTTATAAGCCTTTTCGAGCCTTTCGGCAGAGCTTTTGACGGAAATGTCACCGACAGTAATATTTTCACCGTTTTCGGTATCAGACCAAAGAATATATCTGTAATATGCGAGAGCCGCAGCAGCAAATTCAAGCTTGCCGCTGCAGCCGCATATATCAATATGGGGCTTTATGTGTGAAAGGATATAGCTTTGGGTATTTTCACAGATAAAGCGTAGAGTTACAGATGATTCCTCGTCAATTCCCGAAAGACGGCTGAAAATGGAAATAATATTTTCAATATCCAACCGTCACACCTCCGAATTAAAGTGAAAGAATTTTAGCTGAATCAGCGAATATCTTTGAGAAGCCCGCCGTACAGCTTACAGCGGCTTTGTCAAGCTGTCTGTCGATAAGCTTGTCGGAATCAACTGAAATACCGCCTGACTGTATCATCTCAAGGGCACAGTTTTTATCAAGACCGATAATTTTTGTACTTGCAAGAGACGGAGCATGAACAAGATTTGCACCGAGAGGAGTTATCATCTTACCTGTACCGTGGAAATCAAGACCGGCATTGGCATCCTTCATTTCTGTCATTGTAAGAAGCTGCTGCATGAGAGCGGTCGGGGCAAGGATGGTATTGAGCTGATACGGAGCAATATTAGCCCAAAGTTTTATAAGAGAACCGTAAGTAAGTGTCTGTGAATCGGCTGAAACAGTTTCAGCGGCATTGTTGCCGCCGTCACCGTTGACGAGGACATACACCGCATCATTAAAGAGTTCTCTTGCTATATATGCACCAATCTGACGAAGTGTTACAGTAAAAATATCAAGACGCTGATATTTTATAGCTTCATATGAAGCTGTGAGAAGTCTGCCGTGCTTTTTGAGTGAAACGAGATTTGAGTTGGTTCTGATGTCGGTTTGTGGGAGCAAAGCACCTTCGGAAACAGCGTCAGATGAAACAGTAAGCGGAGAAACCGAAATTGAACGATAATCGAGATTATCTATAACAGTTGTTGCAGCGACTATTTCGGAAAGCGGAGCGGCATTTTTCATACCCTGCTTAACTGCACGGGCAACGTATTCAGGGAAAAGAGCCGCTGAATTTGAGGTCTGGAAAAATTTCTGTACCTGGTCGGAATCAGAGCCGCCAACTTTTATATCATAGCGTTTAAGCTGTCTCTGAAAAGCATCGAGACCGCTCATATCGGTATTTTTATAGTTTTCCGAGGGGTCAAGTTCCTCCAAAATGTCTGTAAGTGATTTACCGTTTGCATACATACCTTTTTCGAGTTTAATTGAATTATAGTTCATAATAAAAAATCCTCCTTAAATGTTTTTGTAAATATTGTTGTTTGAGTTTGTATTTTTTGAAATGCCACTGAAAAGCTGAGGCTTCATTGGAAGAATATCAGCCGCCTTTTTCTCAAAGGCATTTATAAGTTCATTAAGCTGGTCAACGGAAAGATTTTCCGCAATACGCTCAAGAGTAGCGGCAGTGATTTCGGGAAAAGAAACCGCTGAAAAGGTTTTGAGGTCGTTAATGAGTGATTTACGGTACATATCACCGTCAGCGGCTTTTTGTTTCAGAGAGCGGAACATATCCGCAAGTTCTTTTACTTCATCAGCGGAGAATGTCTGTTCCTCGCCTGTAAAGAGTCTTTTTTCAATATTCAATAGATTATCTCCTTTCGGTGTAAAGTTTTTTATAACACCGGCAGCCTTCTGTGCAGGAACGGCAACAAATGACCATTCATACGCATCTGTCGGTTCATCAAGAACTGCAAAGCATAACTTGTTTGAATAATATTTTCCTTTAGAGTGAGAGCAGGAAAATATATCCTTTCCGCATATTGAGCAGATGTGTTTTTTAACGGAACATCCGACACTGACTTCTTTTTTTATACCGCTTTCGAGGGATAAAATAAAGTCGGCGGAATTATCAGATTTTGGAACATAAGCTCTTGCAAAAAGTCGTTTGTAGGGCTTGTTGTCTGATGTGAATTTATCGGGAACAAATTCAGACTTACACGAAAAAATTCGGGCAGTCTGATTTGAAGACTTCGGATTGTGGTCAGTAATGCCCGTTACACCGCTGAATAATTCAGCAAGGGTATCAAGGGCATTATCCGAAAATCTTTCAAAATCCCTGTCAATTTCATTGTCACAGAGGACAACGGAAAATGTATAGACATCATCTTTTGAAAGAGGGTGACGGGTGAATTTGTTGATGAGTTCAATTTCACCGTCACGGATATCATTGTTGTTTGACATTTAATCATTCCTTTCAAGTTTATTTTCTATTTGCATAGCCTGAGCATTGAGCAGACGGGCTTTTGCAAGCTCGACTTCATCCTGAAGATTTATATTATCCCAGACTATTTCAAATCGGGTATTTACGGAATTGAGCTTGAAATATGTGTCGCATATTTTGGTTATAGCGGAATTTAATATACGGCGGTAATATTCAAGCTCACTTGTAAGGATATCAGCCTGCTGAGAGGACATTCTCTCTGTTGATGACCATGATAAGCCGAGTAAGAAAGGCGGAATAGAGAGTTTGGAAATGATCTGTTCAAGGAGCTGTCTGACAGGTATATTGCTGTCGGGTATCTGATTTTCGGCACCAATGACTTTTATACTTACATCACCGACTGTAATAAAATCCTTTGGCTGAGAACTTTTCATAGCCTTGCTCCATTCCTCTGCAATGAGCCTTGCACGGTCTTTGGAAAAGGAGCGTTCATTTTCAGAGGGTTTGTATGAAACAGCAAAACGAACATTTCCAACTCTGTCCCAGTTCGTACCAATGGCATTGAATATTTTCATAAGAGTGTCGGCGATAAAGGGTAAGCCTTTGAGTATAGAAGTACCGTATATTTGTCCGGGTTCAGGCATAATGGCACTGCATAGAATGAGTGAAGGATATTTTACAGGTATCCTGTCACCGTTTTTGGCAACAGAACATATTTTGATATTAAGGGGATTGCCGTCATAAGCAAGGTCAATATCATCAAGAGAGGCATTGTAAAGAGCAGATATATTTTTGCAGGAGCGGTCAGGGACTATCTCACCGACTGCAGTTCCGTATATGAGAAGCTGTTGGAGATATGAAGAAAGGAAGCTCTGTATACCTGTCTCACAAGCATTGACACGGATATTTTTAAGAAAGCAGTTTATTTGTTCATTAAGAACGTGAGAATCGGTTTTTATTGTGAAATCGCCCATAAGCCGTATGATTTTTGATATGGCTGCATCAATTATCGGAACACTGTCTTTAAGTGATTTGTAAAGAGAACGTTCACAGACTGAGTGTGATGTTTTCAGAAAAGAAGAAAAATCATTTTGATAGCCGTCTGAAACGGCTGTTTGAATTTTGAAGTCAGAAGTTTTTTTATTTCGGAAATTAAAAATAGCCAATTTATATATCACCTCCGTTTAAAATTATCTGTCGAAAGCAAAAGCGAAAAATTCGTCATCTTCCGAATCATTCAAAATTGTAGTAACAAAGTATCGCACATCGTCCATAGCATGGTCATTTTCCTTGATGGGAGAATCTTTGCCGCCTGTATCCCAGCGATAAAGCCCGAATTCATGTATACAGTCCTTGCATGGACGGCATATCTTTATTCTACCTTGCTTAAGGGCGGTACTTGTCTGACGTATACCGTCAATTACATTGTTTTTTGCAGGCTTGACATTGTATTTTCCATGTCTGCGGATAACTTCAATGAAGCTGGCTGCTGACGGATCAACGACAATATCGGATATTTCCCTGTCGGCAATAAGCTCACAAAGGGCGGAATAATGTTCCTCGTCTGTTCTGGAGAGACCTTCACGGCGTGATGAATAATAATATTCGTCTATCCTGTACCATGAATCGCCGTAAAGCCCCCAAAGACCGAATGAAGCAGGATTGACAGTACCGTAGTCACAAGAAACGGCAAATTTGGAGAAGCTGCATTTCGGGACATCATATAGCATTTTGTCATCGGACATGAACGGATATACAAGACCGTCAGTAGCCACCCATTTTCCGAGGATAAAGCGGTCATAGAAGCTGCCCGAATAGAGATTTTTATATCTCTGACGTATCTTTTCGGATAACGATGGATTATCGTCCATAGTGAAATGGAGATAATAGATATTTTTTTCACTGGTCTTTTTTATCCATTCGGTGCAGAACCAGTGCTGAGGGTATTCGGGATTGCAGTTGAACCATAGCTTTGAGTTTTCTACGGAGCAACGTGCCAGAGCCTGTTCAACAAAGGAACGTGGCATAAGAGCAACTTCATCAAAAAGTACTCCTGAGAGTGTCATGCCCTGAATGAGAGCAGCGGAGCTTTCATCACGACCTCCAAAGAGATAGAAGGTATTAGTGGTATTATTAAGGGATACCTCAAAGACATTGAGGGAAATTTTCTCGGTAACTTCAAAGCCTATTTCACGGAGAGTTCGGATAAGGATGTCGGAAACGTTTCTTTTAACGGACTTGATAGTCTTGCCACATATTGCAAAATTGGCATTATCGAAAGAGAACATAGCCCATGATATAAAAGAAACGCTCATGCAGAGAGTTTTTCCGCTTCTGACAGCACCGTCACAGATAATGCCGTCATATTTTGAAGTTTTTCGTGAAGGTGACCACCAGCTAAGAACATCGAGTTGTTTTTTAGAAAACGGTTTGAATGTCATTCAGAGCCACCACCATCATCATCCTGTGAATTTTTTATACCGTTGATAATAGCATTGTAAAAATCTGATGCTGAATTTTTCTGAGAACGATCCAGCAATTCTAATTTTTCAAGTGCTTTTATACGGTCAAAAAATTTTATTTCCATAGCCCCCTCCTTTGGACGCTTTATTTCAGCGACATTAAAGAGGTCAATTGAAGACAGGTCTTCTTTTGAGAGACTATCAGAAAAAAGGAGTCCGACAGCATCATTGAAGCTGCCGAAAGCAAGTCTTTCATAGCCTGTAACGGCTTTGCGGGAAAGGAATTCCAGTTTTTTCTTATTGACGGAGCTGATATATTCAATAATATCCTCTCGTGCAAGCAGAGCATTACCGTTCTTGCAGGGATCATCAAAGCCTGCAAGAACGGCAGCCTCAACGGCATTTCCTTTTGATGAGTAGAACACACAAAAAAGTTTTTCTTTTGTATTAAGATTTTTTTTCATTGATCAAAAACTCCTTTCAGCAATACTTCAAAAAACAAAAAAAATCGACCATGAAAGGTCGAATTTAAGAAAAATATTTATTTTTTGCAAAAAAATAACAGGCAATTTTTTTCAATTGCCTGTAATGTAATAATTATAACTGCCAAAGTGACTCATAGCCGTATTCAAAGTATGAACCGAAGGCAATGCGGTTAAAATTGCCGCTGATGCCGCCGAAATTTGCTATTTCATCACTGATTATATCAGAAGTAAGCACTCTGAAGGGAACATACTGTTCCTTTGGCATATCGGCATTTCCGAGTATTCTGAGAGCATAGTCCACCATACCATAGGCTGTCCATTCATAGCTTTGTGCAACAAGCATTTCAACCGAACCTCTTTGAGCTGCCGTAAAAGCGTCATCAGAGCCGCCTGTTGAGATAACGGGTATCTTGAGATTAAGCTGTTCCAAAGCATCCAGTGTCTCACCTATCATATTTTCGTCAAATACGATAATATAATTTATCTTTTTATTTTCCTTGACAGCCTTTTCAATATTATCTGCAAGTTCCTTTTCCGCCTGGGCATAAGAGATATTTATACCGTGACAGTGTCCGGTAGTATCGGCGATATATTTGTCAAATTCATCCTGAAAGCCGCCTGCAACAGTATTTGACTGCAAGGAATCAGTACAGTTGATTGCAATAGCTTCCAGTTTTCCGTTAGTTTTGGTTATAGCCCAGTCTGCAAGAGTCTGACCAATGACATTATAATCAACGGGCATGGTATAATCAGCGAAATGATCATTTTTTCCTGCAGTTATAACGCCTGCCGATATTACCTCGATACCGTTTGCCTGAGCATACTCGATATTGGTCGAAAAATTATCCTTGTTGATGTTGCCGAAAAGGATGATAACATCCGACTTGTCATTGACAGCGGCATTCAGAGCCTTGTTTATAGATTCATCAGTACCGTCAGTCTTTGCAACTACTGTTTTGGCAAATTTGACTGCTTCAGCTGCGACCTTGAACTGTTCAACAACGAGCTTTGTATAAGTCAGATTAATATTGTCACAGATGAGAGTGACCGTTTTATTCTGAGCAATGGCTCGGGCATCTATCTCTGTGCCTTTTGAATTGAATTGGGGCATTTTCTGATAAGAAGAAAGATATGACTTCATCTGACTGATCTGAGACGCAGATATTGCAGATTTAGGAGCCTGACTTTTCTGCTCAGATTTCTGAGAGCTTTCCTGTACCTCCTCCGAAACAACTGAAGAAGCAGGGATATTTTCTTCGACAGAAGCCTCAGAATTCTGTTCATCACCACAGGCAGACAAAGATATTACCGATAAAATAACAGCCGACAATGCAATAGCTGAAACAAACTTTTTCATAAGAGCCTCCAAATACATACACTAAAAAATTCACAATTACCTTTTTTCCCTATTATCCAACATTCTTAATTATACTTTTGAAAACCAAGATTGTCAACAAGTATTTCTGACATATTTACCAAAACAAAGACTATTTTTTTTGATAGTTTAACGAATGTTTTTTTATAAATTGCTCATAATTATTATAAAACGTGAGTTCGATGAAAACGAAAAATTATTATACTGTCATTCTGAGGAGCGACAGCGACGAAGAATCTTTTGAAGATTCCTCACTGCGTTCGGAATATCATTGTCAGAATATTTTTCAGTTATATCGAACTCACGTTATAAAGAAATGAACGGAGGAAGTTTCATATGCAGACAAGAACAGATTTAGCAATAGAGAATACGGAATCAGATGAACACTTGAAGGGGATAGAAAAAGAGGAAATATATCAGGGAACCTTGAAGATAACAAGGATATCTGTCACAAATAAAGAAACGGCTGATATAATAGGAAAGCCTGTTGGAAAATATATAACGATAGAATGCCTGCCTATAACGGATAATATAGGGGAATTGAAAAATGAAACGGAGATAATAGGAAAAGAGATAAAAAAATTTCTGCCGGATGAAGGCGAAATATTGGTTGCAGGACTTGGAAATAAAGCAATAACGCCTGATGCATTGGGCGTGAGGAGTATGGAATATATTCTGGCAACAAGACATATAAAAGGAGAATTTGCAAGGGTAGCGGGGTTGGATAAATTAAGGGGAGTTTCGGTGATAACAACGGGAGTCATGGGACAAACAGGCATTGAAACAGGTGAAATAATAGAAAGTATTGTAAGAAAAATAAAGCCTGCTGTGCTTATAGCGGTAGATGCACTTGCAGCAAAGGATGTATCAAGATTAGGCTGTACGGTACAGATAAGCAATACAGGAATAAATCCGGGTTCAGGAGTCGGAAACAGAAGAAAGGGCATCAATGAAAGGAATATCGGTATACCTGTGATAGCTGTTGGAATACCAACAGTAGTAGATTTAATGACATTGGTGCATGATAAGGATGAAAGCATGATAGTGACACCGAGAGAAATAGACCTTCTTATCGGGAGGGGAGCAAAATTAATAGGAATGGCGATAAACTGTGCAATACAGGGTGAATATGATTATGATACACTTTCCGAATTGGTATCATAAATAAATTTTCCTCCGCATAAAAATTGATTAAAGTCAATTTCAGCGGGGGGAAAAGCATTGAGAAGTAATAAAAATAAGGCAGAAAATATTTTTATGATATTAATATCAACAGTGCTTGCGGCAATGGGAATAATTTGTACAGCAGTGAAATTATCCGATATCAATATCAAGTCTGATATTGATATATTGGCAGCAGAAATGGCATTTCCGACAGGTGACACAGAATACATTGATATCCCGCCTGAAAGTTCAGTACAAGCTGATGAAAGTGCAGTAACGGCTGATAGTTCCGAAATTTCATCAAAACCTGAAAGCAGTACAGTAAATTCCAAACATGAAGAAAATAAAAAAGAAAGCTCTGATGACTTTGAAGCATCCGATACAACTGAAAGGGAACTTGAACAGTACAAGCAAAAGCATGACGGAGAAGAACAATATCCCGTATATGAATTCACGATAACAGAGGGCAATGAAAGCTATAAGAATATCCAGATAAAAAATACATCCTCAACTGATATAGATATAAAAAAGGAATTGGAAAGTAAGTTGGGCTTTGAGATGGAAAATACAGATGAACCGCAGGTGCTGATATATCACACGCATACATCTGAAAGTTTTTTGCCTTATGACACGGGATATTTTTATGAGAGCTTTTATCCGAGGACAACTGATACTTCACAGAATATATGTGCGGTAGGCGAGGAAATATCCAAACAGTTGAATAAGGCAGGTATAAAGACAATACATGATACCACACTGCACGATTATCCGAGTTATAACGGGGCATATGACAGGAGCTATGCGACTGTCAGTAAATACATTGAGAAATATCCGTCAATCAAAGTCACCCTTGATATACACCGTGACGGTATCGGAACGGATACACAAAAATCAAAGCCCGTATTCACGGTCAACGGAAAAAAAGCTGCGCAGATAATGATACTTTCGGGATATAATTATGATGATTCTGAGGAGTTCAGTGATTGGGAATATAATCTTAGATTTGCACTGAGGATACAGCAAAAGGCAAATGAAATGTATCCCGATATGGTAAGACCATTGAATTTTTCGGATTTTATGTATAATATGAATGTAAATACAGGTTCACTTCTGATAGAGATGGGAGCGGAATCAAATACAATAGAGGAGGTCAGATATTCAGGGTATCTTCTTGGAAAGGTATTGGCAGAGGTTTTAAAAAAATAAAAATCCGTCAAAATAGTAGTGGATTTTTTTAATAAATTTGGTATAATGGGGATATTAAATAAAAATCGGAGTGAAATTATATGAAAAGAGTAAAAAGGATATTGGCATTATTAACGGCTTTGAGTATGCTGAGTATAGGAAGTACGGTATATGCAGAGGGAGAAGATGACGAAGAAAACTATGATGACGAATATTACAGTGAGGAATCGTATTACGAAGATGATTATGAAGAAATTTATGATGAAGACAATGAAGATAATGATGATGAATACATAGAGGAAAGCTATGATGATTATGAAGAAGACGATGAAGATGATGAAGAATACAGTGAAGAAGAAAGCTCTGAATATGAAGAAGAAACAGTTTCAGAGGTAAGTACCGAGTCAAGTATTGAATCAAGTGTCGAGGAATCATCTGAACCGATAATAAATAATGATCCGTTGAAATGGCAAAAGAATATAGATACGATAATCCCTGCTGATGTAAGTAATAATGTTTCCGCCGTTTCAAATTCAAAGCCCGAAACACAAAAGCAGACTGAAGTGTCAGTTGCAGAAGAAAGCAAGGTTGAGGAACCCATTGAAGAAAAGGTTTTGAATATAGCGGATATTCCCGAAAAGGAAGATGACAATATCAGCTTTATAACGGGAGTAGTTTTGTGGATATTCGTTTTGTTTTTGGCAGCATTTTTATTTATAGTATTTGCAAATACAAAAAGTTTGGAAAATATCCCAAGAAAAAGATATTATAAATCTCCCAAAAAGATAACCAAAAGGCATATAAGATAATCTGTCATTCCGAACGAAGTGAGGAATCTTTTTGGTACATTAATATATAAAAAAATTCCGTTCCGCAGGATAATATATCTTACGGAACGGAAATATTTTTTTGTTATTTGTTAAATCTAAAACTTTGTCATTCCGAACGAAGTGAGGAATCTTTAAGATCCTTCGCTTACGCTCAGGATGACATAAAAGGATTAGTTATTTGTTAAATATAGGAATTATTTAACGGTAACATAGAATGTTTTAACTGCTGTTGAAGGTTTCATATCCTGAGCGATAACTCTTACGGTGTAGTTGCCAGCCTCGGAAGGAGTGAATGAAACGGAAGTTGTTGAAGAATAGTTCTTTATAACAGTGTAATTTGAAGCTGATTCATTTTTGTAAGCATACTGATAGAGAACAGAATCTGTTGCACCCGAAGCAGCACCCTTAACAGTTACTTTTGTACCCTTTGTAACAGAAGTTGCACTTACTGTTGAATTGTTTTTAAGGTTGGTAGTAGCTGTATTTATTGAAACTGAGAAATACTTTTTAACAACAGTACCCTTTGAATCCTTTACTTTTACGCAGATGTCATAAACTTCTGCAGAAGGATATGTCATAGAAACCTTTGTATTTGTGCCGAAAGCCTGTTTTTCAGTCCAGGATGTAGCGGAAGCCTTCTTGTAGTATACAGCATACTGATAAGAACCTGAACCGCCTGTTGCAGAAGCAGTTACAACGACAGCCTTGCCCTTTACAACGGAGGTTGCTGAAACAGTTGAAGTATTTGCAAGAGCATTAGCTTTTACGGTAACATCAAAATATTTCTTTGTAATAGTGCCGTTAGCATCCTTAACTTTTACGCAGATATTCTTTGTACCGGCACCTGCAAACTTGATAGCAACAGAAGATGTTGCAGAGAAATCCTGTTTTGTAGTCCATGTTGAAGCGGAAGAAGCCTTGTAGAACACAGCATACTTATAAGAACCTGCACCGCCTGTTGCAGAACACTTTACAGTTACATTGTTGCCGAGAGTAACTGACGTTGGAGAAACAGTTGATGTATTTACAAGCTCAGCAGCCTTGACTGTAAGTGTAACATATTTCTTGGATTCTGTACCGTTTGTATCCTTTACTTTCAGGCATACATCATATGTCGTAGCCTTTGCAGGTTTAAATGTTACGGTGTCATTTGAACTGTAATTCTGAGCTGTTGCCCAACTTGTATCGGAAGTTTTCTTGTAGAATACAGCATAGTTGTAATAGCCTGTACCGCCTATTGCCGAGCATACTGCTTTAGCAGTGCTGCCGAGAGTGATAGTGCTTGCAGAGAGCTTTGAAGTATTTGTAAGACCTTTTTCAACTACTACATCAATGTATTTCTTGACGATAGTGCCTGCACCGTCTTTAACTTTTATGCAGATATTTTTTGTACCTGTGCCTGTGAATTTGATTGAAACAGAAGAAGTTGAGGAGAAATCCTGTTTTGTAGTCCATGTTGAAGCGGAAGAAGCCTTGTAGAATACAGCGTATTTGTAAGAGCCTGAACCGCCTGAAGCAGCACACTTTACAGTTACATTGTTGCCAAGAGTTACCTTTGTAGGAGAAACTGTTGAGTTGTTTACAAGAGCACTTGCTTCTACTTTAAGAGTGAAGAATTTTTTAACTTCTGTGTTGTCAGCGTCTTTAACTTTTATGCAGACACTGTAAGTACCGCCTGCTGAGGGTTTGAATGTAACGGAGGCTGTTGAGTTGTAAGCCTTTGCGGTAGTCCATGAAGAAGCCGTTGAGAGCTTGTAAACTACCTGATACTGATAAGGCTTTGTACCGCCTGTTGCAGCACCTGTTGCAGTAACAGAGCTGCCGAGTTTTATGGAAGTTACGGAAAGAGTTGAGTTGTTCACGAGTTCGTCAACAGGTACAACATCGGGTTTATATGTGTAAGTTACGGTTATAGTAGAAGATGTGTATTTACCTGTTGCATTTGAAGGAGTACCTGTAAGAGTATAGCCTGAGAATTCTTTTGCAGAAGTCGTGTAGGATTCGCCCTCAAGACCTGTAAGAGTTGCAGTGCCGAGAGTTTTGCCGTCAGTACCGCTGTAAACGACTTTTACCTTGCCTGCGGAAGCGGCAACACCATCCTTCAGCCATACTTCTCCTGAAACGGTATATCCGGGCTGCATACGTGCAGGCTCCTGACTTGTGCCTGTGTCGTTGAAGATAACGAGAGCATCTTCAATATCAGAGAAGTTGTATGACCACCAGCCGTTACCGTCATTTGTCATAGCAGTACCGGGCCATGCACCTGCATACTGTTTGGTTTCAGCCTTGTCATAAGCATAGATATTTACTTTGCTCCAGCTTGTATTGTAGTAGTGGACTGTCAAGCCTGTAGGTTCAACAAAGTTGTACTTGAATACAACTTTTATATCGGTACCGGATTTGAAAGTACCGCTTGTATTTGTGGAAGCAGAGAGGTCTACTTCATAGTTCTTTACATCAACTGGCTGAGCGGAATAGCTTTCACCGACCTTGCCTGTGATAGTCTGAGAATCTGCGATAGAATCGCCTGTTGCAGCGTCTATATGTGTAATTGTTATAGTACCGAATTTTGAAGTATCAAGATGATAGTAGAATTTAACAGTAGCACCGTCTGCAGAAAAAGTACCTGTTGTTTTACCTTCTGTCTTAACGAGGTCATAAGTTTTTGTCAGTTCAGCATCAGCAGATACTGAGTAAGATTCGCCTACAAGACCTGAAACCATGTCAGTCTTGATAACAGCACCTGTATCCTGATTGATGTGCTGAACAGTTACCATACCTCTTTCACCGTCAGGCTCCTGAATAAGGATAGTACCGTGAGCACCTGCACTGAAGGTAACCTTGCCGCCTGTTACAACAGCAGTTGTACCGTCATAGGCATTTTCAAGAGTAGTACCGTTGCTCCAGATAGCAGAAACGTCTACTGAAACAGAGCCGCTTGCATTGATAACGGCAGCTATTTTATCTGTAATGCCGTTTTTGTCGAAGGTTCTTGCAAAAGCGATACCGCTTGAAGCTGTGAGACCGATGTTAGCACCTGCACCGACAGCAACGTGACTGTTACGGAAGCGTCCAACGATACCCCAGTGTTTAACGAGATCCTGATTTTCGCCCCAGTTCATATCACTTCTGTAAGCATGACCTGCAGTATTCTGCGGAACACCCGGAACAAACGGACGGGCAGATTCATCACCGTAATATATCTGCACGGCACCCGGCATGAGCAGGAATGCAGAACCCATATAATACATATCGCCTGTTCTTGTAAGAGTAGAGTCATGTGAGGATATGTAGGAAAGTACGTTGAAATCGGGATCGGTGTTGATCTTATCAGCATATCTCTGATAAGTGTCGGCAACCTTGCCGGAAGCCAGCAAACCACCGCCCTGTGTTTCAAAGTTGATCATTGAGTTAAAGCCGCCCTGTGTAAAGTAAGCATCTTTACCGTAGCCGATATTCCAATCCCAATGCTCACCAGTCATCCAGAAATCAAGGTCATCCAATTTCTTTGTAGGATTCTTCTGTTTCCACTCCTTAAGGGCTTCCACGCACTTGTCTTTGAGAACCTTCCATTCACCGGGATTAACGTGTTTAGCGGTATCGCAACGGAAGCCGTCTACACCGTATTCTCTTACCCACTCGGAAAGGAAAGATGTAATATAGCCCAAAACGGTATTTGATGAGCCGTACTTGCTTGTTTTAGCAGCAAGAGTACCCTCTTTTGTCCACTTTGTCTGGAGGAATGTCGGGATACCTACCTGTTCGGAGGAGTCCGTTCTGAAGTCGGGCAAGCCGTCAAGAGTTCTTGTCTGCTCACTGCTGCCGGGTTCCGGATAACCTGGCAGACCTGCACGAACCCACTTGTACCACCATCTTGCCCAGCCATCAGCAGAGCCTTCATAGTCGATATAGCTGTGGTAAAGATCTGTATTATTCTCGTCAGGGTTGTTGTAGAAAGTATCCCAACCGCTCTTGAGTCCGCCGAAATTGTACTCATTCATATCATACATACTGCCGTAACCGGAATGGTTCATAACAATATCCATGATGATACGGATACCTTTTGAGTGAGCGGCATCGACGAGGGTTCTAAATTCTTCTTTTGTACCGAAAGCGGCATCAGTTTCGGTATAGTCAAGGACATAGTAGCCGTGGTAGGAATAGTGATAGAAACCACTGCCGCCCTGAATATAGCCGTGTATCTGCTCATAGGGAGCTGTGAGCCAAATAGCATTTACGCCTAGATCAGTGAAATATCCGTCATTGATTTTTTCGGTGATTCCCGCAAAGTCACCGCCGTGCATGGTAGCTCTCTGGTCATTGAGCTTGATGTTTTGTCTGCCGTAGGCATTGTCGTTTGAGGTATCGCCGTTCTTAAAACGGTCGATAAGCAGGAAGTAAACAGTAGCATTGTCCCAGGAGAAAGTTGAAGCGTCACCGCTTGAAGGGGTAATAGCCGCATTTGCTGTTGTAGAAGAAAGAGTTGATCCGACAGCCGCCATAGACAAGGCACATGACACTGAAAGGAACGAACTCATGATCTTCTTAAACAGACCTTTTTGTTTTTTAGCCAAGATAATTCCCTCTTTCTGTAAAAAATTTTTTTGGTATTATGCCTGAAAAGGACAGTAAGGCATAATAAGTTAAGATTATATTACAATAAAATTAACAATTTGTAAATGGAAAAAATGAAAAATAAACAGAAATAATATACTTAAAAATAAAAATTGTAGACATTGACAATATTTGATACATTTTTTTAGGCATTACAACAAAAAAAGAACCGGAAGTCTTAAAAAAACTTCCAGTTCTTTGTATATAGAAAAAATCAAGTAACGAAATCAGATAAGCTCAATAACAGCCATTTCAGCAGCGTCACCACGACGGGGACCGAGCTTTGTGATTCTGATATAGCCGCCGTTTTTATCAGCGTATTTAGGTGCAATCTCCTTAAAGAGCTTGTTAACAACGTCTTCTTTGGTAATAAAAGCCAAAGCATAGCGTTTGTTCTGGAGATTTTCCACTTTAGCTCTAGTGATGCACTTTTCAGCCAATGCACTAACTTCTTTTGCACGGGTATATGTTGTTTCAATCTTGCCGTTTTCGAGAAGGAAGGTTACGAGACCTCTGAGCATAGCAGTTCTGTGAGAAGTTTCTCTGCCGAGTTTTCTTGTTCCTGGCATTGATATTCACTCCTTTGCAAAAAATATATATTATTCCTCGTCAGCATGGAGCTGGAAACCGAGAGAGTTGAGTTTTTCAACAACTTCATCCAAAGATTTTCTTCCGAGGTTACGAACCTTCATCATGTCCTCTTCGGATTTATTTATAAGATCTTCGACTGTATTGATGCCTGCACGTTTGAGACAGTTGAAGGAACGTACTGAAAGATCGAGTTCCTCGATAGTCATTTCAAGTACCTTTTCCTTGCCCTGGTCGTTTTTCTCGATCATGATCTCGGTATTTGTACCCTTATCAGAGAGATTAACGAAAAGATTGAGATGTTCGGTAAGTACCTTTGCGGCAAGAGAAACAGCCTCTCTGGCACTTATGACACCATTTGTCCATACATCAAGAGTAAGTCTGTCATAGTCGGTGATCTGACCGACACGGGTATTGTCAACAGTATAGTTGACCTTGAGAACGGGAGTATATATAGAGTCGATAGGAAGGACACCTATTTTTGAACTGCCCGTCATTTCAGCCTTATTGCGTTCGGAGGAAACATATCCTCTGCCCTTGTTAAGGGTAATCTCCATATAAAGTTTAGCACGTTCGCCAAGAGTGGCAATGTGCATATCGGGATTAAGGATCTCGACCTCAGCATCATTTTTTATCGATTCAGCCGTAACGATACAAGGTCCCTCTGCATTGATCTCAACGGTTTTAGGACCGTTTGTATAGAGCTTTGCAACGAGTCCCTTCATATTGAGGACTATTGCTGTAACATCCTCTTTAACTCCGGGTATGGTTGAAAACTCATGAAGGACACCGTCAATTTTGATTGATGTAACAGCTACACCCTCAAGAGACGAGAGTAAAACACGTCTGAGACTGTTGCCGAGAGTATTGCCGAAGCCTCTTTCAAGCGGTTCAACAACAAATCTGCCAAACTTGCCGTCCTCGGACAATTCTGTCGTTTCAATTCCTGGCCTTTCAATTCCAATCATCAGCTAAACCTCCTTGACATTAGGCGGAAGACCGCCAAGATATTTATGATCTGCACAAGAAAATGGGGATTACTTAGAGTACAACTCAACAATAAGGTGAGGTGCAACCTCATAATCAATATCTTCGATAGAAGGCATACGAACTACCTTGGCAGAGAACTGTTCCTTGTTTACCTCGAGCCAAAGGGGAGTATTTCTGCCGTTAGTCTGTTCAGCAACATCCTTGAATTTAGTGCTGCTCTTGCTCTTGTCACGGAGAGAAACGACATCGCCAGCCTTAACTCTGTAAGAAGGGATATCTACCTTCTTGCCGTTTACGAGGAAATGACCATGTGTAACGAGCTGTCTTGCCTCACGTCTTGTAAGAGCAAGTCCCATTCTGAAAGCGATGTTGTCAAGTCTTGATTCAAGAACAGTGATAAGGTTGTTACCAGCCTGACCTTCCATTTTTGAAGCGAGTTCAAAATAATGGTGGAAGGGCTTTTCAAGAACGCCGTATATGAATTTAAGTTTTTGTTTTTCCTTGAGCTGCATACCATACTCGGAAACTTTCTTTCTGGTATTAGCATTGAGATGTTTTTTAGAAGTTTTGTCGATACCTACAACAGTGGGGCTGATACCGAGATATCTGCATCTTTTGAGTATCGGGTCTCTGTTTACTGCCATTTAAAATTACCTCCCTGAAATCTTTTATACACGTCTTCTTTTCGGAGGACGGCAACCGTTGTGCGGAATAGGTGTAACGTCTTTGATCATGCTTACTTCAAGACCTGCTGACTGCAAAGCACGGATAGCTGCTTCACGACCTGCACCGGGACCTTTTACATAAACTTCAACGGTTTTCATGCCATGCTCCATAGCAGCCTTAGCGGCTGTTTCTGCAGCGGACTGAGCAGCAAACGGAGTTGATTTTCTTGAGCCTCTGAAGCCGAGTTCACCGGCACTTGCCCACGAAACGGCATTGCCCTGTACATCTGATATAGTAACAATAGTATTGTTAAATGTTGACTGGATATGAGCAGCACCCTTTTCGATGTTCTTGCGTTCACGGCGTCTGCGGATAGTAGTCTTTTTAGCACTTTTCTGAACTGCCATCAGTTAATTCCCTCCTGAATTATTTTTTCTTGTTAGCCATAGTTTTTCTCGGACCTTTTCTTGTACGGGCGTTGGTTTTTGAACGCTGACCTCTTACAGGAAGACCCTTTCTATGACGAACACCTCTGTAACAGCCGATCTCGATAAGTCTTTTGATATCGAAAGCGATATCACGCTTAAGATCGCCTTCAACACGGCAGTGATGGTCAATATAATCTCTGAGTTTAGCAACATCGTCTTCTGTAAGATCTCTTACACGTGTATCGGGATCAACGCCTGTTGCAGCGAGGATATCGTTGGAAGTTTTACGACCGATACCGAAGATATATGTCAAGCCGATCTCAATTCTTTTATCTCTGGGTAAATCTACACCTGAAATACGTGCCATACTTTTAGCACACCTCCATTAATGATAATTGCGTCATTAGCCCTGACGCTGCTTGTGCTTAGGGTTTTCACAGATAACCATGATTTTGCCCTTACGCTTGATAACTTTACATTTTTCGCAGATTTTCTTTACTGAAGGTCTGACTTTCATCTTGTTATCATTCCTTTCATTGCAAATAAAGGGATATATAATTACTTACTACGCCACGTTATACGACCTTTTGTAAGATCATAGGGTGACATTTCGACAGTCACCTTGTCGCCCGGAAGTATACGGATAAAATTCATTCTGAGTTTTCCCGAAATATGTGCAAGAATAACGTGACCATTCTGAAGCTCTACTTTAAACTGAGCATTAGGGAGAGCCTCTTTAACTGTTCCTTCGACCTCAATTACATCCTGCTTTGACAATAGAACTACCTCCCTGCAAATTCAATATAATCCCCGTTCAAAAAGGACACAGTACCTTATATTTATAGCACAGATTGACGTATTTGTCAAGAAATTATTGAAGTCTCTCGTAAAATTCGTCAAGTATCTCACAAATTTTCGTGTTAGTGCATAAAGACTGTTCATTCAGAACAGTCGAGGTAGGTGCCAGATGGAGAGGATTTTTCTTTTTTGGGTTAAGAGCGGTTTTATATTTTCCGTCAATAATATATATATAATTATCCCGGATATCTGATACGACAAAGAACTGTCCCTTGTCGTGACCAGCCTTTGACCTTACGACCATACCTTTGACAAACTGCATAGACAATCACCTCATCAATCTGCTGATGTAAGAATGACTGTACCGTCTGAGGTTATCGCCACGGTATGCTCAAAATGAGCAGCAAGTTTTCCGTCAGCGGTAACGGTAGTCCAACCGTCATCAAGGACTTTTACTTTGTGAGTACCCTGAGTGATCATAGGTTCAATAGCTATTGTCATTCCCGGCAAAAGACGAATACCCTTGTGAGGCATTCCGTAATTTGGTACGCTCGGATCTTCATGCAGCTTCGCACCTACTCCGTGGCCGACGAAATCTCTTACCACCGAGTAACTGCGTGCTTCGGCATACTGCTGAACTGCGTGACCTATATCGCCGATCCTTGCACCTGCGACAGCGTTTTTAATGCCTTCAAAAAGGGCTTCTCGAGTCGCATCAAGGAGAGCCTGAGCTTCTTTTGAAATATCACCGCACGGAAATGTCCATGCATTGTCGCCGTGATAGCCTTCAAACTTTGCCCCGACATCAATACTGACGATGTCACCGTTCTTAAGAATTTGTTTTTTGCTTGGTATGCCATGGATGACTACATTGTTTACAGAAATACAGGCACTTGCAGGAAATCCGCCGTAACCGAGAAAGGAAGGGGTTGCCCCCTGTTTCTCGATATAATCACGGACTATGCAGTCTATTTCATAAGTTGAAACACCGGGCTGGACTGCCCTGCCGGCTTCCTGTAAAGCTCGCTGTGAAATTCTGCCCGCATTACGCATTTTAGCGATTTCACGGGTAGTTTTGAGTATCACCATTCAATTATTCTCCGATAGCTTTAAGAATCAAAGCTGTTGTATCTTCGATAGTAGCCTGACCTTCAACTATTGAGAGCTTACCCTGCTTCTCATAGTAATCCTTGAGAGGCTCGGTTTCCTTGTGATAAACTTCGAGACGAGCGTTAACTGTATCGGGGTGGTCATCCTTACGCTGAACAAGGGCACCTGCACATCTGTCGCAAACACCGTCAACAGCGGGCTTTTTATGCTCGATGTGATAGCTTGCTCCACACTTTTCGCAGACACGGCGTCCGGACATTCTTCTTACGATAGCTTCGTCTTTAACTTCGATATCAATAACCTTGTCAATAACGATGCCCATTTTGTCCAGAGCCTCGGCCTGAGGAATGGTTCTGGGGAAACCGTCAAGGATAAATCCGTTCTGACAGTCATCTTTTGCAAGTCTCTCCTTGATGATGCCGATAACGACCTCATCGGGAACGAGCTGACCTGCTTCCATGAAAGCCTTAGCCTTCAGTCCCATCTCAGTACCGCTTTTCAACGCTTCACGGATAATATTTCCGGTTGAGATTGTGGGTATTTGTAAACGGTCGCAAATAACCTCCGCCTGTGTGCCTTTGCCGGCACCGGGAGCTCCAAGTAATATGATGTTCATAACTCATATACTCCTTTCAATTATAAAAATCAATATATTTTTTCCTTCAAAAAGAAGGAATGATTCCAAAAATTGATTGCCGTGCAAAAGATCAATCAAGGAATCCCTTTGTATGGCGAACCATCATCTGAGATTCAAGCTGTCTGCCTGTTTCAAGAGCAACACCTACGAGAATGATAACGGACGTACCGCCCATCATAAGACCATGCATACCTGTAACGCCCGAGAAAATAAGCGGAACGATAGCGATGAATGCAAGGAACAGAGCACCGATAAGTGTTATTTTTGACAGGATCTTTGCGATAAAATCAGCGGTAGGCTTGCCGGGACGGATACCCGGGATAGTACCGTTGTTCTGACGGAGATTGTTAGCCATTTCTGTTGGATTGTACTGGATAGTAACATAGAAATAGGCAAAACCGATTATAAATATAAAATAGAGAACTGTGTATATCCAGCCGCCCATATCGAAAGCATTGAAGAATCCCTTCCAGAAGTCGGGAATATTTTTCCACGCCTCACTGTTTTTGTCAGTAGCTCCCATAAAGAGGAGTATCGTTGACGGGATAGAAAGGATCGAGCTTGCGAAGATGATTGGCATAACACCCGAAAGACCTACTTTTATAGGAAGATGAGTGTTCTGACCGCCGTACATTTTGCGACCTACAACACGCTTAGCGTACTGTATCGGGATACGGCGTTCTGCATCATTCATGAATACTATTACCCATATAATAACGAGGAATATTACAACGAATATGCAGGAATAGATGATTTTAGCAATGTCACCCTCAAGACCGAGCTTGAAGTACTGCCAGAGAGTACCGAAGGTAACGGGGAGTCTTGCGATGATTCCGACAAAGAGGAGAATTGAAATGCCGTTTCCGACACCGTTCTGATTGATCTGTTCGCCGAGCCACATCATAAGAGCCGTACCTGCAGTGAAAGCAAGAATAATTACAAGAGCAGTGAAGATACCTGAAGCATTCCATCCGTCATAGCTCACGATATGAGATCTGAGGAGCCAGATGTAATAAGCAGTACCCTGAATGATACCGAGTATAACGGTAACATAACGGGTAATTGTAGCAATCTTCTTTCTGCCCTCCATACCCTCTTTTGCAAGATTTTCGAGAGGCGGGATAGCGACTGTCAAAAGCTGCATTATAATAGAGGAGTTGATGTACGGGGTAACTGACATTGCAAAGAGTGTTGCATTAGAGAACGCACCACCGGAAAAAACATCATAATATGCGAGCATATTAGAGCTGTCCTTCCAGCCCTCAGTGAGAGCCTTCAGGGCATGGACATCAAGAAACGGTACGGGGATAACCGAACCGATTCTGAATATCAATAAAATAAAAAGTGTAAAGAGCATCTTCTTGCGAAGATCGGCGATTCCCCAGGCTTTAGCGATTGTTTTGAACAAATCAGATCACCTCTGCCTTTCCTCCCGCAGCTTCGATCTTCTGCTTAGCTGACTCAGAGAAAGCATTTACTTTAACAGTAAGCTTCTTTGAAAGAGAGCCGTTTCCGAGAATTTTAATGCCGTCACAGGCTTTTTTAACGATACCCTTTTGATAAAGAGCCTCTACGGTAACTTCAGCACCGTCCTCAAAAGCCTCAAGAGCTGAAACATTTACAGCGATGATGGATTTTGCGAATATATTGTTGAAGCCTCTTTTCGGGATACGTCTCTGGAGAGGCATCTGACCGCCTTCAAAACCGGGTCTGATGCTGCCGCCTGAACGAGCCTTCTGACCTTTATGACCTTTGCCTGCAGTTTTGCCCCAGCCTGAGCCGTGACCTCTGCCTATTCTTTTTGATGATTTTGTAGCACCCTCAGCAGGTGAAAGTTCATGCAAATTCATTTATTGCACCTCCTCGCTTATGCTTCAGTTACTTCTACAAGATGTCTGATCTTATTGATCTTGCCCTGAGTCTGAACATTGTCGGGCTGAACAGTAGAATTACCGGGTTTTGTAAGACCAAGGGAGTTGGCAGTAGCGATCTGGTCCTTCTGTCTTCCAATTAAGCTCTTTTTAAGAGTAATTTTAAGCTGTGCCATGTGTTTGCCAACCTCCAATTAAAGAATATCTTTAGCAGTCTTGCCACGGATAGCGGCAACTTCATCTGCTGTTCTGAGACTCTCAAGACCTGCGAGTGTTGCACGTACAACGTTGCAGGGGTTGTTGGAACGGAGAGCCTTTGTTCTGATGTCCTTGATGCCGACAGCCTCGATGACTGCACGTACAGGACCACCTGCGATAACACCGGTACCGGGAGCAGCGGGCTTCATGAGAACCTTGCCTGCACCAAAAATACCTGTTACTTCGTGGGGAATAGTAGTACCTTTAAGAGAGATCTTTTTAAGATTCTTCTTAGCATCTTCGATACCCTTGCGGATAGCGTCGGGAACTTCGCCTGCTTTGCCGATACCGAAACCTACTGTGCCGTTGCCGTCACCGACTACGACGAGAGCAGCGAATTTAAAGATACGACCGCCCTTTACTGTTTTTGAAACACGGTTGATAGCAACAACGTGTTCTTTCAAGTCCAAAGTTGAACCGTCAATTATAGCCAAAGTTACTCCTCCTTATCAGAAATTAAGACCGCCTTCACGGGCACCCTCGGCAAGCTCTTTTACACGACCGTGGAAAATATAGCCGCCTCTGTCAAATACAACATCTTTAATGCCTTTGTCGGCAGCTTTTTCAGCGATAAGCTTGCCTACCTTGCGGGCAGCGTCCTTGTTTCCGCCGTTAACATCTTTGAGTTCGAGTGATGAAGCAGCTGCAAGAGTAACACCCTTGACATCGTCGATCAGCTGAGCATAGATGTTGTTGGTAGAGCGAAAAACATTAAGGCGAGGACACTCGGCAGTACCGCTTACTTTGCTGCGTACTCTTTTATGACGCTTGATTCTTGCCTTGTTTGTATCAGGCTTTTTTACCATAGTTACTCACTCCTTAATTATTTTTTACCCTTGCCGGCTTTACCTTCCTTGCGGCGGATAACTTCGTTTACATACTTGATACCCTTGCCCTTATACGGCTCCGGCGGACGTTTTTCTCTTATCTCGGCAGCGAACTGACCGACCTTCTGCTTGTCAATACCCTTGACAATGATCTTGTTGGGAGTAGGAGCCTCAATAGTGATGTCCTCGTTGTCAGATACGATAACCTGATGTGAATAGCCGAGGTTCATAACGAGATCCTTGCCCTTTTTCTGAACACGGTAGCCGACACCGTTTACATCGAGCTCCTTTGAGAAACCGTTTGTAACACCCTCAACCATGTTGTGGATGTTTGAACGAGTGAGACCGTGAAGTGAACGGTTGAATTTATCGTCATCCGGACGGGTAACGATAATTTCAGTACCTTCAACTTTAACAGTCATGTTTGTGTGATAGTTCTTTGTAAGAGTACCCTTAGGTCCTTTTACTGTGATAACACCGTTATCTACTTTAACTTCGACACCGGCGGGAATATTTATGGGTTTTCTTCCAATTCTTGACATTTCAGTGCCCCCTGTTAATTACCAGATATATGCGAGAACTTCGCCGCCGACATTCTCCTTGCGAGCCTGACGGTCAGTCATAACGCCCTTAGAGGTGGAGATGATAGCAACGCCGAGTCCCTTCATAACCTTCGGCATATTTTCAACATCGCTGTAGATACGGAGACCGGGCTTTGAAACTCTCCTGAGACCTGAGATAACAGGAGTTTTACCGTCTGTGTATTTAAGAGCGATTTTTATGATACCCTGCTTGTTGTCATCAATAACATTAAAGCTCTTGATATAGCCTTCATCGAGAAGTATCTGAACGATAGCCTTTTTGATGTTTGAAGCAGGAACTTCAACTGTATCGTGTTTTGCAGTATTAGCGTTACGGATTCTTGTAAGCAAATCTGCAATAGCATCTGTAATCTGCATATTCGTTACCTCCTATTACCAGCTGGCTTTCTTTACGCCGGGAATTACGCCTTTGTAAGCAAGCTCTCTGAAGCAGATACGGCAAATACCATATTTACGGAGATAAGCGTGCGGCCTGCCGCAGATTTTGCATCTGTTGTATGCTCTTGTTGAGAACTTGGGTTCTCTCTGCTGTTTAACTTTCATTGATGTCTTTGCCACAGTATTCCCTCCTTATTTAGAAAACGGAGCACCCATAAGTGTGAGCAGCTCTCTTGCCTCTTCATCAGAATTTGCTGTTGTTACAAAGCAAATATCCATACCACGGACCTTGTCTATTTTGTCGAACTCAATTTCAGGGAAAATGAGCTGTTCTTTTATACCCATGTTGTAGTTGCCTCTGCCGTCGAATGAATTCGGGTTGATGCCACGGAAGTCACGAACTCTTGGGAGAGCGACATTAAAGAGTCTGTCCATGAATTCATACATTTTGTCGCCTCTGAGAGTAACTTTAACGCCGTTGGGCATACCCTCACGGAGTTTGAAGTTAGCGACAGATTTCTTGGCACGGCATACAACAGGCTTCTGACCTGTGATAGCTGCCAGATCACGGGAAATTGCGTCGATAGCCTTTGAATTTTCCTTAGCTTCGCCGGCACCTACGTTTATAACGATTTTCTCGAGTTTCGGAATCTGCATAACACTCTTGTAAGAGAATTTTTTCATAAGAGCGGGAGCTGATTCTTTGACATAGAGTTCTTTAAGTCTTGCCATTTCAAATTACCTCCTTAAAGTGCCTCGCCGCATTTTTTGCAGACACGCTCTTTTGTACCGTCTTCAAGAATTCTGTGGGCAACTCTGGTAGGCTTTTTGCAGTGGGGGCATACGATCTGTACCTTACAAGCGTACATAGCACCCTCTGCTTCAACGATACCACCCTGTTCGCCCATTTTTCTGGGTTTAACGTGCTTTGAAACAAGGTTTACTTTCTCGATGATAACCTTGCCTTCCTTTGGGCTTACGGCAAGAACCTTGCCTTTTTTGCCCTTTTCGGTGCCGCTGAGTACGACAACTGTATCGCCTGTTTTAACATGAATTTTACTCATATTGCTGCACCTCCAAATTAAAGAACTTCCGGAGCAAGGCTGAGGATCTTCATGTAGTCTTTGTCACGAAGCTCTCTTGCTACTGGTCCAAATATACGAGTACCTCTGGGGTTCTTGTCATCTCTGATTATAACTGCTGCGTTTTCGTCAAATCTGATATAAGTACCGTCCTCACGGCGAACGCCTTTTGCAGAACGGACAATAACTGCTTTAACTACATCGCCTTTTTTAACAACGCCGCCGGGTGCTGCTTTTTTAACGGAAGCAACCACAACGTCGCCGATATTTGCGTACCTCCTGCCTGTACCGCCGAGAACACGGATGCACATAAGCTCCTTTGCTCCGGTATTGTCGGCAACCTTGAGGTAAGTCTGCTGTTGTATCACAGTGCGTTCCTCCTTTTATATGCAAAGCCGAAATTATTTAGCTTTTTCTATGATCTCTACAAGTCTCCATCTCTTATCCTTTGAGAGAGGACGAGTTTCCATAATGCGTACACGGTCACCGACATTGCACTCATTGTTTTCATCGTGGACCTTGAATTTGATAGTACGCTTGATGATTTTATTGTAAAGCGGGTGCTTTACACTGTTTTCAATAGCAACAACAGCGGTTTTATCCATTTTGTTGCTGACTACCTTGCCAACATTGGTTTTTCTGAGATTTCTTTCGCTCACAGTGCATTACCTCCCTTTCAATTATGCGTTTTCAGCAAGTTCATTCTGACGGATGATGGTGTTTATTCTTGCGATGTCTTTTTTGACTGCGGAAATACGCATCGGGTTATCAAGCTGGTTGATTGCAAGCTGGAAGCGAAGGTTGAAAAGTTCCTCTTTAAGGCTCTGGAGCTTAGCATTGAGCTCCTCTGCCGTCATATCTCTGAGTTCTGCAGCTTTCATTATGCGTCAACCTCCGTTTCTTCCTTTGTAACGAATTTAGTCTTGATAGGCAGTTTGTTGGCAGCAAGACGAAGAGCTTCTCTTGCAGTAGCCTCCGGAACACCGCCCAGTTCAAACATTACTCTGCCCGGCTTAACAACTGCAACCCAGAATTCGGGTGAACCTTTACCGGAACCCATGCGGACTTCGGCAGGCTTCTTTGTAACGGGCTTGTCAGGGAAAATCTTTATCCAAACTTTACCGAATCTCTTGCAGTAACGTGTCATAGCGATACGGGCAGCTTCGATCTGATTAGCAGTGATCCAAGCGGGCTCCATAGCCTGAAGACCGAAATCACCGTAAGTTACTTTGTTGCCACGGAGAGCCTTGCCGGTCATACGACCTCTGTGCACTCTGCGGTACTTAACTCTTTTAGGCATTAACATTATTTGCTGCCTCCTTCCTTACGAGGCTTTCTGTTGTCCTGAAGAACTTCGCCCTTATAGAGCCATACTTTAACACCGATTTTACCGTATGTTGTATCAGCCTCTGCAAAGCCGTAGTCGATGTCAGCACGGAGAGTCTGAAGCGGGATAGTACCTTCGTGATACTGTTCACTTCTTGCGATTTCGGCACCACCGAGACGACCTGAACACATAACCTTGATACCCTTTGCGTTGAGCTTCATAGCACGACCGATAGACTGCTTCATAGCACGTCTGAAGGAAATTCTCTTTTCGAGCTGCTGAGCAATGCCTTCAGCGATGAGCTGAGCATCTATATCAGGGTTCTTAACTTCAACGATATTTATAGCAACGGGCTTACCGAGTATTTTTTCACACTGCAAACGGAGCTTTTCGATTTCAGCACCGCCCTTACCGATAACCATACCGGGTTTAGCACAGTGAATGTGGATTCTTACCTTTGTTGCATCACGTTCGATTTCGATTTTCGGAACGCCTGCATCATAAAGCTGTTTTTTAAGAGTCTTACGGAGGTTGTAGTCTTCAACGAGAGTATCGCCGAAGTCTTTGTCGCTTACAAACCAACGTGAGTCCCAATTTTTGATAACACCGACACGAAGACCGTGCGGATTTACTTTCTGACCCATTTAGTCTACCTCCCTAAAGATCATTCTTTTTCTCTGAGGACAAGAGTAACATGAGAAGTTTTCTTGTCTATTCTGTAAGCACGGCCCTGAGCTCTGGGACGGATTCTCTTGAGGATAGGACCCTGACCTACATAACATTCAGCAACATAGAGTTTGCTGACATCCATATTATGATTGTTCTCCGCATTAGCCATAGCTGACTTGAGGAGTTTTTCGAGATACTCACAAGCAGCCTTCGGGGTGTGCTTGAGAACAGCCATTGCATAATCACAAGGCTTGTTTCTGATAAGGTCGAGAACTATCTTGACCTTACGGGGAGAAATGCGGGCGTATTTAAGTTCTGCCCTTGCTTCCATGTTCATACACTCCTTTCGGCTGAATTATTTAGATGTTTTTGAACCGGCATGACCTTTGAAGGTTCTGGTAGGTGCAAACTCACCGAGCTTGTGACCGACCATATCCTCGGTAACATATACCGGAACGTGCTTGCGTCCATCATGGACTGCAAATGTATGACCTACGAATTCAGGGAAAATAGTTGAAGATCTGCTCCAGGTTTTGAGGATCTTCTTTTCGCCTGCATCGTTCATCTGCTGAACCCTTTTAAGCAGTACAGGCTGCACATAAGGGCCTTTTTTAACGCTTCTGCTCATTGTATAAGCTCCTTTCTGTACGCCTATTAGGTTTGCCCCAAGGTGTAACAGGACCGGGACGACCAACAGGGGATTTACCCTCACCACCACCGTGGGGGTGATCGTTCGGGTTCATGACAGAACCTCTTACAGTCGGTCTCCAACCCATGTTTCTTTTACGACCAGCTTTACCGATCTTAACGTTTTCGTGATCAATGTTTCCTACCTGACCGATAGTAGCCATGCAGCTTTCGGGAACATTTCTGAGTTCACCTGAGGGAAGTCTGAGCAGTGCAAGACCATTTTCCTTAGCCATGAGCTGAGCCATGTTGCCGGCACTTCTTGCAAGCTGAGCACCCTTGCCGGGATAAAGTTCTACATTGTGAACGAAAGTACCAACAGGGATATTAGCGAGCGGGAGAGCATTTCCGGGCTTGATATCAGCAGCAGAACCTGAAACGATGGTATCGCCTACTTTAAGACCTACAGGAGCTATGATATAGCTCTTTACACCGTCAGTATACTCAACGAGAGCGATGTGAGCCGAGCGGTTCGGATCGTATTCGAGAGTTTTAACGGTAGCTTCAACGTCAAACTTACGACGCTTGAAATCAATGATTCTGTATTTGTTACGGTTACCGCCGCCTCTGTGACGAACGGTGATTCTGCCGTAGCTGTTACGGCCTGACTTTTTGTTGAGCGGAGCGAGCAAGCTCTTTTCCGGGTCAACTTTTGAAAGAACCGAATAATCTGTAACCGACATATTTCTTCTTGCAGGGCTGGTCGGTTTATAGTTCTTTATTGCCATTTAATTCACACTCCTCATGATGGCTTTGCGGAGAACGGCACATTCTCCATTCATTCTGCCTTCTAAGGCTTACATCATGCCTTCAAAGAATTCTATTGTTTTGCTGTCTTCTGTAAGAGTAACATAAGCTTTTTTCCATGAAGGAGTATAGCCTTCGTTTCTGCCCTGACGGCGGAGACGACCTCTTACATTAACAGTGTTTACTTTTGATACTTTAACGCCGAAAGCTTCTTCAACAGCCTTCGCAATATCTATTTTAGTAGCTTTCTTGTCAACCTTGAAGGTATATTTTTTATCGGAAACAACGCCTGTCATAGTTTTTTCAGTGATGATAGGCTTAATGATAATGTCACGAGCGTTCATTATGCATATACCTCCTCAATTTTGCTTACTGCATCCTTAACGATAACAACCTTGTCAGCGTTCATGATGTCATATACATTTATTGTGTTCACCTGAGCTGTTTTAACTCCGGGAATATTTTTAGCTGAGCCGATAACCTTCTTATCTACCTCTGAAAGAATGATAAGAGCTTTTTTGTCTGCACCGACAGCCTTGAGCATATTGGCAACAGTCTTTGTCTTGTATTCTTCAAGAGCAACTTTATCGAGAACAATTATCTGACTGTCCTTGAGCTTGCTTGAAAAAGCAGATTTCATAGCGAGCTTCTTAACTTTTTTATTAACAGTGAACTTGTAGCTTCTGGGCTTGGGAGCAAATACAACGCCACCGTGAGTCCACTGGGGAGCACGAGTAGAGCCCTGTCTTGCATGACCTGTACCCTTCTGTCTCCAAGGCTTTCTGCCGCCGCCGGAAACTTCCGCACGGGTAAGAGCAGACTGAGTACCCTGACGATTGTTAGCGAGGTAATTAACTACCATCTGGTGCATAACAACAGTATTGGGTTCAATGCCGAAAACAGCGTCTGAAAGTTCAACTTCGCCGACTTTCTGACCTGCCATATCGAGAACATCTATATTAGCCATTGAAAAATCCTCCTTCCTTAAGCTTTAACGCTGTCACGGATAACTACGATTCCGCCGTTAGGACCGGGGATAGCACCCTTGATCGCAATAAGATTGTTTTCAGCGTCGATCTTAACAACTGTAAGATTCTGGACTGTAACTCTCTCTGCACCAAGATGACCAGCCATTTTCTTGCCCTTCCAGACTCTTGACGGAGTTGAGCAGGCACCCATTGAACCGCCGTGGCGGGCAACCGGACCTGAACCGTGAGTTTCCTTAAGACGATGGAAGTTCCAACGCTTTATAACACCTGCATAACCTTTACCTTTGCTCTTGCCGGTAACATCAATTTTGTCACCCTCAGCGAAGGTATCAGCTTTGATAATATCGCCTACTTTATAGGAATCGAGATTATCCACTCTGAATTCACGAAGTGTACTTTTTGGAGCAACATCAGCTTTTTTGAAGTGACCGAGCATAGGCTTTGTGATGTTAACAGGATCGTTTTTGAACTTGTCACTGCGTTTTCTTGCACCCTTGCCCTTGCCGTTCTGAACCTTGAGCTTGATATCGCCGTAGCCCATCTGAACTGCTTCATAGCCGTCATTTTCAACTGTCTTTATCTGAGCAACGACACAAGGTCCTGCTTCGACAACAGTTACAGGGAGAACGTTGCCCTTTGCGTCAAAGATCTGAGTCATACCGATCTTTTTGCCGATAATAGCTTTCTGCATGATAAAAATTTCCTCCTTGATAGGTTATTGGTTGGCATCCTGCCAACATGACCCCAACTGCTTGTAGGTTAAATCAGAGTTTTATCTCTATTTCAACACCAGCAGGGAGCTCCAGAGCTGTAAGAGCATCAACAGTTCTGTTTGAAGGTCTGAGAATGTCGATAAGTCTCTTGTGGGTTCTTGTTTCAAACTGCTCACGGCTGTCCTTATACTTATGAACTGCACGGAGGATAGTAACAACCTCTTTCTCAGTAGGGAGCGGTACCGGACCGGAAACCCTCGCACCTGTACGCTTAGCTGTTGCAACGATCTTTTCAGCTGACTGATCAACAAGCTGATGATCATAACCCTTGATTCTTATCCTTATTTTTTCCTTGACTGCCACAATGGTCGCCTCCTTAAAAAAATTAGTTGGCGGGCGTTTTCTCAAATAACCCCAACACCCTGCCGGGTGTTTCCTGCAACTCTGATTAAAAAACCCGGATCGGCACTTAAAAATCCGATACGGGCAAGGTCATCGAGAAAATGGGAATTTTCATTTCAGGAACGCACGGCAGTGCAAGGGGACTCATACGAATACCAAAACGCACTCAGTTCCTCAAACAAAAACTCACTTCAATATAATCTTTCGCCCGGTTTAAAATCGGACATACTCCACGGAAAAACCGACCACACAGGTCGCAACCTCCCGCTTCAACGCATATCTGTTGCAGTCACGCTTAATTATAATACCATATTCAACCTTTAATTGCAAGAAATTGTCTTTTTTTGTTTTTAGAACTTATCCCAACTTAAAAAGATTTTTTTGTGCATTTTATACATATTTCAATATATCTACAAATAATCTTCCCTTTTTGCTTGTTCCTGATATTCCCAAAACGGATATTTTTCCTTTTCCGTGCAGGGATATTTTGTCATCAGGTTTTATTTCCCTTGAAACATCAAGGCATATTTCCCAATTAACCGAGATGAGACCTTTTCTGATACATTCGGCAGATTTTGTGCGGGATATGCCGAAAGCTTCCCCGACAATGCTGTCAAGTCTCATTGAGCTTACATTTATATTGACAGGCTTTTTTGGCGGAGGTATGATTTCCGAAAAATCGCTTTTATTTATTTCCACACTGTAACGACCGATTTTAGTTAGATTCATCTCAACGAATCCGCTTACAGAATCATGACAGAAAAACTGTGCTTTATTTTGATTTGTCATAATGTCCCCTATCATTTCTCTTTTTATGCCGAGTCCCATCAAAGCCCCCAGAACATCTCTGTGAGAGAGTACGGCATTTTTGTCCGTTGCCCTTACGGAATATAAAATTATCGGCAGACCGTCATCACTGTTATATTCATTAGTGCATATACGGCAGATACGTCTTTCCGCATCTTCATATCCACCTTCAAAACTCAGTACACCGGCAAATTCATCGTAATTCAATAAAAACATCTGCTGTGCAGGCGTAAGAAAATGAGAGTATACGACAGAAAATGTCTTTTCACTTTTGCTTACAAGGTCTTTTGTTTTTCTTAATAAAATTTTTTCATCGTTTGATATATTCGTAATTAACCGCCCTTTCAAAAAAATATCTTGATTTATAGGCAAAAATAATGTAATATTATTGATGTCAAATAAATTTTTTAAAATTTGAGGTGAAAATATGGCAACAGAATTCAAAATAAGAACCAAAAATAAAGATGTTTTCCTGCGTGTACAGAAAGGACATTTTGCAACGATGCACAGTCATACCAATTACTTTATAGATGTTACCACGCAGAAAACCCGACTTTCCGAAGCAAAAGCCGTTGCAAAGGAGTTAGTCAGCAATTACCAGACAAATACGATAGTAGATACGATACTCTGTATAGACGGTATGGAGGTAGTGGGAACATGTATCGCTGATGAACTGACAAAAGATGATTATATCAATATGAATGCACATCAGACTATATATGTAATCGCACCCGAATTTATCACAGGCGGTCAGCTGATGTTCCGAGACAATCTTGTTCCAATGATAGAGAACAAGCACGTTCTGATAGTAGCAGCATCCGTGACAACAGGCAAAAGTGCATTGGCTGCCATAGATGCAGTCCATTACTACGGCGGTAAGGTAGTCGGAGTATCAGCAATATTTGCCACAGCGGATGAATGTGACGGATATCCCGTACATTCTGTATTCGATCCGAATGACCTTGGGGATTACAACAGCTATAAACCGAACCGCTGTCCCATGTGTGCATCACAGGAAAAACTTGAAGCAATCGTAAACAGCTTCGGCTACTCATCTCTCAAATAGGCTACTGCCTTGTTGAATCTAAAACTTTGATGTCTTTGTCATTCCGAACGCAGTGAGGAATCTTTGGAAGATTCTTGGTTGCTATCGCTCCTCAGAATGACAGGTCACTCGATTGACATTAAGAATTAGATTTTACAATGTACTACGATATCATAAAATTATATTGTACCGCCTTTTTCTTCACATGGAATCGCCCCCATAAAGCAATACTGAAAACCTTTGTTTTTTCAAGTATCTGCTCTATGGGGGCATATCAATTTACTATAAAAATTTTTATGGCTTACACATTGAAACGGAAAAGAACAATGTCACCGTCATTCATTACATAATCCTTGCCCTCAGAGCGTACAAGACCTTTTTCCTTTGCGGCAGCCATTGAGCCACATGACATTAAATCGTCAAATGCAACGACTTCTGCACGGATAAAGCCACGCTCAAAGTCTGTATGTATCTTTCCTGCAGCCTGAGGAGCCTTTGTACCCTTTGTTATCGTCCATGCACGAACCTCAGGTTTACCTGCTGTAAGATATGATATAAGTCCGAGCAGGTCATAGCAGGCATTGATAAGTCTGTCCAAGCCTGACTGTTCAAGTCCCATTTCGGATAAGAACAGTTCTTTTTCTTCAAGCTCCATGCCTGATATTTCGGCTTCCACTTCCGCACATATCGGCAATACAGCGGCGTGTTCACTCTGTGCAATTTCCTTGACCATCTCAAAATATGGATTTCCGTCAACAGAGCCGTCTTTGAAATCGCTGTCGCTCATATTTGCGGCATAGATTATAGGCTTGTTGGTAAGCAGTGAAACGCTTGCAAGGAGTTCCTTTTCTTCGGGAGTACATTCAACCGAACGGGCGGATTTTCCTTCTTCGAGAGTATCTTTTACACGCTTGAAGAAATCGAGGTCAGCCTGATATTTTTTATCACCCTTAAGGAGCTTCATAGTTTTGTCGATTCTTCTGTCGAGAATTTCAAGGTCAGACAAGATAAGTTCGATATTGATAGTTTCAATGTCACGTTTCGGGTCAATGCTTCCGTCAACGTGAATTATGTCGTCATTTTCAAAGCATCTTACAACGTGGACAATGGCATCGACCTCACGGATATTCGAGAGAAATTTATTTCCCAAGCCTTCGCCCTTTGACGCACCTTTGACAAGTCCGGCAATGTCAACGAATTCAATGGTTGCGGGAGTGTATTTTTCAGGTTCATACATTTCAGCCAATTTATCCAGACGCTTATCGGGTACTGCAACTACACCGACATTTGGTTCAATGGTGCAGAACGGGTAATTTGCAGACTGAGCCCCTGCATTTGTTATAGCATTAAAAAGAGTACTTTTGCCGACATTCGGCAGACCGACTATTCCAAGTTTCATTTTAAAAAATTCCTTTCTCTGATAAACTGCATTTATAATAGCACAAATTTTTTTAATATGCAACACTTGAAATTTTTGCAGTAAAGATTGTAATACTATGGAATATATGTTAAAATACAAATATATTTTTATTTTAGGAGAGATTTCATTTGAGTGAAGATAAAAAAATAAAAACTTTATATAAATTGGATAAAAAAGATATTCGTGCAGTCATTGAAAAATATAAGTCTTCCGAAAACAGATCAATAACGAAAGTTGAGGAAAATACACAAAATAATGATCAAACGAAATCGATTCAAAAGGTTGAAGAAAGTAAAGATAATATTGACGGTTCAAGTCCTGAATCCAATCCCAATCCTAATCCCAATTATATTCCTAAAAAGAATTATTTGAAGAATACTATAATTATAGCTGTTTTAGTTCTGGTATTTTGTGCAGGTATGGTTTTGACGATCATATTAAACAACAATGTTAAAAATCCAGAACCGAATGAAGCTGATGACAGCAGTATTATCAGCAGTACAGAGTCAATTGATAATACAGCAAATGAAAGCACAGATTCTTCAGAAATTCATAAAAATTATGATTTTGACTTTGTTTTAGGGGATTTGACGATATATTCGGATGATTATTGGAGAAGTAATGATTATAAGCTTTTCATTGGTGAGAATGATGGCAGCCTGGCAAAAGATGTGAAATATGTTACAGTTAAAGATGGGGTTACACAAATATATGACAGGGGATTTTATTACTGCAAGAATCTTGAAAGTATAACCCTTCCCGAAAGCATCACATACATAGGCAGAGGAGCATTTGCGGGATGTGAATCACTGAAGGATATTGCCATTCCCTCACAGGTCACAAATATAAGCAACGCTGCATTTCGTGGCTGCACAGACCTGAAAAGCGTAATTATTCCATCAAATGTAACCATCATAGGTGACTATGCATTCAGTGAATGTGAGAGTCTTACTTTAGCATTGCCCGATAAGCTGGAAAGTATAGGAATATATGCCTTTAATTCATGTACAAGTATTGACAATATAATTATTCCTGAAAGTGTAACGAATGTCGGTACAAGTGCATTCTATAATTGGACAACCAACCAAAGAATATGGATAAGTGATGATGATACATGGCAAGATACATGGTATGTAGGCTGTCAAGCCGTCATTATACACGGCGTTGTAGGTAGTAGCTAAAAAATCAATATCAACTGTAATGCGACAATTATGAATAATTGGTAAAAGATAAGAACAGAAATTTTTTAAATTTCTGTTCTTGTTTTTTATATGCCCATAACGCTTTCAACTGCAAGTACGGCATTTTTTACGCAGTCATCGCAACTGCAAAGGACTTTGCCTGTTGAAATGCCTTTGAGGTCTTTGCATATCGTTGCACCGCATCTTGTCTGAAAATCACTGAGTATCATTCTTGACAGCATTGCAGTCGGTCTGCCCGTATTATTGAGCATACCTGCAACCATACACGCTCCGCACAATGCACCGCAGGTCGCTTCCATACAGCCCATGCCGGAACCGAATCCCGAACCCATTTGTCGAAGTGTATTTTCGTCAAACGGCAGTTTATCCGCAAATGCAAGCAATACAGTCTGACAGCAGTTATTTCTTCTTTTCAATTCAACAGCTTTTTCTGCTCTGTTCATGTAATATCAGTCCTTTCCGATTTTAGCATTAGCCTTTTTCATAAAAGATTCTGTTTTGACGGAAAATCTCTCATGCTTGCCTTGTGCAATAAGCCCTGCATTGTCATAGGCAGATATATCGAAACAGAATTTTCTTCCCTCAAATGAGCTGAGAACGGCTTTTGCGGTGATTTTTGCACCAATAGGGCTTGCACTGATGTGTTCGAGTGAAATCATTGTTCCGACAGTTGTTATACCTTCGTCAAGATATGGCTGTATAAGTTCAAAGGCAGCCTTTTCCATAAGTGCAGATACAGCAGGAGTTGCAAAGACTTCCAAACCACCGCTTCCCATAGCAGAGGCAGTGTTTGTTTCATTGACCTTTGCAGATACGGTATTTTCGATACCGATATTTAATTTGTCCATTTTTTTTAAACCTCGCTTAATTTTTCTTGATTATAATAAATTTTGCTGATATAATTTATCTTACAGTTATTATATCATAGGAATAATATCCAAATCAATCCGAACAGATAATTTTTTAACGGGAGTGATACCAATGGCGGATGAGGAGAAAAAAAAGAAATTCAGGATACATCTTCTTGATGAGATAAGGGGGCTTGCAGTTTTTTGCATGGTATTCTATCATGCTTTTTACACAATGGGTTCAATATTCAATATGTCATGGGGCATTTACCTTTTTAAGCTTTTCGAGCCTGTTGAACCATTGTTTGCAGGAATATTCATATTTGTTTCGGGAATAGCCTGCAATCTGTCAAAATCAAATATTGAAAGAGGTGTCAAGCTGGGGGTAGTAGCACTTGGAGTTACTCTTGTGACATATTTCTTTGACAAGAATCAGGTCATAATATTCGGTATACTGCATATGCTTTCGTTGTGTATGATAATATACGGACTCATCGGCAGATTTTTGAGGCTTTTCCCGATATGGCTGATGACTCCGTTAGGGATTATATTGTTTTTTTTATCACAGCATATAGCTGAAGGATATCTGGAAATACCGTTTCTCGTCCAGTGGAAACTGCCGTCTGAGTGGTATACAACCGATTTTCTTTTCATGTTTGGTTTTCCGAAGACTGGTTTTTTTTCAGCAGATTATTTTCCGCTTATACCGTGGATATTTATTTTCTTTTCAGGATGCTCATTCGGAAGACTTATCCCGAAAAAGAAACTGCCAAAATGGATAGCAAAGAAGCATATCCCGCCGCTTGCATTTCTCGGCAGACACGCCCTTGTTGTCTATATTGCACATCAGCCCATAATATTTGGAATTTGCTGGTTAGTTCAAAAATGTATGTCAATGTTTCAGCCTGCCGCTGAACCAAAATAATGTTTATTAAAAGGAGTTTGAAGAAAATGGAATATTCAAAACAGCTTTCAGAGGAATTCAAAATTAAAGAAGAATATGCACAGAATATCATCAACCTGCTTGACGAAGGAAATACAATACCTTTTATTGCCCGTTACAGAAAGGAAATGCATGGAACACTCGATGACCAGACTATAAGAGAGATAAGCGAAAGACTGGAATATCTCAGAGGACTTGATAAAAGGCGTGGAGAGATATTCGAGCTTATATCAGGACTTGAAAAGATGGATGATGAAATTGAAAAGGCTCTTGACGGTGCAAAGACCTTAGCTGAACTGGAGGATATATACAGACCGTTCAAGCCAAAAAGAAAGACTCGTGCATCAGTTGCAAAGGAAAAGGGACTTGAACCATTGGCAGATATGATATTCTCGCAGGGAAATATAAGTGTAAACGAGCAGGCAGAAAAATTCATTGACAGTGAAAAAGAGGTTGAAACTGTTGAAGATGCCATACAGGGTGCAATGGATATCATTGCCGAGAACATTTCCGACAATGCCGAAATAAGAAAGCGTCTGAAAAGTATTATAAGATATAATGCTTTTCTCGTTTCAAAAGCCGCTGATCCCGATAAAGAAAGCGTTTACACAGTCTATTACGATTACAGAGAGCTTGTAAGCAGTATACCGGGACACAGAGTTCTTGCCATTGACAGAGGCGAAAAAGAAGAATTCCTGAAAGTTGGAATAGAGATAGAAGCAGATGTGTGTCTTGGGGTAATGAAAAGATTTCTTGTAAAATCTGATAATGAATGTGGAGAGCTTATCGGAAAAGCGTGTGAAGATGCCTATGAAAGACTTATATTCCCGTCAGTCGAAAGAGAGATACGTTCAGAGCTGACAGAAGCAGCAGACGAGCAGGCTATCAAATTATTTGCCCTTAATTTAAGGCAGCTTTTAATGCAGCCGCCTGTCAAGGGACACGTTGCAATAGGACTTGACCCCGGTTACAGAACAGGCTGTAAATTGGCAGTTGTTGATGCAACGGGCAGAGTTCTCGACACATCTGTGATATATCCTACTCACAGTCAGGCTCAGATACAAAAATCAAAACAAACTTTGAAAGATATGATAAAAAGATATAATGTTGAGATAATAGCCATTGGAAATGGTACAGCCTCAAAGGAAACTGAAATGTTCACAGCTGAATGTATCTCCGAAATTGACAATAAAGTATCTTATATGGTAGTGAGTGAAGCAGGTGCGTCCGTTTATTCCGCTTCAAAATTGGCAGCGGCTGAAATGCCAGATTTGGATTTAACATTGAGAAGTGCGGTATCAATTGCAAGAAGACTTCAGGATCCTCTTGCAGAGCTTGTCAAAATAGAACCGAAAGCTATTGGTGTCGGACAATATCAGCATGATATGCCGCAAAAGCGTTTGAGTGAGGCACTTGACGGAGTTGTCGAGGACTGTGTAAACAGTGTTGGTGCAGACTTGAATACAGCGTCACCGGCTTTACTGTCGAGAGTATCGGGTGTCAATGCGACTGTCTCAAAAAATATCGTTGCATACCGTGAGGAAAACGGTGCATTTTCTTCCCGTGCGGAATTGAAGAAAGTTCCCAAACTTGGTCCGAAAGCGTTTGAACAGTGTGCGGGATTTCTGAGAGTACCCGAAAGCGAAAATCCGCTTGACAATACAGGCGTACATCCAGAATCATATACAGCGGCAAAACAGCTTCTTGAAATGTGCGGCTATGAGCTTTCAGACATATCCAAGGGCAATATAGGCGAACTTCCTCAAAAAGCCGAAAATATAGGACTTGAAAATATAAGTGAGAAAATAGGTATAGGTGTACCTACATTGCAGGATATAATAAAAGAAATTACCAAACCGGGACGTGACCCGAGAGATGAACTTCCTCCTCCCCTTTTGAGAACAGATGTACTTGATATAAACGACCTGAAAGAAGGCATGGAACTGAAAGGCACTGTCAGGAATGTAATTGACTTTGGTGCATTTGTGGATATAGGCGTACATCAGGACGGACTTGTGCATATATCTCAGATAAGCAAAAAACGTATCAAACATCCGTCTGATGTTTTGAAAGTTGGAGATGTTGTCAATGTACGCATATTGAATGTTGATGTAGAGAAAAACAGAATATCACTGACAATGAAATTTTAAGTAAAAGGATTTTTAAAATGAGAAAATATGATATAGCATTGCTTGACCTTGACGGTACTCTCAGTGAATCAGGCGAGGGAATATTGGATTGTGTAAAAAAAGTATTTGAAGAAATGCAAAGACCTTTGCCCGATGAAAAAACTCTTTCGAGCTTCATAGGTCCTCCATTGACAGACAGTCTTAAAAGATGCGGATTTTCCGAAGCAGATGCCGAAAAAGGTCTGCAAATCTACAAAAGGAATTTTGTTGAAACAGGCATTTACAAAAATAAAGTTTATGACGGTATGACCGATGTTTTGAAGACTCTTAAAGATAACGGAGTTCTTTTGAGTGTTGCAACGACAAAATATCAGCCATTTGCCGATAAGATAATAAAAATGCTGAAACTTGACGGATATTTTGATTTTGTGGGAGGTTCGAGCGGAACTCCTGAACGTCATACAAAAGTACAAGTCATAAACTATGTTCTCGATTCTCTCGGCAGAGACAAAAAAGCTGTTATGATAGGCGATACAAAATTTGATGCAGAGGGAGCTTTTGAAGCAAAGGTCGATTTCATTGGCTGTCTGTACGGCTACGGCACTCGTCAGGAAATGGAAAAATATTTTCCCGATACAATATTTGTAACAAATCCCTCGGAAATCGTACCTGTAATATTGAGGTGACCAATATGAAAAAAATCGTATTTTTGATGATATGTTCCATGCTTTTGCTTTCGTCATGCGGAAATGCAGAAACAGTTTCACAGCCGTCTTTATCTGAAAGCATAGTTCAATCATCTGTTGACAGTTCAGAAGAAGACGATGAGCTGTGGAAAAAAATGAATCAGGCGGAGGAAAAAATAAAAACATTTCTTGAAAGCGAAGATTATAAAAATTCCGACAAAGATAAAAAAGTCGAAATGGCTATGAAATTTGTTGAGGAACTTAAAAATGACGGCTTTATCGCACATTATGATTATGATGAAGGCAACGAGCTTATTTCATATAATCATTTGAACGGCGTGCTTGGAGGAATATCTTTCCATGATTTTTCTGAAAAAATAGATGGTCTTGCAATGAATTAAAGGCGGTGGATTTATGAAAATATATGCTATGAGTGATATACACGGCTGTGTCAGGGAATTTGACGAGGCTCTTTCGTACATAGATTTTTCCGATAATGACACAAAGCTGGTGCTTTTGGGAGATTATATTCATTACGGCATTGACAGTTACGGTGTACTCGACAGGATAATGGACTTGCAGGAAAAGTATGGGAATGAAAGAATAATCGCTCTCATGGGAAACCATGAACAAATGGTGAGTGAAAGGGATTATCCCATTGACAACAACAGATTCGGTTATTTTTCCATTCCTCACAAGAGATTTGCCACAGATTATATTTGGTGGATAAAAACATTGCCGCTGTATTATGAAACTGAAAAACAGATATTTTGTCATGCAGGAATAGATGAAACTCTCGGTGAAAAATGGAGAGATTCGGGAAAAAAATATTTCTTGTGGGACAGCAGTCATAAAACAGGCAGTTTTTATAAAGATATAATATCAGGTCATATATCAACAAGTGATATTGCGGGCATTGAGGATTTTCACGATATATACTTTGACGGACAGTCACATTATTACATAGACGGCTATACACGCAAAAGCGGTATAATACCTGTGCTTCTTTTTGATACAAACGAAGATAAATATTACCGTGCATACAAATCCAAAATCGTTCCCGTACAGCCATTCAAAAAATAACTTGACATAATATTTGCATGAATCTATAATGAATCTATAATAATATATAAAAAGGTGGACTGAAAAATTATGACAATTCTTGTAACAGGCGGTGCAGGCTATATCGGAAGTCATACCTGTGTTGAGCTCCGTTGATAATTATTATAACAGTGTTCCGGCAGTCCTTGACCGTGTTGAAACAATAACCGGCAAGTCACTCAAAAGATATGAATGTGATATCCGTAACAGAGAAGGTCTTGAAAAGGTATTCGCTGAAACCTCCCCTCAGGCTGTGATACATTTTGCAGGATTGAAGGCTGTCGGTGAATCCTCAAAGCTCCCTTTGATGTACTATGAAAACAATATTTCGGGCAGTGTAGTGCTTTTTGAAGTAATGGAAAAATTCAACTGCAAGAAGATAGTTTTCAGTTCGTCAGCGACTGTTTACGGGAACAATCCCATTCCCTATAAGGAAACTATGCCGACAGGTGATGTCAGCAATCCCTACGGCAGAACAAAGCATTTCATTGAACAGATACTTGGCGATGTATATAAAGCAGACAATACATGGAGCATTTCACTTCTCAGATACTTCAATCCCATAGGTGCACATGAAAGCGGTCTTATCGGTGAAGATCCAAACGGTATACCAAATAATCTTATGCCGTTTATTTCAAGAGTTGCAATAGGAAAACTTCCTCAGCTGACAGTGTTTGGCGGAGATTACGACACAAAAGACGGTACCTGTATCCGTGACTATATCCACGTTGTAGACCTTGCAAAAGCACATCTCTGTGCAGTTGCAAAAATTCTCGATACAACAGGCATAAATGCATATAATATCGGAAACGGTGTCGGTTACAGTGTATTGGATATAATCAATGCTTTTGAAAAAACAACAGGTCAGAAGCTCAATTATATTATCGGTGACAGACGTGCCGGTGATTTGCCGGCATTCTATGCAGACGCAACAAAGGCTAATACTGAACTCGGCTGGAAGGCACAGTATGACATTGATAAAATGTGCATAGATACATGGAATTTCCAGACAAAAAATCCCGATGGTATAAAATAATAAAATTTTCAAAAAAAGGCTTGACTTTTTATTTGTAATGTGTTATTATTATAATATAAAAAATCTTTTCTTGCCAGTTGTTTGTTAGATGATGAACGATTGAGATGCGTTAGGAAAGCCTGTAATTTTGCATTGTTATAGCTTGTAGTAGCTCCCTTTATATGGTGGGCTAATGATGTTGCATTTTCAGCTCTTCTGATGTGTCAGGAGAGCTTTTTTTGTATTATAAAAAATTTTTGAAAGGTGGTTTGTACACTATGAGTATGTATAAATCAGAAAGAAAAAAAGAAATTATAAACAAAGGAGTGATGATCTTATTACTTGGAGCGACCGGCTCGGCAAAAAGTACATTGCTTACGGAAGCGGCACAGGGGGATATACCGAAGGAAGTATTAAAAATACGTGAGGCGAAAGGTAAAGGCAGTGTTGGTTTTGTCAAAATCACGTTTACAGACTATGAAGGCTTGAGCGAAGAAAAAATTTACAGTGAAATCACTATGAATTGTCAAACCAAAGAAGACATTGATGATGATGGTTTTATGGTCCAAGAAATTGTCTATTCTATTGCAAAGGATGTAGCGTCCAAAAAGAACAGTAATTGTAATATCGAAGATAAATGCAGAAAAGCTTTACAGCACTGTTTAAAAAAGCCTAATAATAATACGCTTTGTTATAAGCTCAAAGATGTTTCGAACGAAAACAAAGAAAGAATTATCAAAGCAATTTTGGAAGTCATCAAAGGGCTGAATCTGAAATCTATATTCGATGAAACAAAACGTGAAAAGGGCGACACAAAGAAAAAGAAGGTTTTTAAAAATCTTCTTATTCAAAAGACAAGAAACCGTCTAAATATTGTTTGGGATGTTATCCTTGGTATCATAAATGAAGATGTTAAGAATTTTTCAAAAAAGCTCGAAACGGAAATGGGAGCTGTCAAAGATGCTGAAAATGAAACATGGCGTTTCGTTATTGATGAGAGCAATTATAAAAATGAATTGGTAGAGAAAATTTTTAAAAGCGAAGACACTTCTCAGGAATATCTTTTTAGCGACGTTAAGCTTTTAGTGAGAGCAAAGAGAGGACTTTTTGATGTGGACTATGCGGACCGCCTGGCTGTTGCAGAGTATGACGAAAAAAAATGTCACAATATCCAATTGATTGATACAATGGGTATATACCACGCTGACTATTCGAACCCTGACAGCGAAGATGAAAAAATTAAGGACTATCTTACAAAATATCATGCTGACAGGGTAATCTTCGTAATAAGCTCCGATACTGATGCTACTGTAAAAAAAGCTGATAATTCTATCATAAATGTACTTGAAAGCGTTAATTCCGATTTACAGTCACACATACTCTATACAAAATGGGATAAATACTTACAAGAGGTATTTATTCAGAACAAAAGATCAAATGAAGAATTTGCCAAAACTCCGGATGAACTGTTCAAAATAGCAGAAGAAAATCAGATGAAAAAGTACCATGAAATTGAAAATGCCATTAATGAAAATGACAATAAGAGAAAGCCAAAAATAGTTTCATTAAGCCGTGCTGCTTTTACTTATGATGACAGCGATGTTTCCAAGATACTGAAGTCGAATAAAATAGGTTATGAATATGCTATCAAAGACATCGTGAAAAATGTAGCTTTAAATCTTTATAAAAACGGTGAAAAGTACAAGGTGAGTCAGAATGTTGATAATTGTATTGCACTTACGGAAATAAATTATGATCAGGAACATGATATTAGTGCATTATTTGAAAATCTCTGTATATGCAAGTCAAAAGTATTGCATCAAAGCACTGTCAGAGCCTGTATTAGAAAGTTTTTGCAAATAGGAGATATTCATAAGTCATCAGTAAATGAAGAAAATGGATTTGAAAACATCGAAACGGAATTTGTACGTGAAATCAGAAATTATTCCCAGAAATTTATTTCAAATGTTGAAATTGTAAACAGTGAGTTTTTGTTATCTGATAATATCGACAAATTCAAGGAAAGCTTTATAAAATATTTGAAAGATTACCAGTATTTGGGAAGAATTACAACTATGCTTATCGGTAAAGATGCCTATGAAAAAGGATTTATGAAAGACTCATATTGGAAATATCAGTATGAACGCTGGAATGATATGTTGGTATATTTGCAGGATGAGTATTTTAGCTCTTTGAGTATCAAATATAACGAAAAATTCAATGAATGTCTGGAAAAGGCTTTAAAAATATGTTTTGATGAGTTTATCAATTCAAAATGTATTGTGGTATACTAAAAAAAGGCTTGACAAAATCGGGTATTTTTGTGTATAATAATAAAAAGCGTATATATTTTCAAAGACTGCGACGGAAATAAGATACGGAATATTCGTGCAAAGAGAGTTGTCGGGCGGTGTAAGACAATGACGGTATCTGTATGTATAGCTCATTCCTGAGTTGCCTGTCTGATATTCAGGGCAGGACGCATGACAGCGTTATTGGTCAGAGCCTTGTTGGAGGCTTGTTAATGAGTGACACTTCATTGTGTCTGAATTTTGGGTGGTACCACGTGCATTATTATGCTCGTCCCTTGTCAAAGCGACAAGGGATGGGCTTTTTTGATGAATTATATTTTTGGAGGTTTTTACAATGGAGAAAGGTTATAAGAAGTATGTGCCTTTTGAGCAAATTAAAATGAAGGACAGGAAATGGTGTGATAACACCATCACAAAAGCACCTGTATGGTGTTCAGTCGATTTGAGAGACGGTAATCAGGCTCTCGTTGATCCGATGAATTTGGAGCAGAAACTGGAATTTTTCCATGCTTTGTGCGATATGGGATTCAAGGAAATTGAAATAGGTTTCCCGTCAGCGTCTGAAACTGAATATGAAATTTGCCGTGAACTCATTGAGGGAAATCATATTCCTGATGATGTAACGATACAGGTACTTGTTCAGGCAAGGGAACATCTTATAAGAAAGACTTTTGAAGCCGTTAAGGGTGCTAAAAATGTTATCGTGCATTTCTATAACTCAACTTCTACATTGCAGAGAAAAGTTGTTTTCAAGAAGGATATGGACGGTATAATTGATATAGCCGTTGAGGGTGCAAAACTCATCAAGGAATTGATAGACGGTTATGAGGGAGATACAAATTTCCGTTTGGAGTATTCGCCTGAGAGCTTTTCGGGTACTGAAGTGGATAATTCCGTGAAGATTTGTGAGGCTGTAATGGACGTTATCAAGCCGACTCCTGAAAATCCTATCATTTTGAATTTGCCGAATACAGTTGAGATGTGTACACCAAACACATACGCTGACCAGATAGAGTATTTCATAACTCACATGAAGAACAGGGACAGTGCTATAATAAGCCTTCATCCGCATAATGACAGAGGTACAGGTGTAGCGTGTGCAGAATTGGGCTTGCTTGCAGGTGCTGACAGAATTGAGGGAACTCTTTTCGGCAACGGTGAAAGAACAGGTAATCTGGATATAGTTACAGTCGGTTTGAATATGTTTACACAGGGGGTTGACCCTCAGCTTGATTTCAGCAACTTGCCGAAATATCGTGAAATATATGAAAGATGTACCAAAATGAAGATAGGAGAGCGTCAGCCGTATGTCGGTGACCTGGTATTCACTGCATTTTCGGGTTCACATCAGGACGCTATTAATAAAGGTTTTGCGTATGTCAGGGAAACCAACAGCGATAAATGGGAAATACCGTATTTGCCAATAGACCCGGCAGACGTTGGCAGACAATATGAGCCGATAATAAGAATAAACTCACAGTCAGGCAAGGGCGGTGCAGCATTCGTTATGCAGAATAATTTTGGTTATGAATTGCCGAAAGCTATGCATCCTGAATTTGGTGCTTTGGTCAAGGCTGAATGTGACAAGCTCGGCAGAGAGCTTTCACCTGAAGAACTCATGGGCGTATTCAATAAAAGCTACATTGATATTGAACAGAAAATATGGCTTGTCAAGCATATTGTCAAAAACTCTGGCGAAGATGATGCAACTTTCGAGGGTACAGTGCATCTTGTCAGGGAAGATAAAGATGTTGATATAAAGGGCGAGGGCAACGGTCCTATCGATGCATTCTTCAATGCTCTCAAAACGATAGGTGTTGACGGTTTTGAATTTGTTTCATACAGTGAACACGCTATTTCACAGGGTTCTGATTCAAAGGCTATTTCATATATACAACTCAAAGCTCCGAATGGCAAGAATATATTCGGTGTGGGAATATCACACGGTATATTCAAGGCTTCTGTAAGAGGAATACTCTGTGCAATAAACCGTTCCGACTGTGAATTGAATTTTAAAATTTGATATATCAAAAAAATACTTACAGTACAAAAATACTGTAAGTATTTTAATTTTTATTCAAGATTGCCTGTGTGGAACATTATAGCCGAAAGTGCAACAAGAGGAGCGGTTTCTGCTCGGAGAATACGTTTTCCGAGTGTAGCTGTCTGAGCGTTTTGTGATTTGAGAAGCTCAACTTCTCTTTCCTCAAAGCCACCCTCAGGACCTGTAAAAATTGCTATTTTCTTGTCTGAATTGGCTATTATTTCTTTGAGAGGACAGCCGCCGCCTTCGTAGAATAAAATTACCTTGTCGAAATCAGACAGCATTGAAACGGCTTTTTTCAGGTCTGTGAACCCGTGTATTTCTGGTATTATAGCACGTCTGGACTGCATTGCGGCTTGTGAAGCGATTTTTTGATAACGCTGCTGTTTTTTTGCAGCGGATTTTGAGTCGGGACGTGAAACGCATCTGTCAGTCAATACGGGTACTACAGAATGAACACCTATTTCAACGGCTTTTTGGATAACTGTTTCCATTTTGTCGCCTTTTGTGAGAGCAGCAAAGAGTGTTACATCAACAGTTGGTTCATTAAGACACTCATTTTCGGAAACGACTTTTACGAGAACGCCATCAGGTGTTATTCTTTCTATCATGCAGAGATGTTCAATTTTTTTACTGTCGCAGAGGGTTATTACTTCACCGACAGACATTCTCAGAGATTTAGTTATATGTACGGCATCCTCACCTGTGATAAGATGAGTCTGTCCGATATTTTCAGCGAAAAACCAATCCATAATCATTCTCCGTTCAGATTTCAGTTTCAGCGGCTGTGGTATATATTACAGCCTGTTTTTTACTTTGACGTTCCATCTTACGTAATATCGTTTTACGAAGTCTTTGAAGTCGAAAACGGTTATATCTTTGTATCATCAGAAACGGGATATTGCCGAAAACATCGGCTGCTGCAAGAATCACTGATACATTCGTGAATCCGTTTAAAGTAAAAAGCACTATTGCAAATACACAGTTCATTCTGTGATTCCATTCGCCACGACAGGTCTCAAGGATAAATTTATCAAGATATTCTATGGATACATTGTCAATATGTTCCTTGGAAAAGCCGTCTTTACCAACGTGTTGCGGCAAAAAGTCCTTCCATTTGTTTATTTTCAGTACATCACTGTAAAATTTCCCTTCATTTTCCCATTTGCGTATACGGTATATTTTTCTGTTCGGGTCAAATACAGAATCATCTATCGAGATACAAACGAATAATACTGCATAATGCCATATCACACCAAAAATAAAATTAATTACAAAAGCGTTTGCAGGCTGTTCCTTCAGCATAAAAAATTCCTCCTTAAAAATACTTTAAAATTTATTATAACATTTTATTTACAAAAAATAAATCAAATATTTACAACAAAAATAACTTGTTATTTTATTTAAATATGGTAAAATTATAAAATGAGGTGATATTATGGCGGATAATATATCAAATGAAATAAACAGAAAATTTGTTGAAGTACTTAAAGCAAAGGGACTGAAAGCCGCTACTGCCGAAAGTCTGACAGGAGGACTCGTTTCAAAGAGAATTACGGAAATATCGGGTTCATCGGAGGTTTTTGAATGTGGTATATGTTCATATTCAAACAGAATAAAGCATGAGATTTTGGGAGTGCCGAGTGATATTCTCGAAAAATATACGGAATACAGCAGTGAAACGGCTGTAGCAATGGCTGAGGGTGTGAGAAGACTGTCCGGTGCAGATATAGGCATTTCCACAACGGGAATTGCAGGACCAAACGGAGGTACGCCTGAAAAGCCTGTTGGTTTAGTATATGTAGGTATAAGCACAAAAAATCACAGTTTCGCAAAAGAACTGCATCTTTCACAAAATCTTCCTGATGAAAGGGAAAAAATAAGATTTGAGGCTTCATCTTATGCTTTGTATTATGCCTTGAATCAATTAATAAATGAAGCAAAAATAATCAACATTGAAGAAGATAACTAAATTAGAGAGTGAGGAGCCGGATATTATGAATTTTGAAGTATATATGAATGATTTTAATTTGGTATCCGAAAAAGGCTATCCCGAAGACGGCGAATTTTGCTGGCTGATATGGAAAACCTACAGCGGAGAATATGAATTTTCCTTTGGCGGATACTTTGAAGATAAAAAGGAATTTTATGGTAACTGCGGTTTGGGTGGAATGGTTCTTGATGAAAAAGATGTTGTTGCATGGAAGCCTATGGGAGAAGAAAAAGTGTCGGTAACTTGAATTAACTTAAACATTAATTTAGTTTTTTTGCCGAAAATTTTGTGCAAACTATTGATTAAAATAAAAAACTGTGATAGAATAGATGTAATTGTTAATGCTTTATAAGAGAAAGTGTATGTGCATATTTCGTGCAGATGATTTTTAACAAAATTTTTATGAACGGAGATGATTTCCAATGGCAAGAAGTGCAGGTATCCTTATGCCTATAACTGCACTGCCGTCACCCTACGGTATCGGTACTTTGGGCAAGGCTGCTTATGATTTCGTTGACTTCCTCAAGGCTTCGGGTCAGAAGTATTGGCAGCTTCTTCCGGTTGGTCCGACAAGCTATGGCGATTCACCATATCAGTCATTTTCTACTTATGCGGGCAATCCGTATATGATCGATCTTGATATGCTTTGCGATGAAGGCTTGCTTGTAAGGGATGACCTCAAAAAAATCGACTGGGGTACAAATTCCCAGTACATTGATTATGAGAAAATCTATAACGAAAGATTTAAAGTTCTTCGTCAGGCTTACGAGAATTTTAAATCACATAATCAGCAGGAATATTGGGATTTCATGCGTGATGAGGACAGTTGGCTCACAAATTATGCTTTGTATATGGCAGTCAAGAAACTGTTTGACGACAAGGCTTGGACTGAATGGCCTGATGCATGGATAAAGTTCAGAAACCCCGATACTATAAATCACTATCTGAATTATCTCAATGAAGATGTGATGTTCTGGAAATTTACACAGTTCCTTTTCTTCAAACAGTGGAGAGAACTGAAAAAATATGCTAATGACAATGGCGTATTGCTGTTTGGTGATATGCCGATATATGTTGCAATGGACAGTGCCGATACATGGGCTAATCCTGAAGTATTCTGGCTCGACAACGAAAGAAATCCTGTCTGTGTGGCAGGCTGCCCGCCGGATTATTTTTCTGCAACAGGTCAGCTTTGGGGCAACCCGCTCTATGACTGGATATATCTTGAGAATACAGGCTTTGACTGGTGGATGAGACGTATCGAGTGTGCTTCAAAAATGTTCGATGTAACAAGAATAGACCATTTCAGAGCTTTCGATCAGTTCTATGCTATTCCTTTCGGTTCGGAAAATGCTGTCAATGGTGAATGGCTTGACGGTCCTAAGATGAAGTTCTTCTATAAGCTCAGAGAGCGTCTCGGCGATGTTCCGATCATTGCAGAAGACCTTGGTCTCATGACTCCCGGTGTTATCGAGCTGCTCAAGCAGTCAGGCTATCCCGGAATGAAAATACTTGAATTTGCCTTTGATTCCCGTCAGGATAATGATTATCTGCCCCATAACTATACAAGCAACAGTGTTTGTTATACAGGTACTCATGACAATGACACTATCATGGGCTGGCTCAAAACAGCAAAACGCAAAGACAAAGAATTTGCAATACATTATTGCAATCTTAATAAAACTGAGGGTTACAACTGGGGCTTTATCCGTACAGCATATGCGAGCGTAAGTGATTATGCTATCGTTCAGATGCAGGATATTCTCGGTCTCGGCAGTGAGGCGAGAATGAATACTCCGTCAACTCTCGGCGGCAACTGGTCCTGGCGTATGAAAAAGGAAGCACTTACTCCAAGTATTTCCAAAAAACTCTATAATTTGTCAAAAATTTACAGAAGGTTGGGGGACAAAAAGAAGATGAAGAAAAATGCAATCATGGACAATCTCATAGCTAATGCTAAAAACGGCTATTGTAAGGATATTACAGAGCTTACTCCCGGCGAGCTCCACAATGCTCTCGGCAAGGCTGTAATGGGTGAGATAGCTGACAAGTGGGCTGAAAGCCAGAAAAATCATGCTGAACACCGCAGAGCTTACTATTTCTCTGCTGAATTCCTTATGGGACGTATGATGTACAATAACCTTTATGCACTGGACGTTCTTGATCAGACAAAGAAGCTCCTCGAAACAAAGGGTATCGACATCAACGTATTTGAAGAAATAGACGATGCTGCTCTCGGTAACGGCGGTCTCGGAAGACTCGCAGCTTGTTTCCTCGATTCAGCAGCTACTCATGATGTTCCTCTCGATGGCTACGGAATCCGCTACAAATACGGTCTGTTCAAGCAGCAGCTCAGAGACGGTGCACAGTTCGAGGTCGCTGATGACTGGCAGCGTTTCGGCGATCCGTGGAGCATAAGGAGAGAAGAAGATACAGTAGTAGTCAACTTTGCAGACCAGTCCGTAAAGGCTGTTCCTTATGATATGGCTATCATTGGCTACGGCACAGACAATATAAATACTCTCCGTCTGTGGCAGGCTGAGCCTCTCAATGTATTTGACTTCCTCGCATTCAATGACGGTTACTATAAGCAGGCTGATGATGAAAGAGAAAAGGCAGAAAATATCTCCAAGGTTCTCTATCCGAATGACAATAACGATGAAGGAAAGAGACTCCGCTTCAAGCAGCAGTATTTCTTCTGCTCCGCTTCACTTCAGGATATCATCAAGAGATACAAGAAGAGACATGGCACAGAATTCAAATATTTCGCTGACGAAACTGTTATCCAGCTCAACGATACTCATCCGACAGTATCTATCCCCGAACTTATCAGACTTCTCGTTAATGAAGGCTGTGACTTTGACTGGGCATTCAGCGTTGCACAGAGAACCTTTGCATATACTAACCATACAGTTATGGCAGAGGCTCTTGAAAAGTGGGACAAGAACCTTATCATAAGCGTTGTTCCTGAAATATACAAGATAATTGAAAGAATCAACGAAAAGCTCCTCAGAGAACTCAAGGAGAAAAATGTTGATGACAGCAATATGAAGATAATCGACGGCAACAGAGTACATATGGCTCGTCTTGCTATCTATGCTTCAAGCTATGTAAACGGTGTTGCTTGGATACATACAGAGATACTCAAGAATGATGTTCTCAAAGAGTGGTATGCACTTTATCCTGAGCGTTTCCAAAACAAGACAAACGGTATCACACAGCGTCGCTGGCTCGGTCTCTGCAACCCTGAGCTTTCAGAACTTATCACAGACCTTATCGGCAAGAGATGGGTTCGTCACCTCTATGAACTCAAAAATCTTGAAGGCAAGCTCACAGATGATGTTGTTGACAAGTTCAACGGTATCAAGTGGCAGAAGAAAAAGCAGCTCAGCGATTACATACAGAAGCATGAGGGTGTATATATCAATCCTGACTTCATATTTGATGTACAGGTTAAGCGTCTGCATGAGTACAAGAGACAGCTCCTCAATGCATTCTCCATCATGGCTATTTACTTCCGTCTGAAGGAAGGCAAGCTCCCGAACTTCACTCCTACTGCATTCATCTTCGGTGCAAAGGCAGCTCCTGGTTATGCTCGTGCAAAGGCTATCATCAAGTATATTACACAGATAGCTGATCTTGTAAACAATGATCCTGATGTAAACAACAAGCTCCGTGTTGTATTCGTGGCTAACTACAATGTATCCTATGCTGAAAAGATCGTTACAGCGGCTGATGTTTCAGAGCAGATCTCCACAGCAGGTACAGAGGCTTCAGGTACAGGCAACATGAAGTTCATGGTAAACGGTGCTGTTACACTCGGTACATATGACGGTGCTAACGTTGAAATAGCTCAGCAGGCTGGCGAAGAAAATGAATATATCTTCGGTGCAAGAGTTGAAGAAATCAACGAGCTCAAGAAGAATTATGACCCGAAAGCTATCTATGAGGCTAATCCTGAGATAAAGAGAGTTGTTGATACTCTTATTGACGGACGTTTCTCAGACGGCGGCAAAGAGGGCGAAGGCTCATTCAAAGAACTTCATGATTCACTCATCAAGGGTACTCATTGGCATCATGCAGATCACTACTTCATCATGCGTGACCTTCCCGACTATATAGACGCTAAACTCAGAGTAAACAACGACTATAAAGACAGACGTGGTTTTGCAAGAAAGTGTCTCATGAACACAGCTAATGCAGGTATGTTCTCAAGTGACCGTACAATCAATCAGTATGCAAGAGAGCTTTGGAAAGTTAAAGACTGATTTTTGAATCATACAGCATAAAATAATAATGCGGCTGCAAGTCATCTTGATTTGCAGTCGCTTTTTTGCTAAATAAGTTGAAAAATCGGTTTTTATAGAGTATAATAATTGAAGTGAATTTATATGAGGTGAATAAAAATGGCGAACTATCAAAAACAATTTGAAAGTATAGGATTCGGTTATGATACACTGACAGCTAAAGGGTATAATAAAATAAACGGAATCAGTTTTACTGTAGATCTGAATCCAAATACAAAGGATTATATAGTTTCGGCAGCGTGCAGACCTGTTGATGAAACAGCTGTAGCTTCTATGCGTCAGGCGATACAGCAGTTTGCGTCTGAAAGAAAAAAAGTCATCAAAAATGCGGTCTTTGACGGAAAACAAATAATTATTGTCTGGTATATAGCCGATATTGCACCTAATATCACAAAATTTATCAATGATTCCGTGAGCTTTATAAATTACTGTATAAATCAGTTCGGCTGTGTTCCGTGCTGTGCTTCATGCGGAAACGAGAGTAATGCAAATATATATGCGATAGAAAATAATATTGCAGCATTGTGTGAAAGTTGCTTTTATAATACTCAAAATCGGCTTGCAGGCAATATGTATAAAGAAAATCAGATAGTTACAAATTATCCTCTCGGAATTTTGGGTGCTGTACTCGGAGGTTTGGGCGGTGCAGTCTTATGGATAATCACGTCACTTCTTGGAAAGATATCTATGATTGCAGGTGCATTTGCCGGAATATTCGGATATTTCGGCTTCAAGAAATTAGGTAAAAAAATGACTCTGCAAGGTCTGATAATATCCTTGACCGTATCATTTATATTTTTGCTTGCAGGGATGTATTTTGCAATAGGTGTTGATATATTCAATGCTGTCAAGGAATACGGTTTTACATTTTCGGAGGCATTCGAGTGGATACCCGATTATCTTACCGACCCCGAAGCAACAGGAGAAATCATTTATAATCACTTTGCAGGATTTATTACATTTATCCTCGGTGCAATGTGCTGCATATTTCAATATAACAATGAAAAAAAAGTCAAGAATCGTATGATAAAGCTGATGTAAGGCGGTGATGAAGTGACGGAAAGTGAATTTCAGGAATTTATGATAACAGTCGGATATCGCTATAATGAGAAGCTGAAGTTTGCATTCAACAGCTTCGAGGGATTCAGGACTGTGATAAAATTCTCTGAGAATAAAAACAGATATTTTCTTACTGTAAAAACGGGTACATCTTCAATAGCTGAACTGAAAAAGAAACTGCAAAATTATGAATTGGAACATAAGAATTATGTTTCAAGGGCGAAATATTCAAAAAAGTATATAAAAATAGATATAAAGATGACAATAGACTCTGATATCGACAAGGAAGAACTCAAACAGCTCGTTCATTTTATGACGGAGCTGTTCAAATCTGAAATACTTGAGCCTTTGTGCGAGGTCTGCTCAAGACCAAGAAAAACAGGTCTGTATATAGTCGGAACAGAGCCTTCTGCTATTTGCGATAATTGTCTTTCAAGAAAAAAACGGCAGTATGAGATACGAAAAAATAAATTCATCAAGAAAAAACAAAATATGAAGCTGGGACTGATCGGAGCTGTGTTCGGAGCTGTATTCGGAGCTTGTGTATATATCCTGTTCTATCAGTTTGTGCCTACCTTCGGAACGGGCGGACTGATGGTCATAATACCTTCATTTATTGGCTTTGTAGTGACCGGAAAAAGAGCGACTGTCAAAAGTGCCATTATATGTGCAGTAATTTCCGGAATAATATTTGTTATGGCGGAATATCTTGCAATGGTCGCAAGTATGGCTATACTAATCGAGAGAAACGGCGGTGGAATAGCTGTATCAGAGGCTGTCGATGTTATAAATGCCAGCTTCAGCGACATATCATATATCACTCCTGTTATTATAGATACGGCAACAGGTCTCGGACTGATAGTGATTACCGGTATAATATATTTTCTCAAAAGGGCTTTTACGAGACCACTGAAGATATCAAAAAATATTCTGTAAATCAAAACCACCCGTTGAACGGGTGGTTTGCACTGGCCCTTCAAGGGCATATTACTGACATGTGCCTGAAGGCACGTTGAATAGGTTGGCAACCGCA
>CADCDE010000025.1:62484-67859 GCA_902800065.1 uncultured Ruminococcus sp.
AAATCAAAACCACCCGTTGAACGGGTGGTTTGCACTGGCCCTTCAAGGGCATATTACTGACATGTGCCTGAAGGCACGTTGAATAGGTTGGCAACCGCATTTTTTTCTCAAGCAGCCACTAAAGTGGCTGTTTGTTTTTGCTTATTTATTCTTGCTACCCGTGAACGGGTCTATGTACTCTTTCAACGTGAGCTGGTCATTCGCTATATCTTCCTGAAGCTGGTTTCTTATGTATTCTTCTATTGCCTTTTTATTCTTACCAACTGTATCAACATAATATCCTCTGCACCAGAAACGCCTGTTTCCGTACTTGTATTTCAAATTTGCGTGCCTGTCGAATATCATCAGTGAACTTTTGCCTTTCAAATATCCCATGAACTGGGCTACGCTCAAATGCGGCGGTATCTCCACCAACATATGTATATGATCCGGACACGCTTCTGCTTCTTTCTCAGTATCTTGCCTATATCTGCCTTTATCTGTCCGTATATTGCCTGTCTTCTGTATTTCGGAGCAAATACGATATGATACTTGCAATTCCACTTGGAATGTGATAAACTATGTATGTCATTCATGACATCTTCCCCCTTTGGTAATGTGGTTGCCAAACCCACTTTTATTTTACCACTGGGGGAGTTTTTTGTACAGCTTTTTCTAAAGATTTTTTATTCCACCGCTTCAAGCGGTGGTTTTTTCTTGCTAAAGCGATACAATAAAGACAGGAATTTATCGCAAACGAAAAATTCCTGTCTTATTTTTTATGTCATCCTGAGCGTCAGCGAAGGATCTTAAAGATTCCTCACTTCGTTCGGAATGACAAAGTCATAAAAGTTGTAGCTTTAACAAGGTATTAGTCACGGGTAGCTCTTTTGAAGCTCTCTATTACATACTGAGCCTGTTCATCTGTCATTTTCGAGTACAGCGGCAATGTTATCTCGTTTTTATACATATTGAACGCATTCGGGAAATCCTTTATATTATAACCCATTCTCTTGTAAGCCGTCATCATCGGCAACGGCTTGTAATGTACATTTGTAGCCACTCCATAGCCTGCCATTCTTTCGATAACCATGTTTCTGTATTCCTCGTCCTGCCACATCAGCTTGACAAGATAAAGATGTCCGCTGGATATAAATTCTTTTTCAGAATAATGCTGTAATACCGATACACTCTGGTCTGACAGCTCACGGTTATAAAATTCTATTATTTCCCTTCTTCTCTTGAGCATTTCGGGAAGTCTTTTAAGCTGTACCATTCCTATTGATGCCATGATATCAGTCATATTACACTTGAAATAAGTACCTATGATATCATATTCCCATGAACCAAGCTGTGTTTTTGCAAGAGCGTCCTTTGACTGTCCGTGAAGTGAAAGGAGCATATACTGTTTATATATCTCGTCACTGTTTATATCAGGATGTTTTCTCCATGTAACAGCACCTCCCTCACCTGTGGTGAGATTTTTTACCGCATGGAATGAAAATGCCGTAAAGTCCGCCAATGTACCAACTCTTTTAGTTCCTCTTTTAGTTACTCTTTTAGCACCTATTGAATGTGCCGCATCTGCAAGTATTATAATTCTGCCGAAAGCCTCCTGTATGGGATTTACAGGAATAAACAGATTACGCTTTTGTTCCACAATTTCAAACACCCTGTCATAATCACACGGTACTCCGCCAAGGTCAACTGGTATTATTACCTTTGTTCTTGAATTTATTAGATAAGGAAGTTTGTCATAATCCATCTGTACTGAATTCGGCATACAATCCACCAATATAGGCGTTGCACCTACATGACATACAGCACTTGCAGTCGCTGTATAAGTATATGCAGGAACGATAACTTCATCTCCCCTTTTGACTCCCAGAATACGCAAAGTCATTTCCAGTGCAGATGTACATGAATCAAGGCAGACAGTTCTGTCACTGATACAGAACTTTGTTATCATATTTTCAAATTTTTTAGTTTTAGGACCTGTTGTTATCCAGCCGCTTTGAAGCGTGTCTACAACTTCATCAATTTCCTCGTCTGTAATATCAGGCGGTGAAAAAGGTATTTTCATCATAAAAAACTCCTCCTTGAATATATATATCAATTACAATTTTTCATAGCTTTCATAAATTTATCAAAAGCTGACGGATACATTATTACAGAAAAATCCTGTGTATCATCACATATCCTTAAAACTCTTTTGAAAAGCAATTCTTCATCTCTGTCATGATAATATCTGACCGTCTTTCTGTCAAAAATCCCCATTGTTCCGAGATACTGCAAAGTTATTGTTTCATCATCTATCAGTATAACTCCGCCTCTTGTCCAAAAAGTTCCGAGTTTTCCGTCAGGCTTATTTTTTCTTATTCCATCAACGCCTATTTTCAATTTATCCTTGTCAAACATATTTTTATCCGCCCTCCGATGCTCTTACCTCAACTTTATATACAATTCCGTTTTCGTCATAGTCTATGCAATAATAATAAGGCAAATAATCGGGCATTATCGGACCATTGTCCTCATAAATATAATAACGTATACTGCCTGATTTGTCAATTTTCACGCTGCCCTTGTCAAATTCCCCATATCTTTCCACGACTTTATTTATATCATTCCCCAAAATATACCAGTCATTATACTTGTAATAAGTTCCATGCGACACCGCAAACAGCACTGCACACCCCAATAATACTACACTAATCATATGAAATATAACAGGCTTTTTCAATGAAATATGCTTTTTTATTGCCTTGATTAATTTTACAGTGAAAACAATTACTGCTGTTATCAGCACCATGAAAATAAAAATTTCTGCCACATCTGCTATGAATGCTTCACTCATAATAATTTCATCCCCTTATGAAAATCATCATTATCCCCGACAATGCCGCTGCAAATATCGGTGAACCTATCATTGTGCCTATCCATTTAGAAGCGAGTGTTTTCCCGTATATGTACGGCATTAATTTTTCTGTTTCGGGGATTATCCATGCCTTTGTTTTGCCTACCCAAAAGAAATCTATGAACAGTCTGTCAAACAGTCCTTCCATCATCATTATAACATATATCTGCCAGAAGCCTTCCAAAAATCCCCTTGCATCGTTTATCCAATAAACAGAACATATCATAAATATCCAGCAGGGCAACATTCCGAAAAGCATAAACAGCATTTTATTTCTTTTTATCTTCTCACGGGTGATAAGTCCCATTTCAACGACTTTATCCTGCACTTCCTTTTCATACAGGAACACTAAATTGACAGCACCGTTTGATATTCCCACAACACACGCCATCAGCACTATGAAACATACAACCAATCCCTCAATTATCACCATAAGAATATCCTCCCATTATCCGCCAAAAAATTCAGCTATTTTCTTTCCGCATACTATCCCCAAAATACATGATACTACACTTACAACTGCATACACCAAACCCAAAATATTTGAGCCTTTTTCAAACAGTCCATACGCTTCAAGCGAAAATGTCGAAAATGTCGTGAAACCTCCGCATACGCCTGTTTTCCAGAATAAAACAGTGTTTTGCGAAACGTCTTGTTTTGCACTCACAATTCCCGAAATAAATCCTATCAGCACTGCACCGAGTATATTTGTTATCAGTGTCAGAAAAGGAAACTCTGTTTTTATGGGTATCATGCTGACGGCATATCTGCCGACAGCACCCAATGCACCTCCAAGTCCAACAAATAAAAATTCCATTATTATTCTCCGTATATTTTTACCTGTGAATGTACATTCTTGTCATATCGGGTTCACCGTCACCCTGCACCATGCACAAAAATTCCCAGCCGTATCTTTCATAAAATCCTGTATGGTCTGTGACAAGATATATCGGGGTAATGCCTTTTGCTTTCATATCGTCAACTACCATATTCAAAAGATTTCCCGCAATGCCCTGACAACGATAATCTTCCTCCGTATAAACTGCACATACATTCGGAGATAAGTCTTTTCTGTCGTGGAAGTCGTTTTCGATAACGCCCATTCCGCCTATTATTTTATCTCCGTCAAGGCACAAATACCAACCATATTCCGTTTCACCGCTCAGATATGCGTCCATACATTCAAGATATGCTTCCTCGGGTACTCCCCATTTACTGCTGAACCACTTTGCAGCCTTATCTTTAATTTCTGGTCTTTCTCTCAATGTAATGTAATCATACTTTTTCATATTAAAAATCCATCTTTCTGATTTTGGTTAAATTATTTATTTTTTCAATTTTTTACTGATAAAGAATACCGTTGCCGAAATAAATACTCCAATCGTATTCAGAATAATATCATTCAAGTCAAATGAACGGTCAAAAAACGGCTGTAAAATTTCTATTAAAGCTGTCATCAAAAATCCTATAAGCAGAGTTTTTTTATAGCTTATTTTTTCATTACACAACGGGTACAGAATCCCAAAAGGCAAAAATATAATTATATTCCCGATTTTTTCACCGTCAATGTGGTTCCAAAAATTTATATTGAAATTATATGAACCGCTGAAATGAAAATAACTTTCTATTCGCCCGCTGTCCATGTGATGTATCAGCCAATAGTTCATATCTCTCACTATATCCAAAAACAGTACAAGCTGTATCAATGCTGTTATGTAACAAACGAATAATATTGACAATATTTTTCTTGATACAGGTGTATTTTTATCATTGCGGTATTTTATAATACCGTAAACTGTACCGACAATCAGCGACAACGGCAATACATCAAAAAAATACATCAGGTACATCTCCAAAGAACTCAAAAAAACCCCTCCAATATAATTTTATCAATATTTTGATTATAGCATATAATAAGATAAATTTCCATATTATTTGACAAAAAACGGAACTGTAACTCAAAAACAGCTCCGCTTTTTTATATTGCATATAACAATATTTTTCATAAACTGCATTGTTTTGCTGATTTATTGACAAACTTATGATAAACTGACTGTTTTTGAATTTTTTACTGTGCATGACTTTATCAATTTATTTCATGTTATCTTCATAGGAGACAACTGTTTTTTCGGGGATTTTATCAATATCCTGTAAATTCAATATTTTTATCATTTTCTTTTCCTCCTGTTTGAAATAGTAAAAGGACACCTGCTGTTTGCGTGACAGTAGGTGTCCTTTGCATATTTGCTTTATTTAACTTTTCTCATTAGTTTGCACGACACACGCACCAGCGAATATATTCTCGAGTAATTTTTCGTCATAAAAACTATTCAAACTCGCATGACACACGCACCAGCGAATATATTCTTGATGTGTGAAAAGGTAAAACCGATATATTGACTCGCATGACACACGCACCAGCGAATATATTCATCAAAATATTTCGCAACATCTGTAATTCTATCACTCGCATGACACACGC
>CADCDE010000026.1 GCA_902800065.1 uncultured Ruminococcus sp.
CCCATTTTATCCGAAAGTTCCCTTGATGATATTCTCTGAACATTCTTTTCGGCAAGTTCGCCCAAAAATCTGTAATAACGTGGCAGACGCTTGATAACAGGATCGGATATTTTCCTGTCTTTATTCATATTATCACAACCATTCTTAAATACCTGTTAATTTTTTATCATTATTCTATCAGCTTTTCATTGAAATGTAAATATCATTTTTATACAAAAAAGACCTGATTAAATTTAATCAGGTCTTCGGGATCAGCTTATAAAGATAGTGTCTTCTCCGTCATATTCTGCACAATGCCTTGCAAACTGTTTGATAATCTTATTTTCCTGCAAATCTGCTAATATGACATTCTCACTCCAATAGCAGTTTTCAATATATTCATGAACCGCATCTTCAAAGCTGTCAAATTTTACAGTCTCTACACAATAGTCTTCATCATCATCTTTTTCTGCAGTATAAAAAACAGCATATCTTTCCATATAAAATTCTCCTTTACTTTTTAACTTTCATGCCTGTTTTTTCAATGGTCGGTATAAGTCCGATTTTAGGCTTATCGGGATCAGGAAGCTGTGGAAAATCGTATGCAGGAAAGTCATTTCCCTCAACTATGATAGGTCCATTGGGAGTAATGCAAACGTCCCAGCCGACATAGCCGAAATCATCTACTACCATAGCAGCTTTTTTGACAAGCTCCTTTACCTCATCCATATACGGCAGTTTATAGCCGATAAAAGGAATACCTGTTGCAGGGTGTGCGTCATAGTTTATCAGTGCAGATGTATGTCCCTGTCCGACTATCTCGCCTTTATCCAAGTCAAAGTGACACGCAAGACCGCCGTTTTCAAGATTATCCACGAATTTTCCGCCATTTCCCATCTTAAATACAGCATATAATATATTGGGTTTACCGTCATATACAAGCGTAACTATTCTCAGACAGTTTATGGAATTAGGATAAATTTTTGCTGCATCGGGGTGCTGTGTGATAACTTCCTCGATAACTCCAAAATTCTTTTCGGGTTGTCTGATATATTCATACAATTTCTTTGTATCCTCGAAATCAGATACTTTTATTTTTTCTATACCCTTACCGCTTTCACCAATGTTCGGCTTTGCAAAGAAATATTCCTTTCCCTCAACGAATTTCTCAAATTCTTCATAGCCTATATCAGCCAAATCTATAACTTCCCTGCCGAGAAATTCCTTGAATCTCTTGTCAAAGACATTCTTTTCGTTGAAAATGTATCTCAAATCTCTCCTGTTGAGTTTGGAGATGAGATATTTATTTTTCATTCTCGTTAAATATGTTTTTCTTTCCTCTGCATTCATGTTATAGAATTCAAATATGATATAGTCATAGTAACCTGCACCATATTTCAAGCCACAGCCTATCATATCGAAAAAAGTCTTTACTTTGCCTTGTCCTGATTTTTCGTGAACCGTGTCTATTGCCTTTTTCATTTTACTGAATCTTACACCCGTAAGCACTCTTGCAAAATATCCTAAATTCATATCTATTCCTCACTTGATACAAGTCAAAATGAGGAGAGAATAAAATACTCTTTTAATCTCTCCGCATAATTTTTTATTATAACTTACCCAATTCCTCTGTAACAGCTTTCTTGATTATCTTCATACCCTCAATGAGAGTTTCATCTTCGACTACGAGCGGAGGCATGAGCTTCACAACGGAATTCTTTCTGCCTGCACCCTCGATTATAAGACCATTTTCAAAGCATTTTTCGATAACTTTATCAGCCAAGCCGACAACCGGGATATTCTCGAATTCTATGCCCCAGATAAGTCCCATTCCACGAAGCTCAAGCCTTGAATCCAAAGGAAGTATCTCGTTTGTAATGAATTCTTTTACGAGCTCACCTTTTCTTCTGGTTTCACTTTCAATGTTATTGGCAAGCATATATTCAAGACCGCCCTTTGCGGCTACAAATGCAAGCTGATTTCCTCTGAAGGTGCCGTTATGCTCACCGGGTGTCCATACATCAAGTTCAGGCTTGAAAAGAGTTATCGCCAAAGGCAAGCCGTAACCGCCTATTGATTTTGACATTGTTACTATATCGGGCTGAATATTTGCTCTCTCGAATGAGAAGAATGTACCGCTTCTGCAGCAGCCAACCTGTACATCATCAACTACCATCAATATATCATTGTCATCACAGAATTTTCTTACTCTCTGAAGCCACTCAACGTCAAATACTCTGATACCGCCCTCAGCCTGTATTGTTTCAAGGAATACGGCAGCAGGTTTTTCGATACCGCTGTGGTCATCATCAAGGAGTTTTTGCATATATGCTATCGTGTCAAGCTCAGGGAACATATACGGTGCAGGAATGAATGTAACATTCTCCAGCGGTACACCTGCTCCGCCTCTTGAAGATTTATCCGTTGTGAGTGCAAGTGAGCCAAGAGTCATACCATGAAATGCTCCCATGAATGCGAATACATTTCTTCTCTTTTTAACTTTTCTTGCAAGTTTAAGAGCCGCTTCATTCGCATTTGTACCTGTCGGTCCCGGGAACTGTATTTTATAATTCAATCCTCTGGGCTTCAAAACCTTTTCTTCAAATGTTTCGATAAACTCTCTTTTCGGCACTGTATACATATCGAGAGCGTGCATAACGCCGTCATTTTCAAGATATTCTATCAGTTTTTTCTTTATCTCCGGATTGTTGTGACCGTAATTAACAGCACCTGCTCCACAGAAAAAGTCTATATATTTGTTACCGTCCTCGTCATAGAAATACGCACCCTTTGCCTTTGTAAAGACTGTCGGGAAATGTCTGCAATAGGAACGGACTTCCGATTCATATTCTTCAAAAACCTTTGTATTCATATAAAAGATAACATCTCCGTTTCATTATTATTTCAATGCCTATTTTAAACCCTTTTTTCTAAAACGTCAAGATAATGAATAATTTTTATCATTCCTTACATTTACGTTTCAACTTATTCCCAATATATAGCACTTTACACAAAAAAAGGACAGACAAATTATATATCTGCCTGCCCTGTCAAAATTATGCATTATTAATTATAAATTATTCATTATTGATACATTTTACCATGACAGCTTTCTGTGCGTGGAGTCTGTTTTCGGCTTCCTCGAAAATTTCGTTTGCGTGTGCTTCAAAGACAGATTCGGTAATTTCCTCGCCCCTGTGTGCAGGCAGACAATGCTGTATCATTGCATCAGGTTTTGCAAGTTTCATTAATTCATCATTCACCTGATAGCCGTCAAATGCTTTTTTTCTCTTTTCTGCTTCGCCTTCCTGTCCCATTGATGCCCATACATCTGTTATAACTACATCAGCGTCAACGACAGCCTCTTTGGGTGTGCGGAACATCTGGAATTTATCGCCGTATTCCTTTGCAAACGCCAATACATCTTCATGGGGTTCATATCCCTCGGGACAAGCTACTGCTATTGACATACCTGTTTTCAATGCACCGACTATAAGTGAGTTCATCATATTATTTCCGTCACCGATAAAGCACATCTTCAAGCCCTCTAATTTACCCTTGAATTCTCTGATAGTCATAAGGTCAGCCAAAATCTGGCAGGGGTGACAGAAATCCGTCAAGCCGTTTATAATCGGTATACTTCCGTATTTAGCCAAGTCCTCTACTTCACTCTGTGCGAATGTACGTATCATTATACAGTCAAGATACCTTGAAAGTACCCTTGCAGTATCCTGTACAGGCTCTCCTCTGCCTATCTGCATATCCTTTGATGACAAAAATATCGGCTGTCCGCCAAGCTGATATGTGCCTACCTCAAAGGAAACCCTCGTTCTTGTAGACGCTTTTTCAAATATCAATCCGACTGATTTTCCTGCAAGCAATTTGTGTTCAATTCCGTGTTTCTGCTCATATTTAAGCTGGTCAGCTAAATTAAGTATTTCAAAAATCTCCTCTGAGCTTAAATCAAGCATTTTCAATAAGTGTTTCATTTTAATTTTCCTCCATAACTTTTTTAAGGATATCCAATCCTCTGTCTATTTCTTCATAAGTGATATTAAGCGGCGGTAAAAGTCTTAAAAGATTCTTCGCTGTGAGGATAAGCAGACCGTTTTCAACGCATTTCTTTGCAATTTCCTTTGCATTGTCCTTTTCGGTAACTATGCCTATCATCATACCCATGCCACGAACTTCACTTACATTAGCCATTGTTTTAAGCTTCTCTCTGATATATTCGCCCTTTTCATTGACTTCCTTCAAAAAGTCCTCTGTCGCAACCCTTGAAAGAACCTCTTTAGCTGCTGCACAGGCTATAGGATTACCGCCGAAAGTTGTTCCGTGAGTGCCCGCAGTCATTACATTTCCGAGTTTTTCAACGCAAAGACAAGCTCCCATTGGCAAACCTCCTGCCAAGCCCTTTGCAGATGTAACAACATCGGGCTTTATCCCGTAATTCTGATAGCAGTAAAATGCACCTGTCCTTGATATGCCTGTCTGCACTTCGTCTACCATAAAGAGAATATCTTTTTCCCTGCATATCTTTTCAATTTCACTGACAAATGCTTTATCAAGCGGCATTACTCCGCCCTCACCCTGAACTAACTCTATAAATACTGCACAAACTTCATCATCTATGCAATCTTTCAGGCTGTCAATGTTATTCGCCTCTGCATATTCAAACCCCTCTGTGAACGGAAAGAAAAAATTATGAAATACATCTTGTCCTGTTGCAGCGAGAGTCGTTACAGTTCTTCCGTGAAATGAATTTACCAGTGTAACAATTTTCTGCCTGCCATTGCCGTATTTGTCAAAGCTGTATTTTCTTGCTATTTTAATGGCACATTCATTAGCCTCTGCACCCGAATTGCACAGGAATACTTTATCTAATCCCGTCAGTTCACAAAGTTTCTTTGATACTTCCGTCTGCAATGGTGAGTAATACAAGTTTGAAATATGCTGTAAAGTTGTGGCTTGTTCCGAAACGGCTTTCACCCAGCCGTCATCACAGTAACCAAGACAATTTACGCCTATACCGCTTGTAAAATCTACATATTCCTTTCCGTCAACGTCCTTTGCAACAGCACCCTTACCGCTTACAAGTGCAGTTTGAAATCTGCCGTAAGTGTGCATCATATATTGCTGTTCATCATTTTTTATTTCCTCAAAGGTCATTTTCAATTACACCTCTCTATTATATCCTTTAATTCCAGCCAGTCATTTATTTCAATATATCCACCCTGTAAGTGCATTTTCAAATCAGGCTTTTCCCTGAAATTCTTTTTATACCAGACAGGCTGTATATTTGAATTCAAAGCACCCTCTATGTCGCATATCGGATTATCTCCGCAAAACCATACTTCACTTGAAGAAAATCCCGATTTTATCAGTGCCATTTCAAATATTTCCCTTTCGGGCTTTCTGTAAATATAATCACTTGACGCTATTACAAAATCAAAATGATTATTCGGCAATGTTTCTCCGATTCGTCTTTTCAGACTCTTTCCCGAAAGCATTATATTGCTTACAACACCTGTTTGGATATTATTCTCATAGAGGTATTCAAGCAAAATTTCTATGTTATCGGAAGGTCTTGCAGATGTTGCATTGTTCCAGTATATCCATTCAAGTTCTTCATAGCCTTTGTCAAATTCTATATTGAAATACTCATAGATATATCTGTTAATGCTCGTCCATTTCAATTCATACGGCTGATAAAATCTGTTATCACAGCCCATTCTTTTTGAAATTCCCGTAATTACTTCATCAGCCTTTGCCTGCAATTCCCTGATAGTTATATTTCGGGGATTTTTGACTGCTAATTTCAGCAATGCTTCATTGCCTTTATCAAAACCGTGTATTGTTTCGGTAACTATCGTATTGCCGTAATCGAACAATATCATTTTCGGCTTATTCATTTTATTTTCCTCAATAGAACATTGTTCCGACACCATCATCAGAGAACATTTCTATAAGTATCGAATGAGGTATTCTGCCGTCAATAATATGGGCTCTTTTTACGCCACGTCTGACAGCTTCAACACAGCAGTCTATTTTGGGTATCATACCGCCCGATATGATACCCTCTTTTTTAAGTGACGGTACTTCGCTGACATTTACAACAGGTATCAATGTATTTTCATCATCTTTATCTTTGAGCAAGCCTTTTATATCTGTCATAAGAATGAGTTTAGCTGCTTTCATTTCGGCTGCAATTCGAGCCGCTGCCAAGTCAGCGTTTATATTATACACTGCACCGTTATAACCGCCTGCAACAGTTGATATTATCGGTACATAACCATTCTTTGTGGCATCTTCGATAATCTGTGTATTTACTTCTGTAATCTCTCCGACAAAGCCCAAGTCATAAGCTGATGACTTTTTCTCAGCCATTATCATTCTTCCGTCAAGTCCGCACAAGCCGATAGCCTTACCGCTGTGCTGTTCAAGTCTTTGTACAAGGCTTTTATTTACTTTACCTGCAAGAACCATTTGAACAACATCAATAGTTTCCTCGTCAGTGACACGCAAGCCGTTTATAAATTTGCTTTCCTTGCCTATCTTTTTAAGCATATCACTTATTTCAGGACCGCCACCATGCACCAATACTACATTTATTCCGACCAACTGCAAAAGCACTATATCACTCATTACAGCACTTTTCAATTCTTCATTTATCATTGCATTGCCGCCGTATTTTACTACGATAGTCTTTCCCGACCACTTCTGTATATACGGCAATGCTTTTATAAGGACATTAGCCCTGTCTTGATTTGAAATATTACTCTGCATTTTTAACATCTCCATTCAGAATGATTAGCGATATACAGTAAATCTGCTTTATGTCATTTCGAGCAAAGCGAGAAATCTTAAAGATTCTTCGTCACTTCGTTCCTCAGAATGACAAAAGAACATTCACTATACTTCTCACTCCTCACTCCTAATTCCTCATTATAATCAAGTTCTGTAATCGCCGTTTATCTTTACATATTCGTATGTAAGGTCACAGCCGTATGCTTCTGCATAAGCATTTCCGTCATTGAGTTCAACAAGAATATCTATCTCATCTTCAATGAGAATTTTCTTTGCGACTTCCTCGGAGAAATCTATTCCTGCACCGCCCTGACATACACTGATTTTACCCGCTTTCGACTGGAATGAAACATCAACCTTATTGACATCAACGTCACAGCCTGAATAGCCTATTGCACACAATACACGTCCCCAATTTGCATCTGCACCGAACATTGCCGCTTTAAGCAAACTTGAACATATAACGGATTTTGCAACACCCTTTGCATCTTTTTCAGTCTTTGCACCGCTGACTTTACATACAAGTAATTTTGTTGCACCCTCACCGTCTTTCGCCATCATCTTTGAAAGTCCCTTGCATACTGCCGTGAGTGCCTCAAGAAATTTATCGTAGTCCTCACCTTCACAGGTAATTTCTGTATTTCCTGCAAGTCCTGAAGCCATTACAGAGAGTGTATCATTGGTAGATGTATCGCCGTCAATGCTTATCATATTGAAAGTACTGTCAGCCGCTGTTTTAACGGCTTTTTTAATCATCTCAGCGGAAATTTTGGCGTCAGTCGTTACAAAACAAAGCATTGTCGCCATATTCGGATGTATCATGCCGCTGCCCTTTGAAATACCACCGATTTTAACAACTTTACCGTCAATTTCAGTTTCAACGGCAACTTCTTTCTTGACAGTATCGGTTGTCATTATAGCCTCAGCCGCATTTGTACCGCTTTCAAGCGTGCTGTCAAGTTCATTGACAAGCTGTTCCATACCATTAGCAATAGGCTCTATCGGAAGTACCTGACCAATAACGCCTGTTGAACCGACTATAACATCCTCTGCACTTATATCCAACTTATCAGCAACAAGCTGACACATCATTTCAGCCTTTTCAATACCGTCTGCATTACAGGTATTGGCATTGCCGCTGTTTACGATAACTGCCTGTGCATAACCGTCAGCAAGATTTTTCTTTGTAACGGTAATAGGTGAACTTTGAACCAAATTAGTCGTATAAACTGCCGCTGCTGTGCATTTTACCTCACTGTATATCAAGGCAATATCTCTTTTGGATTTATTCTTTCTGATACCGCAGTGTATGCCAGATGCCTTAAAGCCCTTTGCAGCCGTTACCGAACCTTCTATAAATTTATATGCCATTTCTTTTCCTCCATTTTTAATAGTGTGGAGAGTTGAGAGTGAAGAGTGGAATTATCTCCGCTTTCCAATAAATTCTCAAAATCCACTTATTTTTTAATGTGAAATTCAGAAAAAAGTTTTAAAGTTCAACTGCTCAACTCTCCACTCTCCAAACTCCACTCTCTTAAAATGCAGGGGGGACTATTATCAAGCCCGTTTTTTCGTCTAATCCGAAAATAATATTCATATTCTGAATAGCCTGACCAGCCGCACCCTTGACCATATTATCAATAGCTGATATTGCAATGAAAGTGCCTGTTCTTGTATCAACGTGAAGCGATATATCACAGAAATTTGAATATTTTATATTGTGTATATCAGCGTTTGCACCGTCAGGAAGAAGTCTTACAAAAAATTCATCTTTGTAAAAATCCTCGTATGATTTTCTTATCTGCTCTTTTGTGACACCCTCATTCAGCCTTGCATAGCAGGTGGATATGATACCACGATTGACAGGCAACAAATGCGGTACAAATGTAATTTTTACATTTTTGCCCGACAACTTGGAAAGAGTCTGTTCAATTTCGGGAGTATGGCGGTGGTTAGCCACTTTATAAGCATGGAAGCCCTCATTAAGTTCGGGATAGTGATTACCCTGATTAGGCTTTCTTCCTGCACCTGTAACGCCTGATTTGGAATCAACTATAATTCCGTCAGTACTTACAAGATTATTAACAACAGCAGGTGCAAGTGCCAACGGTGCACCCGTTGTATAGCAACCAGGATTGGCAATAACTTTCTTTCCCTTGATATTCTCTCTGAAAAGTTCGGGCAAACCGTAAACGGCTTTTTTATGCAGGTCATGGTCTAAAAACTCACAGCCGTACCATTCTTTGTATTCATCTTCGCTTTCAAGACGGAAATCTGCTCCCAAGTCAATGAACGCTTTACCTTGATTGTCGCACTGTGCGGCTAATTCCTGTGAAAGTCCGTGAGGAAGTGCCGCAAATATAACATCACTTTTTGCAACGACTTCATCCTGCGTACCACACTCCATGTCACAGAGAGTCTTATATGACGGATAAACCTCACTCAATTTCTTTCCCTCAAAGCTGACTGAACTTATAGCGGCAATCTCAGCCTGCGGGTGTGTAAGGAGTATTCTTACAAGCTCTGCTCCTGCATAACCTGTTGCTCCGATTATTCCTACTTTTATTTTCATTTCAATTCCCTCTTAATCTTCAATTAACGCTTTTACACGTTTTACTTGTGCTTTTACATTCTCACTTGCGGGACCACCTATAACTTTTCTGCCATTCACACAGTTTTCAAGCGAAATTGCTTCATATACGCCCTCGTCAAATACTTCACAAATTTTCTTGTATTCCTCTATCGGCAATTCTTCAAGCGTTGTTTTCTTCTCTATGCAGATTGCTACAAGTGTACCCGTTGCCTTATAAGCATCACGGAACGGCAAGCCCTTTTTAACAAGATAATCAGCACAATCCGTTGCATTGATAAAACCGTTAGCTGCTGCTTTTCTCATATTATCCGTAAGAACTTTCATTGTATCTATCATGGGAGTAAATGCGGTTAAGCACATCTTGACCGTATCGACTGCATCAAATATTGCCTCTTTGTCCTCCTGCATATCCTTGTTGTATGCAAGGGCTATTCCTTTCATCACTGTTAAGAGTGTCATTAAATCTCCGAATACTCTGCCCGATTTTCCTCTGACAAGCTCTGCTATATCTGGATTTTTCTTTTGTGGCATAATGCTTGAACCCGTTGAAAATGCGTCATCAAGTTCAACGAATTTGAATTCCCACGAACACCACATGATAATTTCCTCGGAGAATCTCGAAAGATGTACCATGATTATTGAAAGAACACTTGCAAGCTCCATACAGAAATCCCTGTCTGAAACTCCGTCAAGGCTGTTCTGTGAAACTCTGTCGAATCCAAGAAGTTTAGCTGTAATATTTCTGTCAATGGGATAGGTTGTCGTTGCCAATGCACCGCTTCCCAAGGGCATTTCGTCCATATGTCTGTATGCACATTCCAATCTGTCAAGGTCTCTCAAAAGCATTTCGGCATAAGCCATAAGATGATGACCGAAGGTTATCGGCTGAGCCCTCTGCAAATGGGTATATCCAGGCATTACTGCACCTGCATATGCTTCGGCTTTATTACAGATAACTTCAATTAATTCCTTGACCTGCTTTTTGATATTCTGCACTTCCTTTTTGAGATACAGGCGGATATCAACAGCCACTTGGTCGTTACGGCTTCGGGCTGTATGCAAACGCTTTCCCGTCTGACCGAGACGCTGAGTAAGTTCACCCTCAATGAATGTATGTATATCCTCGGCATTTGGATCTATCTGAAGCTTTCCCTCATCAATATCTGCAAGTATGCCCTTCAAGCCCTCAATTATCGCCTCTGATTCGCTTTTTTCGATAATACCGCATTCACCTATCATTTCGGCATGAGCAATACTGCCCTCTATATCCTCACGGTACATTCTGCTGTCGAATGATATTGATGAATTGAAGTCATTTGTTTTTTTGTCTATCTCCTTTGAGAAACGTCCTGCCCAAAGTTTCACAAAATCAACTCCTTTTCTAAACGACATCAAGGCGGACAATGATTTTACCACTGTTCGCCCTGACATATTTCTTTAAAATCAGACTGAAAAATTATTCAGTGATAAGATTTTTCTTAGCCTGAACCTTTATCGGAAGTCCAAAGAGATTTATAAATCCTGCTGAATCCTTCTGATTGTAAACCTCATCCTCATCGAATGTAGCGATATCCATATCATAGAGTGAGTACGGTGAAGTAACACCTGCATCGATGATATTGCCCTTGTAGAGCTTGAGTTTTACATCACCTGTAACGGTTTCCTGAGTTGAGTCAACGAAAGCTGAAAGAGCTTTTCTGAGAGGTGTATACCACTGACCGAAATAAACGAGTTCAGCAAAACGCAAGCCAACCTGCTGTTTGAAGTGGTATGTATCTCTGTCGAGAGTAATTTCTTCGAGCTTGTTATGAGCGGCATAAAGTATAGTACCGCCTGGAGTTTCATAAACGCCCCTTGACTTCATGCCAACGAGTCTGTTTTCAACGAGGTCAACGATACCGATACCGTTTTCTCCGCCAAGCTGATTGAGCTTCTTAACTATCTCGACTGCACCGAGTTTTTCGCCGTCAACTGCTACAGGAACACCCTTTTCAAATGAGATGGTAACATAAGTAGGTTTGTCGGGAGCCTGTTCGGGAGATACACCCAGCTCCAGGAAGCCCTCTTTGTTATACATAGGCTCATTTGCAGGATCTTCAAGGTCAAGACCTTCATGTGAAATATGCCAGATATTTTTGTCTTTTGAATAATTGGTTTCTCTTGTTATTTTGAGAGGAATATTGTGTGCTTCTGCATAATCTATTTCTTCATCACGGGATTTTATGCTCCATTCTCTCCACGGAGCGATTATCTTCATATCGGGAGCGAATGCCTTTATTGCAAGCTCAAAACGCACCTGATCATTTCCCTTACCTGTACAACCGTGACAGATAGCATCAGCACCCTCCTTGAGAGCTATTTCAACGATACGCTTAGCGATTATCGGTCTTGCGAATGATGTTCCCAAGAGATACTTGCTTTCATAAACAGCATCTGCCTTGATTGTCGGGAAAACGTAATCCTCGATGAATTCCTTGTTCAAATCCTCGATATAGAGCTTTGAAGCACCTGTTTTGAGAGCTTTTTCTTCAAGACCGTCAAGCTCCGTACCCTGACCAACGTCACCTGATACTGCGATAACCTCACAGTTGTCATAGTTTTCCTTGAGCCACGGAATAATGATAGAAGTATCAAGACCGCCAGAATATGCCAAAACTACTTTTTTTATATCACCCATTTTTAAAAACCTCCGTAAACATTTTTTAACTGCAATATCTATTATACACATTTTTTGCATAAAATCAAGTGTTTCGTGTATATTTATTCAGTCAAGCCGTTTTTTGTACATTCCAAAATAAAAATAATAAAATTTTCTTTAATTTTTTATACAAATAGCAACAAAATCATATAGTAAAATATCAATTTTTAACCTGTAAATCAACAGCTTCCGCCTGATATTTTCAAATATTTATACATTTATGCAGAATTTAATGTATATTATTCATTTATATGTCATACCCGAATCAAGAGTTTCCTCAGCCGCACTCAGAACAGCCGCTGCAACGGGGATAGCATTGTCATATCCCGAACCGCCATGCTCCACTACTACCGCAAAAGCATAAGGAAAGTCCTCGTCTTTGCAGAAACCTGTTATCCATGCATGGGCATCCTGGCCATCCTCGCTTACTTCCGCTGTACCCGTCTTTGCACATACGTCAAATCGGCTGCTGAATCTGTATTTACCATAATTATTCTCGACTGCATAGTCCATGTAATCAGATAATTTTTCTGCTGTTTCGGCACTCATTATCGCATTTCCGAAAGATGAACTGTGTTCAAAGTCATTGTCTGTAATACTCTGAACTATATATGGTGTCACAGGAATACCTCCGTTGGCTATCGCTGCAGATATCATTGCAACATTTATGGGAGTTTCAAGTGTATTGTACTGTCCTACACCCGACCATGCAAAATCATTCACATCCGCTTCCGATACGTCATAGACACTTTTCGCCGACTCCATACCGTCAAATTCTATTCTGCTGTTGAAGCCCATTTTTTCAGCCTGTTTGAACATTCGTGCTTTTCCAAGCTCTGTTGCAAGATGTCCGAAGTAAATATTGCATGAATAGCAAACGGCATCTCTCATATTTACAGTACCCATGGAAAATTCACAGGTAATGGCTTCATTTCCAATAATATCCGCACCCTTGCACTGCAGCACTTTATTTTCAATATCCCTGATATTTTCAAGACCTGCCGCCGCTGTAACAAGCTTAAACGTTGAGCCGGGGGTATATTGTCCCCATAATGCACGGTTCAAATATACTCCTTCATAAGCCTCATTCGATTCAAGGTCATTCGGACGGTTCTGAGGGTCATAAGTCGGAGTGCTTACCATACAGGCAACAGCACCTGTCTTGTAATTATAAAATATAACTGCTCCCTTTTTATCTCCGAGAGCTGTCAGAGCGGCTTTTTGCAAATTTGAATCAATTGTCAGCCTGATATCTTTACCCTTTCGGAGGTCTTTCGGCATACCGAGTCCGAATGTAAAGTCATAGCCTATAAGATCGGCACGGTATATTTCCTGAATACAATTGAATATATTACTGTTTTTGTCATCACCCACAACATGAAGACAGGCTTTTCTGACAAGTTCATCATCATTGTATATTCTCTCACCATCAATGCTCTGTGCAAGTACAACATTGTTAATATCCAGTATTTTTCCGCCGTGATCAAGATTTCCTGCTGCCGTGAGATGAAGGTTCTGAGGCTTCATTACCCATTCCTTGGCATTGATATATATATTGACCGTATGATAGACCAGTCCTGCAAAAAATGCTATCGTCATCAGCAGCACAATAAATGAACGCTTTCTTATCTTCTTCATATAAGCACCTCTCCTTTTTTCGGAATTTCAGCAGTGCTTTTTTTGTAGTATGTCCTTTCATCAGCGGATTTTATAAATGCAAGAAGTCCCCAGCAAGCCATCATGCTTGAACCGCCGTAGCTGACAAACGGCAATGTTACACCTGTCAGCGGAAGCATACCCAAAATACCGAATATGTGCAGAGCTGCCTGAAATACCAACAGTCCTCCTGCAGAACACGCTGCCATAGAGTAGAATACAGAACGGCTCTTTATTATAACAGCCCTTGCATATATCATGAATCCGCCTATCGTAACAGCTAACATCAATGCGGAAATAAGTCCCATTTCTTCGCTTATTGCACCGAATACAAGGTCACTTTCGGAAGCCATTACATATCTGAGATTTCCGTTGCCCGTTCCGAGACCGAAAAGTCCTCCGCTGGCACTGCATACAAGCGTATTGGTCTGCTGGTAGCCAAGCGAATCCGAATATTCCCATATATGCCCGATAACCTGAAAACGCTCTGCAACATAGGGCTTGAGTGTCAGTATAAAAAATGCTCCTATAATTGCTACTGCTCCTATGGTCATTATCTTTCTCATATCACCAGACCTGAGATATGATATTATAATAAAAGCAACAAAGAATATAAGTGCCGAGCCGAAATCGCTTATATATCCGAGTATCAGTATACATATTGCCGTTACTATGATAAATCCCAGAAGATTCTGAAGCTTCTGAAGCTGATCGAGAGTTCCTGCACCTATGAAAATATATGCTACCTTTGCAAATTCTGACGGCTGAAACGAAAAAGGTCCTATAAATACCCAGTTTGAAGCACCATTGACCTCTCTTCCGAAAACAGCCGCTGCTCCGAGCATAAGTATTGCAAATACAGACATTATCAAACGCCAATATATGACTCTATCAGGTACTTTTATAAACCACACTATAAAGCTGAAAATACACAGTCCTATTATCGTTGCGATAAGCTGCATATATCCCAGACGACTGCTGTATGTATTGCACATGACAATACCTGTACCTGTCAGCAGAAAGGCTATTGATTCAAGCTCAAAGTGTTTTATTTTCATAAACCTGTCCGAGAATTTATGGAATATCCACATGACTGCAACAAACAGTGCCACAGGAATAAGATATAATATATCCCTGACATATATCATCGCCTCAGTTGAAATCATGATAATATAAAATGTTATCAGTGCAAGCAGAAATGTTCCCGAAACGGATTTTTTGACGGCAGTTCCTGAAACTCTTGTTCTTGAGCTTTCCTTTGTTTCATCAACACGCCTGAGAATAAGAGAAGTATTTCCAAGAGATATCTTATCTCCTATATATACCATGCAGCGACCTTTTATTTTCTTTTCATTAACATAAACGCCTGCTTTTGAGCCTATGTCAGTTACAAACCAGCCCGTATCCCTCCTCAGTAAAACAGCGTGTTCTCTTGAAATTGTCATATCATTCTCCACACAGATATCTGCTTTATCACTTCTGCCGATAAGATTTTCCCAGAATGTCACGGGATAAATTTTTCCCGTATTATCATCCTGCAAAACCACAAGTGCATGGTCAGTTCGTCTGCCGTCATTGAGCGACCAAAAACAAACTGACAATATAATAAATGCCAGAATCGGTGCTGCTATCCTCAATGTAAATGCTACCAATTCCCAAAATTCCATTTTCCAACCTCCTTTTTTAATTTGATAAATAATATTATAATTTATTTATCCTCTTTGTCAATAAAAAAATAAAGACGAAAGCTGTAAAGGCTTTCGTCCATCAGAGCTTGTTTATCATAAGTGGTTTTATTGCCTGATACACCTGACTTACTTTTTTGCCGTCACCGTATTTTTTCATCATTGCAGCATTTACTTCCGACTTCGTTTCGCAATTTTTGATACATTCAACGGCAAATTTTATATCATCTTCATCATCAAGCAATTTTCCTACCTTATATTCGAGTTCATCCTGTATTTCATCCTGTGTCATGAGGTTTTTCACGATATACACATCATATCCCTGTTTTTTCCAGTAGTCAACGAGACAGTTGAAGCCGTTGTCCTTTGTGACGATGTAATATGATGCTTTCTTTTTGCAGTTTTCACTGCTCTGACTTATTGTATATCCCAAAAATGATGACAGTTGAAAATCCAGGGCATTCTTATAGCCGACTCTTACTCTCTGTGTACTTATGACTGCCTTTGTATTGTTCAGCACTGCATGAAGGTCAAATGACATTTTATCTGCATTTTTACTGTAAAATATACATATTGAATCCGTTTTTTTACGGTTCTCGATACCTATCAGACCATCCAGCTTTACATTCTCATAATCCACCAAAAAGAAATTCTCTATATTTTTATGAAAAATATGCTTATTATTGCTTATAATAATATCCGTAATACTGTCTGCTTCCGACTTTCCCTTTTCCTTTACATCCGCCTTGTTTTTATCAGCCATGACCTTATCACATCCTGTCTTTTAATGATAATAATATTATAGTAATTTTTTTTCATAAATTCAATATATTTTATAAAAATTAATATAATTAATTTATCTCTTTGAAAGTTTTTTTACCATTCTTTTCAGCTTTAATGAGATTTTTTTCATTCCTGTCCTGAACGGTATCGTATGAAGCCACAAAAAAGAATACAGCCTGTAACCTTTTTCAAGAACATTATGCTCCCTGCCGTTACGGACATATCCTGTCATAACAGCAATGATATCCTCATCTTTTATCCCATATTCCTTCTTTACACAGTTATCCCCCAATATCACATAATCATTCTCACGGACTTCAATCACCCTATGAAGAACATATTTATCGGGCGGTCTTCGATAAAGCACTACATCTCCGACATTACATCTCTGACCGTTCCTCTTTGAAACAATAAACATATCCTTACCCTGACGAAGCAAGGGCATCATACTTACTCCGACATTGGTATATGTCAGACTTCCGTTCTTTTCTATATATTCCTTAAAATTCATATATATCACCGAATATTAAATCATAATACTTTATCAGCATATCGTTGATAAAAGCAAATTAAAATCAAAATCCCAGCTCACATCTATAAAATGCCCAAACATAAATTTTTCATTTGTAATGCAGGCACATATCATATTTTCGGACGGTACAAGCACAAAGCTGTCAAAAATCAATTCTGAACACTGTTCTTCAAAAACATTGTTTGCTTTTTCAACAGCCGATTTTATAAGCGTATCCGAATTTTCGACAGCATATTTCAGCTTTTCAAAATAAATTTCTGTAAAACCATCTTCGTTTCCCCATATATAATAGCTTTCGGGTGATGTATAAGGATCTTGAAATTTATTATTTTCTCCAATTATAGATTTTACTCTATCAATATTCATAGTATACGTCCTTTTATTTCATCTTGAAAAATCTTTCATCTATAATTTCCGTTTCGACACTTCCACAAGTCGTATCTGCAAGCTGTTTTTGAAATTTCACGAAATTTTCGGGCGAAATATGATACTCTATTTCAACCTTATCCGTAAAATTCGTATTGTCGATAACTCCGTTATTGCCTGGGATAAGTCCCGATATTTTGCCGTATTGATTATAGTCGCACTGCAAAACCGCTATATTACAGCTTTCCATTGTAATTATATTTCCTGCTTCAAGGGCAATTTTCGCACCTTTGGTATATGCCCTGACAAGTCCCCCTGCACCTAATAATATTCCTCCGAAATACCTCGTCACTACCACAACTACATCTGTTACACCCGATTTTATTATAACGTCAAGTGTCGGTACACCTGCCGTACCGTGAGGTTCACCGTCATCCGAATATCTCTGTATATTTCCGTCTCTCAGAACATACGCATATACATTGTGAGTTGCGTCCCAATGCTTTTGTCTCTTTTCATTGATAAAATCCAATGCCTCCTGCTCAGTCACAACAGGCTTTACATATCCGATGAATTTCGACCTCTGCTCGATAAATTCATCACTTGATTCAAACTCCACTGTCTTATAAACCGCCAATTATCTTCACCAACTTTTTTATATATAAGAAAACAGGCGGTACATTGACATATGCACCGCCCATAACCTACTGCAATTTAATCAAAAAAACTTCGGCAATCAAGCATTATTTCATGCCAAAACGCTTCTTAAACTTGTCAACACGACCGCCTGTATCCACCAATTTCTGTCTTCCTGTGAAGAACGGGTGACACTTTGAGCAAATTTCAACTCTGATGTCCGACTTTGTTGAACCTGTTTCAATAACATTACCGCAAGCACAAGTAATGGTTGTCTGATTATACTTCGGATGAATATTCTCTTTCATTTTAGATTCACCTCTTTCTCCCCTACATAGATAACAAAGGTATTATAACATATCACTTTACAAATTGCAAGAAAAATTTTAAAATTTCCCGAAATAAGTTTTCATCTTGACTTATCACGGGAAAATATTATAATTATAATTAAAATTGAAATAATTAAACGGAGTTGTATATATAATGTCTGAATTGAATATCGTACTTGTTGAACCAGAAATACCTCAGAATACAGGAAATATTGCAAGAACCTGTGCCGTGACAGGTGCAAGACTTCACATTGTAAAGCCTATGGGATTCACTCCCACCGACAAGCATCTCAAAAGAGCAGGGCTTGATTACTGGAATTACCTTGACCTGACGTACTATGAAAATCTTGAAGATTTCTTTGAAAAGACCAAAGGCGGGGTTTACTACTATTTTTCCAAAAAAGCCAATCACAGATACACGGATATTTCATATCCCGATAAATGCTATATAGTTTTCGGAAAGGAAACAAAAGGTTTACCCGAAAAACTTTTATATGACAATCCCGAATCGACTGTAAGGATACCAATGCTTGACGGAGCAAGATGTCTTAATTTATCGAGTGCCGCCGCTGTTGCAGCCTATGAGGTTCTCAGACAATGGGATTTCCCTGAGCTGTCCAATGACGGCAGACTCAAAGAATATAACTGGAAAGTGAGGAATGAATTATGAGAAGTGACGATTTTCTCGACAGGTACAAAAAATTAGAAGAAGCTCTAAATTTAAAATACGGGCTTGACGAAAAAACTTTCGGCAGTCCCGTTGTCAAGTTCATAAACGACAAGGAAAGCAAGAATTACAGGGAAAAGCTTGACCTATGCCGTGAGATAAGGAATTTCCTCTCACATCACGCTGATATAGGCGGTGAACCCATCATTGAACCGTCAGAGGGTATCATAAAATTTCTTGATGAAGTGATACAATACGTTGAAAGACCTCCCCTTGCGATAGGCTTCTGCACAACCTATGAAAATGTCCTCAAAACATCCCCCACGCAAAAAGCCCAGACTGTCATGAAAAAAATGCAGAGAATGGGATTTTCTCATATTCCCGTTGTATCCGAGGGTGAATTTATAGGTGTTTTCAGTATAAGCACTGTTTTCAGCTATGCCCTGAAATACGGTATCACCGAAGAATTAACGATAGGTGATTTCGAGGAATTCCTCCCACCAGATAAGCATGAAAATGAGCGTTTCAAGTTCATGCACAAAGATGTCAGTCTGTTTGAAGTAAGGGCGGAATTTGAAAAAAAGCCTTTCAGAAGCAAAAAATTAGCCGTGATATTCCTCACAGACAATGGCACTCCCTACGGTAAAATTGTCGGACTCCTCACCCCTTGGGACATAATCAATGCATAATTTTGTCATTCTAAGCGACAGCGAAGAATCTTTTCAGCTCTTACAGAATATTTTTATTGCAGATGAAACAAATTCTGCAGTACCTTTGCCATGTTTGTCAATGTTATTTTTGAATCTCTCGTCACAGACATACATTTGTCCCAAGCCTGAAAGAATTTCATTTGTGCAGTTATAGAAATTTTGCGTTATAAAATCCTGCAATTTTTTGACAAGCAACTGTACATCATTGTCAGACGGTGAAAAACCCTCTTTCATAGAATCCCCAAATTCCCCGAAAATACTGTCAAAATCTTCATAAACATTATTTGTAATATCCTTTGATTTAGACTTATATTCATTGTATGCCGAGGTATTTCCCCAGCGTTTTTTCACCTCGTCTTCAAAATCATTTTTTGCATTTTCAAATTGTGTGTTGTCGAATATATCCATTTGAATTTCTCCTTTCTGTTCGATAGCTTCAAGAGCCGAAATAATTTTTTCAAGCCTTTGTTTTTTGAGTGTCAAGAGATATTTCTGTTCTTTGATAATATCCTGCTTGTTATAATTCTGATATGACAATATCTCCGAAATGCTTTTCAGCGAAAAATCAAGCTCACGGTAAAATAAAATTTCCTGCATACGTTCAAGGGATTTTTCGTCATAGAATCTGTAACCGTTGTTCTGGTCAATGAAAGACGGTTTCAGCAAGCCTATTTTATCGTAATAACGGAGAGTTCTTACTGTGACACCAGTTAATTCTGCGAATTCCTTTATAAGCATTTTCAAATTTCTCACCCCTTGAAACAAGTATAAACCATGACGCAAGGTCAATGTCAATACATTTTTCTAAAAAAATTTCAAAGGCTGTATACGGATTTTTCCTGTATACAGCCTATTTTTTTATATTCTTCAATGCAGACATGATGAATTTATCAGTTTTTCGTCTTTCAAGTTCAAAATTTATTCCATGTTCGGCTCTTTTCAAAAGAGTATCAATTCTCGACTGCATGGGCGGTTCCTCAACGCTGAATTTATCATTATTACCGCCGTCAAGAAAATACTCAAAAACATACTTTTTATTTTCAAAGCCTTTCGGACATTTTTCAAGACTTCTCCAATGTTCCTTCGGCACATACATTGTCGGATCACATAATATTTCGGCATTTCTGCCCGTGTAATCCAAAAATATCTCCTTTCCCCTGTATTCTCTGACTGAAACAGAATCAAATTTTTCCAACCCCTCACGAAATAAATTTTCATACTCCTTTGGAATTTCACTTAAACCAAAACTTGCACAAAAGGCAATATTATTTTTCGTCAGGGGATTTATAAGAGATTTGCCAGCATAATAGGGATTCCATATCTGGTCACTACCGTAAATGTTTATATCAGCTTTTTTGGTGTATTTCATACGCCTGTTGAAATCCGTTATTTTATATACCCTGTAATTTTTCTTCGGGAAAAATCTCTCGATTTTACCGCCCGTTATCCGCCATATCAGATACTTGAAATTAAAAAAACTTTTGCCGATATTATATACTTTCCCGTATCTTGAAAATATATAATTGACAGCGTAATTTTGCAGTCTGTTGCCGTAATTTTCATTGTCATTGAGAGTATGTATACCTATTGTCAAGCCTTTTCGGGGCATTATTTTCGGGAAATATCTGTACAATATCAATAATTTTCCTTTGAGTAACTTCTTTTCAGCTAATGCAAATGCTTTTTCGATAATTTCATCTCTTATATCGAAATGTACGGCTAAATCAAATAAACATTCCGTCAGCTTCCTTTCAGCCGAATGAATAACAGACGGATATTTCATACACTCCTCATAAATAAAAAGACTGCATTTAAGCATATCATATTTTTGATTAAATCCCATAAAGCCATTCATTGCACCATTTGGATTATTTCTGTAAAAATATCCCTGATATTTTATCAGTCTGATACTCTCACACATTGCAAAATATTTATGAATGATATAAGTATCTTCGGCATAGTCCATATCGGGAAATTCTATTTTTTCGAGAATATATTTCCGAAACAACTTTCCCCATATACAAGTAGTATATCGCTTTAAAGAAAAATAATCCCCCAAAACTTTTTCTTTGTCAAAGACAGTTTCATCTTGATTTATGTAAATATCATTTTTATATTCGGCTTCATCAACGGAATTACAGCACACTATATCATAATTTTTAATTTCACTTGACATTCTTTCAAGAAAATCCGTTTTGATAGTATCATCACTGTCAATGAATGTTATATACTCGCCCTTTGCAAGTTCCAAACCCTTTTGGCGTGCCATTGAAACACCTTTATTTTCCTGACGGAAATATATTATTTTATCGAATTTTCCGCAAATTTCAGGTGTATTGTCTGTTGAACCGTCATCTATGACTATAATTTCAAAATCTCCGTAGCTTTGGCATAAAACACTCTCAATGCACTCCGATATATATTTTTCTCCGTTGAATACGGGGATTATCACGCTTATAATTTTTACCGCTCCTTTTCATTGCATAAAGCATTATTATCCATGCTATGAATGTTATATCCATTGTTATTTCGACAGTTCCCAGAATTGCATAAACGTACACAATACACATCAATGGATAACAATTTTTATTTTCCTTCAGCCCTGTAACATATACTGCAATTAAAATCAATATCACTGCACATATTATTCCCTGTTCACATACACAGTTCCAAAAACCATTCTGTGCATTGGGATACCAGTCTGTTGCACCTATCCACACTTCATACGCTGTATTATAACCGTATCCAAAAATCAAATGATTTTTAATTATCAAGGGCAGATAATCGAATATTACCGTTCTTCCTGTCATGCCTGCCGTTCTGTGCAGGATATTGACGATAAAATACTGCACGGGATATATCCCCATAACAAAATCATATACAAACGGAAATATTACCGACATTCCCACGGCTGAAACAAAAAATATTCTTTTTTGAAGTAATTTTTCAGCTCTTATAAAAATAAGTACCGCCAATATTCCGATACCCACTGCACCCGTCATACAATTTACCCTTACACTTATGTAAAACGATAATACAAATATTCCCGCAAGCAGGAAAGTATTTTTCTTTCTCTGCATACAGTAAAGCACTACCAATTCAATATGCTTGTATGAAACGGAAAATTTGTTTCCCAAAAGACATTCATATCTGAATGCTCTCGGATAAAACAGCACTAAAAAATCATTCATCAGAACATACACAAACGATAAAAAAAGAAATATTTTGATAACAAATTGAATATTTTTGAATTTCAGTGCATATAAAAGCACCTGTATTATTTCAAATATTATCAGGACATGAAAAGCACCACCGACAAGAGTATGTGTGTAAATATAATTATCCTTGTTGACGAATGCCGAAATCATTGTGAATATCGAATACACTCCAAATAAAATGAGTATAAAAATATCTTTTTTCCTGAAACAGATATTCGGCAATATCGCAAGAAATAATATTATTGCTGTTATACGCTGTATGAAAAGATACGGAAATTTCACAAATACCGCATTATACAGCAATATAAGCATTATCCCCGTATAAACGGTTTTCAACGAAATTTTTATACTCACTCCCCCCTGTCTGTACTGTCATTCTGAGGAATGAAGTGACGAAGAATCTTTAAAAGATTCCTCACTCTGTTCGGAATGACATACTTATTAAGCGTCTTTTGAGTCCACGAATCTTCCATTTGATATGATACTGCAACAGATGAAGCGTAAAAGCCTTTTTCTTTATTTTCGGAAAATTATCCTTGGTAATTTCCATTTCCAAAGGTAAAAATCTGTTCGGGATAATTTTATAGATGTTTTTCAAATTTCCTTGATATTTCATTTTTCTTTCCTGCAAATGGATATAAAGATATTCTTCTTTAACAAGTTCATCTTTCATATAATATCTAAAAATTTTCCCGTTGTCCCATACATAGAGAGATTCCGTATCATCTGAAATAAATTCTCTTGTTTCGGGCTGAAAGGTAATTTTTATAAACTTCGTTGACAGTATCTTAAAATTCACCGAAAAATCTTTTTCATATACTTTTTTGCTGTGCCTTAAAAATATATCGTGTATATTTTGCTTGTTATTATAACACTCGTCAAATATCACATTTTTGCTTGATGTAAATGCTTTTTTATAAATATTTTCTGACATGAAAAGACGGTTGTTTTCATGTGTATTTCTGAATATCGTCAGATGTCCGAGGCAAAATGCTTTGTCATAGCCCTCAATGAAAAATTTTTCGATATCCCCAAAGATAATATCATTGTCACAGTAACCCCAATATTCATAATCCTTCAGCATATACTCAAAGATATATCCGAAAACAGGGCGGTAATCGCATAATTTATAGGGATTCTTCAGTGATATATCAAAGTCAAAATATGACTGTATCTTATTTTTCATTTCATCAAATGACATATAAACAATATTCACGTTTTTTGGATAAGGATATTTCATTTTATCGTCAGTCAGTACGAGAAAATTAAATTTCGGATTATACTCACAGCTTTTCAGGAACAGCGGAAAATACTTCGGCATTTTACCGAAGTATGCCAAAACAAGACAACATTTTTTCATTCAGTCCACTCAACATTCTTTTTTATAATTTTTGCGGGAGTTCCGCCTATAAGACAATTTTTATCTTTCATTTTTATTCCGCATACGGTACTGTTGCAGGCTATTATCGAACCGTCTGTGATACAGCTTCCTTTCAGGACAGTAACATCTGATGATATCCATACATGGTCTTTTATTTCAATTGCCTCAACAAACGGCTGTCTATTCACGGAATGACCATCTGTATCTCTGATACTTACGTTCCAGCCAATAAGAACATCTTTACCGAAAATTATTTTTTCTTGACATTCTATAAGTAAATTCCTGTTTGCATAGAAATTATTCCCGAAAGACAATTCACCGCTTTCAACGGATATTCCAAAACCCTCACCAAGATTGCATTTTCCGTTGAAAATAATTTTTCCGTTTGAAATGCTTATATATCCCTTGTGTTCATTTACGAATTTTCCGCCCCTGTAACCTAATGTTATCATGCTTCTTGCGCAGTCTCCGTTTATGACAACACTGTTTTTATCAAGGATACCGAATTTTGTATTATATCTCACACGGACAGGCAATTTCACAGCCTGATTTTTAGGCAGACATCTGTAATTGAAATAAACTGTTTTCGGCAGGTCTATGATATATTTCAAACATTCCTTCATCATTTCAGTTTCTCCGATAATGTGCAGTACAATTTGGTATTTATCAGCAATATTAATGCACGAAATTTGTCAAATCCCCTTGCACTGCAAAATATTTTTCTCTTGTCTATTTTCAAATCAGGATATTTCCATGCCCTGAATTTCACGATTGAATGAAGATAACGCTTGGCGATATTGGCTTTTATCAGTTTATTATCCGTATATTCAAACAGTTCTCCGAAAATATATGTCAAATCGGATATATTCTTTTTACCTGTCTTATCTGTTATGGAATTTTCCCTCTGTCTGTAAAAATACAGCTTTTCGGGAATATAAAGAACATCACTTGCATTGATTAGAACCTTTTGAGTCCAAAGTTCATCTTCATGCAGAAGATTTTTTTGGAAATAAAAACCGTTTTTTAAGAGATATTCTCTTTTGTATATACCCAACCATACAGTTGTCGGATAATCACCGCATTTTTTTAACTGTGCTTCGATACATCCAATTCCTGTATAATGCACATTTTCATGCAGTCCTCTGTGAGTATAATAATTATCTCCCATTCCATCAAAAAGAAGTACCTCACAATCAATTTCTGAAACAATATCAATTATACTTTTCATATTTATGATATAATCATCTGCATCAACGCAAAATACATATTTGCCCTTTGCAATATTCAAGCCTGTATTTCGTGCATCTGAAAGACCGCTGTTTTGTTTGTGTATGACAAAAACATTTTTCCTTGCATAGCTGTTGCATATCCTGCCTGAATCGTCAGTTGAACCGTCATCGACAAGTATTATTTCTGTATTCGGATAACTCAGGACACTTTCTATACATTCGGAAAGGTATTCCCCGACATTATAGACAGGTATTATTACTGATAAAATTATTTTTTCCATAGCTGTTTATACTGCAATTTCATGTTATTCTTGAGGAACATATATAATTTCGGGCTTATTTTTGCCGTTATCAGTGCAAATGTATGTTTCCTGCTTGAATACTTAATTTTTTCAAAAACATCAAAGTGACGTATTTCTTTTTTGAGTTCCTTGAATATATCACTGTATTCCCCGACCATTCCAAAATAATATATTTCACCGTATACCCTGCATTTCATGTCTATTTCACTGCACCTTGCATAATGCAACAGTGACGGATATAATTCCCCGATACTTTCGGTAATTCTCCGGCAAACTGTCAAAGAACCGATTTTTCTTTCATCAAAAGTATTTCTGCAAACAGAATCATCATTCATCATGTAATGATATTTGCCGAGAGGAAGTATTTTTATACTGTCCGTTCTTTTGAGATACTCAAATAAAAAATACCTGTCCTCAGCCATTTGAAGACCTTCATCAAAATACAGACCGTTTATTTTATCCTTCAAAAACAGTTTATCTGCAACTATGGGTGATAACATATCCTCCCTGAGAAATTCTTTTATGATATTCTCACCATAAAGCTCCGTTTTTTCACTGCATATATGCGGGATACTTTTATTTTGATATTCTGCCGTGAAGCCTCCGCATATCAACTGTCCCGAAAATTCCCTCAAAAGCTCCTCAAAATAGTCCTTTTCTATATAATCATCAGAGTCTATAAAGGCAATATATTTTCCTTCTGCATTTTTAATACCTATATTTCGTGCATGAGAAACACCCTTATGTTCCGTATGATACACAGATATATTCGGATAATTCATATATCCGTCAAGAATTTCACTGCTCTTATCCGCTGAGCCGTCATCGACTAAAATTATTTCAATTTTGTTTATGACTGTCTGAGATAAAAGAGATGAGATACAGATATCCAAATATTTTTCAGAATTATATACAGGTATTATCACACTTATTTCCTTTTCCATTTTATACTCCGAATCTTTCATAAGATACTCAAATTATACTATCACAGAGTATTTTCGTCAATACAGAAATGATTTGTTTTACAGCTATTTACTTTTCAAAATTTTTGTAATATAATTTTGTTATCACTCATAAATGAAAGGATAAATGAAAAATGAATATCAGAGAAGAATCACTCCAGAAGCACTATGAATGGAAAGGTAAAATTGAGGTAATATCAAGAGCTCCCATCACGGATTCAAAAGAGCTTTCACTTGCATATACTCCCGGTGTTGCAGAACCTTGCCTTGAAATTCAAAAAGACTATGACAAATCTTTTCAGCTTACAAGAAGAAATAATCTTGTTGCCGTTATAACAGACGGTACAGCAGTACTCGGTCTCGGTGATATAGGTCCCGAAGCAGGTATGCCTGTTATGGAGGGCAAATGTGCATTGTTCAAGGAATTTGGTGATGTAGATGCTTTTCCTCTTTGCATACGCTCAAAAGATGTTGATGAAATTGTCCGTACTGTTTATTTGATTTCGGGAAGTTTCGGAGGAATAAATCTTGAAGACATTGCTGAAAACTCAAAGAAATTTGCGATATACCCGTATTTCATGATGACCAGCACGGTACAGCCGTTATAGTTGCGGCAGCTATGCTCAACGCCTTGAAGATAGTCAAGAAAGATATAAAAGATATAAAAGTAGTCGTAAACGGTGCAGGCTCGGCAGGTATTGCCATTACAAAACATATAATGAATATTGGTGTAAAGAATGTTGTATTGTGTGACAGTAAGGGTATAATATGCGAGGGTGATGCCCGTCTCAATTCTGAAAAGGCTGAAATGGCAAAAATAACAAATCTTGAACATATTACGGGCACTCTTGCAGACGCAATGAAAGGAACGGATGTGTTTATCGGTGTATCCGCTCCAAATATTGTCAGTGAAGATATGGTCAAATCAATGAATAAAGATGCCATTGTATTTGCAATGTCAAATCCCACTCCCGAAATAATGCCCGACCTTGCCAAAAATGCAGGTGCAAGAGTTATCGGAACAGGTCGTTCAGATTTCCCGAATCAGATAAATAACGTACTTGCATTCCCCGGAATCTTCAGAGGTGCACTGGACTGCCGTGCAAGAGAGATAAATGAAGATATGAAAGTAGCTGCATCATATGCCATTGCATCACTTGTCGATGACAGCGAACTTTGCGAGGACTATATCCTTCCGAAAGCCTTTGACAAGCGTGTCGGAAAAACCGTTGCAGAAGCTGTCATTGAAGCTGCAAGAAAATCAGGCTGTGCAAGACAGTAATAAAGAGGATCATATATGACAATCTCATACGATCCCCAAAAATTAAAAGCTACTTTGGAAAAAGCTGAACATAAACTGAAGGATTCAAGTTTAGTTTCTCCAAATACACTTTATATCTCCAGCTTTATTATACATTATGTAAACAAAATGATGCTTACAACAATGACACCATGGGCAATTTACATAAGAAGCAGTATGACACTGCTGAATTTCACAATAATTTCATTATTATTATTAAAAATACTTATTTATGACAGAGACAACAGCAATTTCAAAGCACTTATCTTTACTGCATTTGCTGCTATAATATTTTCAATATTCCTTCTTTCCTTCAGTACCGTCAATCCGCTTGCAATGTGTATTTATATACTTTTAATCATTGCTGCCGACAAGGTGGATTTCAAAAAATTATGCCTTGCGGTATTCGTGACAGGAATGATAATAATATCCTTCGTGACCTGTATGTCACAATTCGGACGAATTACTGATCTTGTCGTTTTTGCAGGTGCCAACACACCCCCACGCCATTCCTTCGGATTTATCTATCCGACAGACTATGCCGCACACTGGCTGTTTTTATTACTTGCATATTTTTACTTCAGAGAAGGAAATCTGAAATGGTTTGACTACCCTGTAATATTATTGTCAGCACTGTTTCTGAAGCACTTCTGCGATACCAAAACAACTTTCATATTAATTTTAGGCATACTGATACTTGCGGTCTTATTCAGAACAAAGTGGTTTTATAAATTATTTGACAAAGCAAAAAAAATTCTTATCGCTTCACCTGTAATATTTGCTGTATTTTCTATACTGTCAACTCTTATATTCGGTTCATATCTGTCATCAAAAGGTTTTTATGACGAAAACAGTATCATACACAGACTTACTACAGGCATGAAAATGATATCAAGATACGGTTTTCACCTTCAGGGAAATTATCTCCTTGAAGAAGGCTTCGGCGGTTCCAATGCACCCGTCAAGGATTATACCTTCATAGACAATTCCTATCTTAAGATTGCTCTTAATTACGGACTTATACTGTTTGCTGTAATACTCCTGTATCTTACATTTCTTATGCTGAGAAGTATCAGAAAAAAAGACTATGCATTGGTCTCAGTCATTATTGTAGTTCTTATCGCCTGTGTTCTTGAACATCATCTTATGGACTTTTCCTATAATATATTCATGTTTGCAGGTCTTACACAACTGACAGATACATCAAATTTCAAGCCAAAATCCAAAAAATCATCAGGAGGGTAAATCTATGATAAATTTGATATCCGTATTTGCAGACACTGAAAAAATCTATAACAACAGTGCAGAGCTGAAAAATGCCGCTGCAAATACCATCAGAAATCAATATATCGTTTCAGACAATTCCCAAATAAAGCCTTTTGCCGAAAATCACAGATTTTCCGAACCTGCAAAGGTATTTGTTTCAATGAACAGGAGCTTTCAGGCTGCACAAAATTACAAAGACAAAAAAGTTTGTGTGTTGAATTTCGCCTCCGCCACTCATGCGGGAGGCGGTGTAAAAACAGGTGCTTCCGCTCAGGAGGAGTGCCTTTGCAGATGCAGTACACTGTACTTTGCAATAAGCGAAAGCAATACATACAACAACTTCCATAAAAAGCATTTATCAATGCTCAAGGGCGGTAAAATGGATTCAACCTACAATGATGACTGCATATACTCCCCCGATATAGTTGTCTTTAAGTCTGATGACGGAAAATACACATATCTTCCCGAAAATCAACAGTACAAAGTTGATGTCATAACTTGTGCCGCTCCAAATCTCAATAACTTCTATCACCCCGTAAATGTTTCAAAAGAAGAATTGGAGAATATCCACAAAAGCCGTGCAAAAAGAATACTTGATATAGCCAAATCCGAAAATGAAGATACTTTGATACTTGGTGCATTTGGCTGCGGTGCTTTCAGAAATTCTCCAACACTTGTTGCAAGGGTATGGTCTAATGTCCTGAAAGACTATCTTTATGACTTTGAAACAATAGAATTTGCAGTTGTTTCCTCTCCCTCAAAGCCAAGCAAAAATTATTTAGCTTTTAAAGAAATAATTGATTTGACTTTTGGCTGAAATTATAATATAATGTATGTCGGGAGTGAGATAAACAGCTGCGAGTGTGAGCCGAAAGGCTGCATTTGAGGAAAGTCCGGGCTCCACAGGGCAAGGATAACGGCTAACGGCCGCCGGGGGTGACCCCAGGGAAAGTGCAACAGAGATATACCGCCTGTATCCGTACAGGTAAGGGTGGAAAGGCGAGGTAAGAGCTCACCGCTCCCTTTGGTAACTCAGGGAGCCTGTAAACCCTATCCGGAGCAACACCGCAATAAAGCATTTCAACATCTGCCCGATGGCTTTGAATAGGTGGCATTGAGCAGTGCCGGCAACGAGCTGCCAAGATAGATGGCTGTTCACGACAGAACCCGGCTTATCGTTTCACTCCTTTGCATAAAAAATATACAGACTTTGAATATCCATTCAAGGTCTGTTTTTTTATATAAAATTTACAATTTATTTATATACTTTTTATTTTGGGAATGTTATAATTTTATTAATAATACCTTGTTGAATCTAAAACTTTGATGTCTTTGTCATTCCGAACGTAGTGAGGAATCTTTGGAAGATTCTTCGTCGCTGTCGCTCCTCAGAATGACAGTTCACTCGGTTGATACGAAGAATTAGATTTTATAATGTATTAATAAAATTTTTTGAAAGGAGCTTTCTTCTATGGCTAAACAACAAACTCAATGGGACAGCATAATGCAGAATATCAGGAACATTAGGTCTGAAATGCTGATAATGAACGCTGCATTTATCATTCTCGGAATTCTCATGGTATCCTTCCCCGACAAAATAAACGGTCTTATATGTCAGGGTATCGGTGCTGCATTGTGCATCTGGGGCATCCTCAGGGTAATAAAATATTTCATGGCAAGGGCTGAAAGTGCTTTCGGCTCATTCGGACTCGTTCAGGGCGGTGCAATGATCGGATTCGGAATATTCTTCCTTGCAAATCCGGATTTTTTCGTCAATATCATTGACATCTCACTTGCGATAATACTGCTCGTCATGGCTGTTATAAAAGTGCAGTATGCATTCGACTTTCTCAAGATGGATTCAAAAAGATGGTGGATACAGCTTGTAGGTGCTGTCATAATGGCTGTTATCGGAATACTTGCACTGACAAAGCCCTTTGGCATCGCAAATATAATAATGGTATTTATCGGCTGCGGACTTATTTTCAGCGGTATATGGGACCTGGCTTCCATCCTCCGTGTTTCAAGAATCATAAAGAATACTCTCAACGGTTCCGAAATCAAGTCAAAGGAAAAAGAAAAGATATATACAACTGCAGAAGACAAATAAACAAAGATATCTCCCCCATTTTCATGATGAGGGAGATGATTTTTTTGTTATTTCCTGAGTTCTTTTATAACAACACCCTTTAATTCAGGAACACAGCTTTCAGGTATATTTCCCTGTCTTCTTGTCAGTTCCTCGTAAAATACATAGAGTGTCTGCACACCGTTCTCAAGTATGTAATAATGCCTTATATACGGTATCATCAGGGAAAGCAGTGCGATAAGAAGTATCAGCATTGATATCTGCCGATAAAAAAGCAATATCATAAAAACTGCCAGCGTCATCAGTGCAAATAATACTGTCACCAAAAGATGTATAAATCTTTCATGCTGCCAGAAGCCTATCTCAACAAGCAGCTCCTTTTTCAGTTCTTCGATATTTTCTATATTTTCACCGCTTTCAAGCAGTTTTTGCAGTTGAATTATATATTCCTTCAGCTTTTTGCCCATGACATTATTCCTTTATCGCTCTTTCCATAACGTAATCTTCGCAGAAAAAGCCTCTGCCTATATTTACATTAACAGGCTTTACTCTCTTAAATCCCAGATGTTCATAAACATTTATCGCAAAGCTGTTCTTTCTTTCAACGTTCAGGCGTATTTTTCTGATATTCTGAAAATCATTTTCGGGTGACAAAAATATATTCTCCAAATGAGCAATAGTTTTCCTTGCAAGCCCCTGACGGCGATATTCGGCTTTTATATAAAGTCTTGATAAAAATACATGGTCATCTTTTATAATATAGCACATATATCCCGCAAGCTCACCGTCTGCAAGTATCATATAGTATACATAACCGTTTGATATCTGGGCCTTGAGAGCCTCTCTCGACTGGAATTTTTCAAGCATATAATCTATCTGTTCTTCGGAAAATATATCTTTATAATAATTATGCCAAACATGATTGGCAGCTTCCTCGACTTCGAGTATCTGTTTTTCTGTTGCTACGGGCATTACATCAAATCTCATAACAACTGTCCTCCGTTCACATTATTTTTAGCGGCGTTCTATCCTCTCTGTCTTTACATATTGATCAACGAGTACATCCTCACTGTCTGTCAGTTCCAACGGAGCCTTCCTTGTATACGGATATGGTTCTGTCCTGCCGTTGAATTTATATCTGCCGAATACAACAAGTACAGCAACTACCGAACCTATAATGCTTACAACAAGTGACGTTCCAATTGTCCTGCCCATGTTAACAGAGCCTGAACCTTCATCATAGTAATCATCATAAGCCATCTGTTCAACGGACATATTTGTATCCTGTTCTTCATATACGGCACTTACGGACACTGCACCGAACATCACTGCAATTGAAATAAGCATTACAGCCAAAGCACTTATAAGAATTTTCCCTGTCTTTTTCATATCAGAAATATCCTCCCAACAGTATGCCTATTATCATCAGGACAATAAATACGCCTACTCCGAACAATGCCAACTTTCCCTTATCGCACGGCAATTCACCATAGGTCTTTCCTGTCTGACCGTTCATGGCATAGATAAAATTCCTGCCCTCATAGTTGAAGGTCATCATCCATACAGGCATCAACGCATATTTCCATGATTCGTTCAATGTATTCAAATTAATATCGTCTATTTCATAGCTGTCATATTCTGACATCGTTTCACCGAATATCTTCTTGGCATATCCCTGAAGCTCCTTGTCAACGACACTCTGAACGGCATCTCTTTCACTGTCACGCTTTTCAGCCAGGAATCCCGACAGATATGCCATCGTGAACTGCTTCATTTCATTGTCATCATACGGATTGACATACTTCATCATATTATGGTCTTCTTTTGCCAATGCAGAGTGAGGATAATTTGTAAAATTTATCTTTCCCGCACGCTTTACTTTATAGACACTTGTTTTAATATAACGAGTATCTCCCTCAGTCCATCTTTCAACATTCTTTGCTGTTGCACGGACTGTTCCGTTCTTGAGAGAATCCACCATCCAATACGGATAATACACTCCCTTTATCATATCAAGCTCGGCATTCTTCATGAATTTCTTCGGCAAAAATAACTTTTTTCCGCACATATCAAAGAATTTCTTTTTGGCATCCTCCTCTGATATCTTGAACGGTATCACCATATCAGGCTTGAATTTACCTGTCAGTCTGTTTGTAAGTACGACAGGACTATGACAATATATACAAAAAGTCGCTGCTGTAGTTTTTTCAGCCATTATCTCCGCACCGCAGTTCTGACATGAATAAATAACGGTATTTTCCGAAAATTCATCAGCATTTTCTTCTTTTGGTGTTTCAGGCTCATCTACAGCATCCTTTTTGAGGTCATCATCCAATTCACCGAAATGCGCTTTGAGTTCAGCCTCAGTGAAATCGCTCCTGCAATATTCACAAGCAAATTTCAGTTTAGCAGGATCATACTGCAGCGGTCCTCCACAGTTTATACATTTATATGCAACGGTTTCCATTAAAAAAATTTCCCCCTATACTGACCAGACCTGTCTAAGTGTTTTATTTACTTAAACAGGTCTGTATTATTTCGTCAGATTTTCATTTTATACAAGGCTTTTTAAGGACGTTTGCTTCCGCACTCTGCACAGAATTTGCCTGTATTTCCCTTGTGACCGCATGAACAATCCCATGTATCGCTCTCAGGCTTTTTAGCACCGCACTCTGCACAGAATTTACCTGTATTTGTCGCACCACAGATACATTTCCATGAACCTGCAGGCTCAGGCTTCTTTGCACCACATTCAGCACAGAACTTGCCTGTATTGCCCCTATGACCGCATGAACAATCCCAACCGCCTGCATTAGCCTGCTGCATCTGCTGTTGCTGCATTTGCTGCTGCATCTGCATCTGCTGCATATTGTTATTTGAAGCTGTATTCATAAATCCGCCTGCTGCGTTCATACCCATATTCATTGCCATAAATGCATTGCCTGCACCGTTGGGATTTGAACCTGCTGCTTTCATACCGTCTGCAATTGATGTCTGTACATAAGCCTCACGCATACTCGGATCAGTGAATATAGCTGCTTCATTTCTTTTCTGAAGGAGCTTCTGTGTAGCATCATCATATGTAATACTCGAAATACCTACATTTACTATCTCAATGCCTCTGTGTTCCTTCCACACTGCATCAAGGGCATCTCTCATATACATTGAAAGTTTACTTGTCTGAGTAGGTATTCTTGAAAGCGGTATGCCCTCAACCGACATATTGCTGAGTGCCTCGCCCAATGCTCCGAGATATTCAGACATGAATGTATCATTGAGGAAGCCCTCAACATCAAGGCTTGCACCCTCCATAACGCACTCATGCGGGATAACTTCATTGAAGAATTTCCAAGGCTCAACTATCTTGACTGAGAAAGTACCGAAAGCCCTTACAGCAACGTCTATTTGATATTTTTCATCAAAATAAGGAACAGGAGTTCTTGTACCGAATTTTATACCCTCCATTGCACGGAGATTGATATAGATAACTCTCTGCTCTTTGTACTGATTACCGCCGAATTTTATTCTGTCCCATACATCTGAGAAGGTCTTTTTGAATTCGCCGTTGAAAAGTGACGGTGCAGTTGAATTTGAAACAGTATAGTAACCGGGCTCTGCTGAATAGTCAACAACCTTTCCGCCGTCAACAAGACACATAAGCTGATTTGCATCAACGTAAATTTTAGAACCGTTTGAAATGACATTATTGGCACGTTTTGTATTGGCATTTCTGCCTGTACCGTCATCTGCAAATACGCCGGGACAAACTGCCGTTCTCGGTCCCATGTGATATGCACGGTATGCGTCAAGATAGGAATCTGCCAATCCTCCGCCTACTGCATTTACTGCTGCTCTGATAATACCCATTTTTAAACCATCTCCTAATTATAATTTTTTATGTACAATCTAAAATGTACAAATATTTCCAAACATAAAGAAAATGAAATTTCTTTGATATTATTATACTCTATTATTGCCAATTTTGCAATAGTAATATTTTTTAGGATAAATTTTTATAAAAGATTCCTCGCTACGCTCGGAATGACAAAACTTTGCTCGGAGTGACATTTTGAAATACAAAAAGCAGACAGAAAATTTTTCTGCCTGCCATTTTTTATTCAATTATTCATTATTAATTATGAATTAATACATTCCGCCCATTGAGGGATCTACAGGAGGTGCCGGAGGCATCGGAGGTTCTTTTTTATCTGCAACAAGTGACTCTGTTGTGAGAACCATACTTGCAACTGATGCGGCATTCTGGAGGGCTGAACGTGTAACCTTTGTCGGATCAACGATACCGTTTTCCATCATATCAGCATATGTTTCTGTGAGAGCGTTGAAGCCATAGCCTACTTTATCTGCTGACATTATCTTGTCAACTATTACTGAACCCTCAAGACCTGCATTTGCAGCTATCTGACGTACAGGTTCTTCAAGTGCCTTGAGAACTATCTTTGCACCTGTCTTTTCGTCACCGTCAAGAGTATCAACGAGAGTCTTTACAGAATCTGCTGTATTGAGGAGTGCTGTACCACCGCCTGCTATGATACCTTCTTCAACGGCTGCCTTTGTAGCTGCAAGAGCATCTTCTATACGGAGCTTCTTCTCTTTCATCTCAATTTCAGTTGCAGCACCTACTTTAATTACTGCTACACCGCCTGCGAGTTTTGCAAGTCTTTCCTGGAGCTTCTCTCTGTCAAAGTCAGATGTTGAAACCTCTATCTGAGCCTTTATCTGTGAAACTCTTGCCTTTATTTCGCCCTGGTCGCCTGAGCCGTCAACAATGATAGTATTTTCCTTGTCAACTTTTACCTGACGAGCGTGTCCAAGCTGGTCCATAGTTGTATCCTTGAGTTCAAGACCTACTTCACTTGAAATAACCTGACCGCCTGTCAATACAGCTATATCTCTGAGCATTTCTTTTCTTCTGTCACCGAATCCGGGAGCCTTTACGCCTACACAGGTAAATGTACCTCTGAGTTTGTTGAGGATAAGTGTTGTAAGAGCCTCGCCCTCAATATCTTCTGCAATTATAACAAGCTTCTTACCTGACTTAACGATTTCTTCCAAAAGCGGAAGTATCTCCTGTATATTTGATATTTTCTTGTCAGTGATAAGGATATAAGCATCATCTATAACAGCTTCCATCTTATCTGTATCAGTACACATATAAGGTGTGATATATCCTCTGTCAAACATCATACCTTCAACTACCTCTGAATATGTTTCAGCGGTCTTTGATTCCTCAACAGTAATAACACCATCATTGCCTACTTTATCCATAGCCTCGGCAATGAGATTTCCGATAAACTCGTCACCTGCTGAAATTGTAGCAACTCTTGCAATATCCTTTGAGCCTTCAACCTGCTTTGAATTCTTTTTGAGAGTCTCAACTGATACCTCAACAGCCTTTGCGATACCCTTTTTAAGAATCATCGGATTTGCACCTGCTGTAACATTCTTCATACCGTCACGGATAAGTGCCTGTGCCAACAATGTAGCTGTTGTTGTACCGTCACCTGCAACGTCATTTGTCTTTACGGAAACTTCTTTAACAAGCTGTGCACCCATATTTTCAAACGGGTCATCAAGCTCAATTTCCTTTGCAATGGTAACACCGTCATTAGTGATAAGCGGAGCACCGAATTTCTTGTCCAATACAACATTTCTGCCCTTAGGACCAAGTGTTATTTTAACTGTATTAGCAAGCTGGTCAACACCGTTAAGGAGAGCCTTTCTTGCTTCTTCACCGTATATTATCTGTTTAGCCATGATAGATTACCTCCTGATATATTATTCAACTACTGCAAGTATATCAGACTGACGAACTATTGTATATTCTTCACCGTCAAGCTTAACCTCTGTACCTGAATACTTGCTTGTTATAACTTTGTCACCTACATTGACATACATGGTAACTTCCTTACCGTCAACCATTCCGCCCGGTCCTACTGCAACGACTGTTGCAAACTGGGGTTTTTCCTGTGATGCGGCTGTAAGAACGATACCGCTTTTAGTTGTTTCCTCTGCTTCCTCTGCTTTTACAACTACTCTGTCCAATAATGGTTTGATAGTCATAATATATTGCCTCCTTTTAAGCAATCTGTATTATTTATAAATTCATTTTAGCACTCTCTTACTTCGAGTGCTAAAAGTATTGTATACCATTTCTCGGAAAAAATCAAGTACTATTTGAAATTTTTTTATACAAATTATTTATATTCATAAAATCAGAAAACATTCCGAATGTTTTTATCCATTCGGAATGTTTTCTCCAAATAGTCTTATTTTGTTTTGCCTATATCTGTACGGTAATGTACATTTTCAAAATTAATTTTCTTTACTGCACTGTAGGCTTTTTCAAGTGCTTCGTCAAGAGTCTTGCCCTTGCCTGTCACTCCCAATACTCTGCCTCCGTTTGTAAGGAATTTGCCATGCTCCAATTTTGTTCCTGCATGGAATACCTCTGCACCCTCAACTTGTCCGTTTTCATCAAGTCCTGTTATCTCCAAGCCCTTTTTATATGCCAGCGGATAACCTCCTGATGCCATTACAACACAAGCCGTTGCCTCGTCACTCCACTTTATATCTATATGCGACAGTCTTTCATCAATGACAGCTTCAATTATATCAACCAAATCTGTCTTTAATCTCGGCAATACAACCTGAGTTTCGGGGTCACCGAATCTTGCATTGTATTCAATAACTTTGGGACCGTCCGGGGTTATCATCAATCCGAAATACAAACAGCCTTTGAATGTTCTGTTCTCACTGTTCATTGCCGCAACTGTCGGCTCAAATATCGTCTTTCTGCATATCTCCGCAATTTCATCGGTATAATACGGGTTCGGACTTATCGTTCCCATACCGCCTGTATTCAAGCCCTCGTCATTGTCATAAGCTCTCTTATGGTCTTTTGATGATACCATGGGCTTCAATGCAATACCGTCTGTAAATGCCAATACCGATACTTCGGGACCTGTCAGAAATTCCTCGACAACCACGTTATTTCCCGAATCACCGAATTTTTTATCTTCCATGATTTCTTTAACAGCCGCTTTTGCTTCCGTCATTGTCTTGGCAATTATAACACCTTTACCCAATGCAAGTCCGTCAGCCTTTATTACAACAGGAAAATGTCCTCTTTTTTCGATATATTCAACAGCTTTTTCAGGCTCGCTGAAAGTTTCATATTCAGCCGTAGGAATACCGTATTTTTTCATCAAATTTTTTGAAAAAACCTTACTGCTTTCGATTACAGCCGCATTTGCACGGGGACCGAATGCTCTTATACCATTCGCTGTAAGTGTATCAACCATGCCGTCAGCAAGCGGGTCATCAGGGGCTACAAACACCAAATCCACGGCATTTTCCTTTGAAAATGCAACAATGCCCTCTTTATCCATTGCACTGATATTTATACATTCAGCGTCCTTTGAGATACCGCCGTTACCTGGAGCTGCATATATCTTGTCAACTTTTGGACTTTCTTTCAGCTTTCTGATAATGGCGTGTTCTCTGCCGCCGCTTCCTACTACAAGTATTCTCATATATCAAAATCCTCCCATTAATGATGGAACAGGCGGATTCCTGTAAATGCCATTGTCATGTTATATTTATTGCAGGTATCAATAACATTGTCGTCACGGATAGAACCACCGGGCTGTGCAATGTACTGTACACCGCTTCTCTTTGCCCTCTCAATATTATCACCAAACGGAAAAAATGCGTCTGAACCGAGTGAAACACCTTCAAATGTTGCAAGCCATGCCTTCTTTTCCTCTTTTGTAAGGGGTTCCGGCTTTACAGTGAAGAACTGCTCCCATACACCGTCCGCCAATACGTCCTCATAATCATCTGATATATACACATCAATAGTATTATCCCTGTCAGGTCTTCTGATAGTATCTTTAAACGGCAATGCCAATACTTTCGGACACTGACGGAGATACCATATATCAGCCTTGTTTCCTGCAAGTCTTGTGCAGTGTATTCTTGACTGCTGACCTGCTCCTACGCCTATTGCCTGACCGTCCTTTGCATAGCATACAGAATTTGACTGAGTATATTTAAGTGTAATCAATGCTACAATCAAATCTCTCTTTGCACTTTCGGGCAAATCCTTATTTTCTGTAACTATATTCTTGAGCATTTCTTCATCAATTTTCAAATCATTTCTGCCCTGCTCAAATGTGATTCCATAAACCTGCTTACGCTCTATCTTTTCGGGAACGTAATTGACATCTATTTTAACTACATTGTAAGTACCCTTACGCTTTGACTTGAGAATTTCAAGAGCTTCATCTGTATAATCAGGGGCAATGATACCGTCAGAAACTTCTCTTTGAAGTAAAAGTGCTGTCTGTTTGTCACAGGTATCTGAAAGGGCTACCCAGTCACCGTATGATGACATTCTGTCAGCACCTCTTGCCTTTGCATAAGCACTTGCTATCGGTGACAATTCCAAATCATCTACAAAATATATCTTCTTCAAAGTATCGGATAATTCCGTTGCAACTGCCGCACCTGCCGGGCTGACGTGCTTGAATGAAGCTGCTGCCGGAAGTCCCGTTGCTGCCTTCAGCTCACATACCAACTGCCAGCTATTGAAAGCGTCAAGAAAATTTATATAACCAGGTCTGCCGTTGAGTACCGTTACAGGCAATTCACTGCCGTCATTCATGAATATTCTTGACGGTTTCTGATTAGGGTTACAGCCATATTTCAATTCCAATTCGTTCATCTTTATATCCTCCAATTACTGATTTTTATTGACTATTCTATCCTCAAATTCACCTGTTGCAAGGTCAATGAATCTCGTATAGAGCGAAACTTTATTATCCTCATTCAGTGATTCCCATACATTCTTTGTAAATGTTTCGATATCACCCTCGATATTAACAAGTGTAGGCTCGCCCTCAAATGAAGGTATCGGATTTCCGTCACACTTATAGGTATGAATGAAATGTCCCTCACCTGCAACGGGCTGTGCATACTCAAAGAAGAATCTCAATGCAGAATCCTCTCTGCCACAATTGCTCTTTAATATCGACATCTTATATGAGAAATCTCCGTCTGCAAATTCAAGTATGCCTGAAATCCTCGGTGTAAAGTTCGGCGGATCGGGTTCAAATGTGCGTGTCCTCAATGCCTCCTCAAAGGTCTTTCCTTCAAGAATGAAATCCCTTGCGGTATCAGTCTGATCACCGTTTGTAACTATCGTTACATTTTCAAGAGTTCTTACAGGTGCATAAATTATCAGTGACGGATCAACCAGCTTTGACGGATCAAATGCCTGTGTCTTTAAATCCTTGCCCTCTGCAACAAATACTCTGTTACGGCTGTTTG
>CADCDE010000027.1 GCA_902800065.1 uncultured Ruminococcus sp.
ATTCCCACTCGATAGTAGCCGGTGGCTTTGATGTTATATCATAGACTATTCTGTTGACACTCTTTACTTCATTTATTATACGATTGGATATCTTCTCAAGCACATCATACGGTATTCTTGCCCAGTCTGCCGTCATAAAGTCACTTGTTGTTACGGCTCTCAATGCTATTGTGTTGTCATAAGTTCTGCCGTCACCCATTACTCCGACACTCTTTATGCCTGTCAAAACCGCAAAATACTGATTCACACTTCTGTCAAGTCCGTTATTTGCAAATTCCTCACGCATTATTGCATCAGCATCTTTAAGTATTTCAAGTTTTTCTTCCGTTATATCACCCATGATTCTTATAGCAAGTCCTGGTCCGGGGAACGGCTGTCTCCATACAAGAAATTCAGGTATGCCGAGTTCAAGTCCCGCACGTCTCACCTCGTCTTTGAAAAGGTCACGAAGAGGTTCAATGATACCCTCAAAGCCGATATCCTTGGGAAGTCCACCAACATTATGATGGCTTTTGATAACGGCTGATTCACCGACACCGCTCTCGACTACATCGGGATAAATAGTTCCCTGACAGAGATATTCGACCTTGCCGAGTTTATGGGATTCTTCCTCGAATACACGGATAAATTCCTCACCTATTATCTTACGTTTTCTTTCAGGTTCGGTAACTCCTGCAAGTTTTGAAAGGAATCTGTCCTGAGCATTTACACGGATAAGATTCATATCAAACTGCTGTTTAAATACGCTTTCGACCTGATCACCCTCGTCCTTGCGGAGAAGTCCATGGTCAACGAATATGCAGGTAAGCTGTTTACCGACAGCCTTATGAACGAGAAGTGCAGCGACTGACGAGTCAACACCGCCAGACAATGCACAAAGAACCTTTTTGTCACCGATTTTTTCTTTAAGCTGTTTGATAGTATCTGTGACAAACGAGCTCATCTGCCATTCAGCCTTACAGCCGCAGGCATTATATAAAAAGTTTTTCAGATATAACATACCCTCGTTTGTGTGCTGTACTTCAGGGTGAAACTGCATTGCATAGAGATTTCTTTTTATATCCTCCATTGCAGCAACAGGGCAGTCCTTTGAAATTGCAGTTATCTTGAAGCCGTGAGGCACTTCCGATATATAGTCTGTATGGCTCATCCAGCATACATTTTTACCTTCTGCCGCATGGAAAAGAAGTGATGATGTATTAAATTCGACATCGGTTTTGCCATATTCCTTTATTTCACTGCTTTTGACTTTGCCGCCGAGAGTCTGTGCCATAAGCTGAGCACCATAGCATATTCCCAGAACAGGTATGCCGATCTCAAAAACCTTTGGATCGCACTTAGGGGCATTATCATCATAGGTGCTGTTGGGACCGCCTGTAAAGATAATTCCCATGTAGCCTTCTTTTTTGATCTCTTCCGCAGTAATTTTATAGGACTTCAGTTCACAGTACACGTTGCATTCACGCACACGTCTTGCAATAAGCTGACTGTACTGTCCGCCGAAATCCATTACAAGTATTTTTTCATTTTTTATACCCATAAAAATATTCCTCTCTCAAATCCGATAACGGAATACGAAAACAGCTTCCGTATTCCGTTTTGATAACTTTATTCAACTGTAACAGATTTTGCAAGATTACGTGGTGTATCTATCTCGCAGCCCTTGAAGCGTGCAATGTAATAAGCAAGAATCTGCATCGGCACTACCGCAAGTGAAGGCAGCATGATATCACACGTTTTCGGTATCAATATCGTACTGTCAGCCGAGCGGACAAGAAGCTGCATATTTTCGCAGCCTATTCCGAGAACATATGCCCCTCTGCTCTGCACCTCCTTGATATTGGAGCAGGTCTTTTCATGCAGGTCTTCATAAGTTGTCAAAGCTATTACAAGAGTTCCTTTTTCTATAAGCGATATAGTCCCGTGCTTCAGTTCGCCTGCCGCATAGGCTTCAGAATGGATATAGGAAATTTCCTTGAGCTTCAGAGAACCTTCAAGCGAAAGGGCATAGTCTATATTTCTGCCTATAAAAAACACGTCTTTTCTTGCAAAAAGTTTTGATGCTGTATTTTTGATATCTTCAGCCTTATTGAGGATGAGCTTTATTTTTTCAGGAAGTGCAAGCAATTCAGAAACATAGTTCCTGTAATCCTCTTGATTTATTTTTCCGAGAATATCACCGAAATATATTGCGAGCATATAGATGACCGCAAGCTGTGCACTGTAAGCCTTTGTAGTTGCAACAGCTATTTCAGGACCTGCAAGGGTATATATCACATCATTTGCTTCGACTGCTATGGCACTGCCTACGACATTGACAACAGCTATTGTATATGAGCCTTTTCTCTGAGCTTCATACATAGCTTCTTTAGTATCTGCAGTTTCCCCAGACTGACTGATCACTATTGTAAGAGTTTTTTCATCAACGATAGGATCACTGTATTTGAATTCGGATGCGACATTCACTTCAACAGGCTTTCTGAGAATTTTCTCAAAGATATATTTTGCAACAACTCCGACATGATATGCCGAACCACAGGCTACTATATTGATCTTTTCAAAGCTCTTTATCTGTTCAGCAGTCAGGTGTATTTCATCAAGCACTACCCTGCCGTCTTTTATTCTTTCAATGATAGTATTATAGACAGCCTTGGGCTGTTCCATTATCTCCTTGAGCATAAAATGCTCATAGCCGTCCTTTTCGGCGGCATCCATGCTCCATTCGATCGTTTCGGCAGACTTTTCGACAACATTTTTATCCGTATCATACACTGTTATACTGTCACGCTTTATAACTGCTATTTCATTGGCAGCAAGACGATATATTTTTCTTGTTTTGTCAAGTATAGCAGGAACGTCTGAAGCAAGATAATTTTCATTTTCGCCTATGCCTATAATAAGGGGACTGCCCTTTCTGACAGCTATGATCTTATCGGGAGCTTCTCTGTACATGATTCCGAGTGCATATGAACCCTTCAATAAAGGCATTATTTTTATAACAGTATCCACAAGGTCACCGTTATAGTGATATTCCAAAAGCTGTGCTATAACTTCCGTATCGGTTGAGGAATGGAAGCTGATGCCATTTGCAGAAAGCTCATGCTTCAGTTCCATATAATTTTCGATAATGCCGTTATGCACAACGGCAAAACTGCCCGAGCTGCTCAGATGGGGATGTGCATTGATCTTTGACGGTTCACCGTGAGTTGCCCAGCGTGTATGACCGATACCGACTGTTCCTTGAACTTTTTTGCCGTCATCAGTAGCTTTTTTAAGCTCCTTGAGTTTTCCCTTTTCCTTTTCAACAATGAGCTTTTGACCGTCATTCGTGCAGACTCCCGCAGAATCATATCCACGATATTCGAGTTTTTCAAGACTCTGCACCAAAACGGGTCCAGCCTGATGATCGCCTATATAACCCACTATTCCACACATTATGCTAAATACCTCCGCACTTATCTGTAAATAATGTCTTCCCTTTTCGGACCGTTTGATATCATTTTGAATGGTACACCAACTGCCTTTTCAGCAAACTCTATATACTTACGGCAGTTTTCCGGGAGCTCATCATAGTTCTTTATTCCTCTTATATCGCACTTCCATCCGGGGAGAACTTCAAGTATCGGTTTTGCTCTCTTTAATTTTGTGGTTGACGGGAAATAGTCTATTCTCTGACCGTCAAGCTCATAGGCAACACATACGGGTATCTCATCAAGATAACCGAGTACATCAAGCACTGTAAATGCGACCTGAGTAGCACCCTGAACTTTACAGCCATATCTTGTTGCAACAAGGTCAAGCCAGCCCATTCTTCTCGGTCTGCCCGTTGTTGCACCGTATTCACCGCCGTCACCGCCACGTTTGCGAAGCTCCTCGGCTTCTTCTCCGAATATCTCACTGACGAATTCGCCTGCACCGACTGCACTCGAATATGCCTTTACGACTGTGATGATATCCTTTATTTCATATGGAGGTATACCGCCTGCACCAACCGCACCATAGCCTGCTATGGTATTGGATGAAGTGACCATCGGATAGATACCGAAATCCGTGTCTTTAAGTGAACCTAGCTGACCTTCAAGCAATATGTCCTTTCCTGCAACAACTGCATCGTGGACTATATCAAATGTATTTGCAACATAGGGTTCAAGTGCCGTTTTGTATTCCATCAGTTTATTGAACATTTCATCGGCACTGATTTCCTCTTTGTGATATATATTTGTGATAACGGCATTTTTGACCTCAAGTATCCTTGCGATTTTCTCCTTGAGGGAATCCATATCATCATAAAGCTCATTTACCTGAAAGCCTATTTTTGAGAACTTATCGGAATAGAACGGAGCTATACCCGATTTTGTTGAACCGAAGCTCTTTTTGCCGAGTCTTTCTTCTTCATAGCAGTCAAACAGTATATGATAAGGCATAACTATCTGAGCCCTGTCCGAAACAAGTATATTGGGCTTCGGAACACCCCTGTCGATAAGTGACTGTATTTCCTTGGTAAAGTTTTCAACGCTGAGTGCGACACCGTTTCCTATGATATTGGTTATGTGACCGCTGAAAACACCTGAAGGAAGCTGATGAAGTGCAAACTTACCGTAATTGTTTATGATCGTATGACCGGCATTGCTGCCGCCCTGAAATCTTATTACCATGTCGGATTCCTGTGCGAGTACATCGGTAATTTTTCCTTTGCCCTCATCTCCCCAGTTTGCTCCAACTATCGCTCTGACCATAACTTTTTTATCCTCCAATCCTTATATACAATGTGCAATTCATTTATGTTGAAAGATACAGTATCACAATACATTCATTGCACATTGCTAATTGCTAATTGTAAATTATCCTACGGGGGCAACAAGAACACGACCTGTGCCTCTGTATACATTTACAAAACCTTCACCGGATGCTGCCGAACCAACGAGAGTTTTTGTTGTACGTTCAACAGTGAACTGCAGTGATTGTGACCATGCTATTGCCATACTGCCGTCAATTTTGAGGGTATCGTTTTCGAGGTCGAATACAAACAATTCTTCAGCGGGAACGGGGCTTTCAAGAACAGCTATGCCCTGACCGTAGAGTGTGTTGTTGAACAGACCTTCACCGCCAAGAACAGCTGATGAAACATTGCTTCTTGCTGTGACCTTCATCTGGATAGTATCGGAACAAGCAAGGAACAGACCGTCTTCAATGGTCATACCGCCATTCCATGCTGCCATGTCTTCAAGAAGGATATATTTGTATGTAGGCTCAAGAATAACTCTGCCTGTACCAATGTAACGGGGCTTGATAGCACTTTCACCTGTAACTGCTCCGCCGAGTACACCCTTAAAGAATCCGCCTACTCCCTGTACATTTGTTGCCACATCAACCTTTCCGGTGATCATCTGCATTGCACCTGCCTGAAGAATAATACCGGTATTATTGAGGTCTGCAACGACCTGTCTTTTTCTCAAGCCCATTTCGCCCATAAAATAAGATGTCTGAGCTGATGCAGGGTTTACTGAAAGGTCCTTTGTATATTCAATAACAGAAAAACATCCCTTCTGATTTACGACCTTTCTTGCAGGAGTCTGATTAAATATATTCATTTTTACCACGATTTAACACCACTTTCTTTAATTAAACATTTATTTCTGCTTTCTGAGTTGCTATATTTTCATACGGTACAAGAGCGGGTTTCACTACTTCATTAAGGAAATCCTCTGTTTGTTTCGGTGAACGTCCCACATATTTTGACGGCTCAATTTTAGCTTTGAGCTCATCAAGCGTTACGAAAAATGCAGGGTCAGCCGCTATTTTTTCAAGCAAATCATTGCTTCCGCTTGTTTTCACTTCCATAGAGTACGTTCTGATTTTTTCGTGAAGTTCCTGACGGTTTCCGCCTTTTTTAACAGCGTCCATCATGATATTTTCTGTCATCATGAACGGAAGCTCATTCATGAGATGTGCCGTTATAACTTTATCATAAACTACAAGTCCGTCACTGACATTCATATAGAGGTTGAGTATCGCATCAACCGCCAAAAATGCCTCGGGGACACTAAGACGCTTGTTTGCGGAGTCATCAAGAGTTCTCTCGAACCACTGTGTAGCGGCTGTGATATACGGATTGAGAACGTCTATCATAACATATCTTGACAGAGATGCCATTCTTTCGCTTCTCATGGGATTTCTCTTGTATGCCATTGCTGATGAACCTATCTGATTTTTCTCAAAGGGTTCTTCAATTTCCTTGAGATGCTGGAGAAGTCTTATGTCATTGGAGAATTTCGATGCACTCTGTGCAATGCCTGCAAGAACATTCAATACACGGCTGTCGAGCTTTCTTGAATAGGTCTGTCCCGAAACGGCAAAGCACTCCTTATAGCCCATTTTCTCGGCGATAAGCCTGTCTATCTGCTTGCATTTTTCATGGTCACCCTCGAAAAGTTCAAGGAAACTTGCCTGTGTACCTGTTGTACCCTTGCAGCCAAGCAACTTCATATTTTTGATGATATACTGCACATCTTCCAAATCCATGAGTAAATCCTGTATCCAAAGAGTAGCTCTTTTTCCTACTGTTGTAGGCTGTGCCGGCTGGAAATGCGTGAATGCAAGTGTCGGGAGACTCTTATATTTATCCGCAAATTCAGACAATAAGCGTATTGTACTGACAAGCTTTTTCTCGACTATTTTAAGTGCCTCTGTCATGATGATAACATCGGTATTGTCACCGACATAACATGATGTTGCACCGAGATGTATTATACCTGCGGCTTTCGGACACTGTACACCATAAGCATAAACGTGTGACATTACATCATGACGGACAATTTTTTCTCTTTGCTCGGCAACCTCATAGTTGATGTCATCCGCATGGGCTTTCAATTCGTCTATCTGTTCCTGAGTTACCTCAAGACCAAGCTCATGTTCAGCCTCTGCAAGTGCTATCCAGAGTTTTCTCCATGTTTTGAACTTCATATCCGGAGAAAAGATATATTTCATTTCCTTATCCGCATATCTTGATGAAAGCGGGGATTCATAGGTATCTCTCATAAATTCTTTCTCACTTTCGGTTTAAGTTTCGGCTTTGCCTACGCACGGCAGTTTCTGGTCAAATTCCACTCCGCCACGTTCTTTGCCTTCAAGGAATTTTTCAGGTATCTTTGTGGGATATCTTCCCGAAAAACAAGCATCGCATATTCCGGCATTCTTGCAGAAAAGCATTTCATTGAGCTTGTCAGCGGGCAAAAATCCCAGTGTATCCGCACCTGTCAGTGTACATATCTCATCAATGGTATGCTTTACGGCAATAAGCTCTCCCCTTGACGGTATATCCGTTCCATAGAAGCACGGCCATATGAACGGAGGTGAACTTATCCTGAGATGTACTTCCTTGGCACCTGCATTCCTGAGCATTTTTACTATTCTGTCACAGGTCGTTCCACGCACTATAGAGTCATCTATCACGACTACTCTCTTTCCTTTCAAGACCGAACTCAAAGGATTCAATTTGAGTTTAACACTGTTTGCACGTTCCTTTTGTGTCGGCTTGATGAAGGTTCTTCCAATATAGCCGTTTTTAACGATACCTTTTTCATACGGTATACCCGATTCCTCACTGTAGCCGATAGCTGCATCTATGCCCGATTCAGGTACACCGATGACCATATCCGCCTCAACGGGAAATTCTCTTGCAAGTATTCTTCCGGCTTCCTTTCTCGACTGGTAAACACTTATGCCGTCTATTTCGGAATCCGTTCTTGCAAAGTATATGTACTCGAAAACACAAAGAGATTTTTTACTCGGCTCAGGACAATTGTGTTTTATAGATTCAATGCCGTTTTCACTGACAACAACTATTTCACCAGGCTCGATATCTCTGACAAATTCCGCACCGCAGGCTGCCAATGCACAGCTTTCAGATGCAAATACAACAGACTTTCCTATCTTTCCCATGCATAACGGTCTGAAGCCGTGAGGATCTCTTGCTGCAATGAGCTTTTTGGGGCTCATTACAAGAAGGGAATATGCTCCTTCGATCTGCTTCATAGTCCTTTCAACAGCTTTTTCTATGCTGTCAGAGCTTACTCTTTCTCTTGCAATGAGATAGGCTATTGCTTCGGAATCTATCGTGGTCTGAAATATTGCTCCCCTGTGTTCAAGTTCACGTCTTATCTCAAAGGCATTGGTGAGATTACCGTTGTGTGCAATGGCAAGTGTTCCTTTGACATAACGCATAACAAGCGGCTGTGAGTTCTCACGCACACTGCCGCCTGCTGTTGAATACCTTACATGGGAAACAGCCATCTGACCGGCAAGTCCGTTAAGAACCTCGCTGCTGAAAACCTCGCTGACCAGTCCCATATTTTTATAACTGCTGATAACGCCTCTGTCATTTACCGCAATTCCGCAGCTTTCCTGACCTCTGTGCTGCAGAGCAAGAAGTCCGTTGTAACAGGCATAGGCAGGGGCTATGCTGTCATCTCCGTATATGCCGAATACACCGCATTCCTCATGCAGTTCTTCGGAAAAATATTCCTGTGAATCGATACTCAAAAGAGTCAAACCTCCTATAAAGTTAGGAATTATAGTAAACGTCAATGAAAATTTCCTTTTGTCATTCTGAGGAACGAAGTGACGAAGAATCTTTCAAAGATTCCTCGCTTTGCTCGGAATGACACAGAGCAATTTATCTTGTCGTTTACTATAGAAGTGAGTAGTGAGAAACATTAATTTCTCACTGCTCATCCATCATTTTTCACTGACCAAGTCCGATACGCTTCATCATTTCGGCATAAGCTTCTTCAACTCCGCCGAGGTCACGTCTGAAACGGTCTTTGTCGAGTTTTTCGTGTGTTTTGATATCCCAGAAACGGCATGTATCGGGAGAAATTTCGTCTGCAAGGACTATCTCACCGTCAACTGTCTTGCCGAATTCAAGTTTGAAGTCGATAAGCTCAACGCCTACGCCTGCAAAAAATTCAACCATGTATTTGTTTATATCGAGAGCCATTTTGCTGATAGTATCAATATCTTCCCAAGTAGCTGCACCGATAGCAACAGCGTGATATGAGTTGATAAGAGGATCGCCGAGTTCGTCATTCTTATATGAAAATTCAAGAACAGTTGTTTTGAGCTCTGTACCTTCTTCAAGACCGAGACGCTTTGCCATTGAGCCTGCTGCCTTGTTTCTGATTATTACCTCAAGAGGAACTATTTTTACCTGCTTAACGATAGTTTCCCTGTCGCTAACCTGCTCTACGAAATGTGTATGTATACCTTTTTCCTCCAACAGCTTGAACATAAAGTTTGACATCTTGTTGTTTACAATTCCCTTGCCTGTAATAGTACCCTTTTTGAGTCCGTTGAATGCTGTTGCATCGTCTTTATACTCTACCATACAGTAATTGGGTTCTGACATTGCATATACCTTTTTTGCCTTGCCTTCATACAAAAGTTCTGCTTTTTCCATTGTTAAAATACCCCTCTCATAACGGCTAAAAAATTTTTTCAAAAATCGTTTCCAAAAACTGAAACGGTCATTATAATTATACATCTTTATAATGATTTAAGCAAGTTTTTATCGTGACTAAATATTTTTTTGACATTTCAACTATTATTTTTTGTTTGAAAAGTCGTTTTTTAGTTTTTTTTAACAAAAAAGCTAAAAATGAATTTTTTTCGCCCCAAACTTGCAAAAATCTCTTGATTATTTTAAATTGATGTGCTAAAATAGGCAATACAGTGATCGTGAATGCAAGATTGCTGTGCAGATATTTTCAAATTTTTTAAGGAGTGACAGTGAATGTCTTATGTAAGTGAACAGCTTGAAAAGCTTGCGAAAAAAAATCCCGGTCAGGACGAGTTCCTTCAGACCGCAACAGAAGTTTTGACATCCTTGGAGCCTGTATTCGAGGCTAATCCCCAGTATCAGAAAATGGCTCTTATTGAAAGAATCACCGAACCTGAAAGACAGATCATGTTCAGAGTTCCGTGGGTAGATGACAACGGCAATGTTCAGGTAAACCGTGGCTTCCGTGTACAGTTCAACAGTGCACTTGGTCCGTACAAGGGCGGTCTCCGTTTTGCTCCCAATGTTAATATAAGCATTATCAAATTCCTCGGCTTCGAGCAGATATTCAAAAACTCTCTTACAGGTCTTCCGATAGGCGGCGGTAAGGGCGGTGCTGACTTTGACCCGAACGGCAAGTCAGATATGGAAATCATGAGATTCTGTCAGTCCTTTATTACAGAGCTTTACAGACATATCGGTCCGAATACTGACGTTCCCGCCGGTGACCTTGGCGTAGGCGGCAGAGAAATCGGCTATATGATGGGACAGTATAAGAGAATCAGAGACGCTTATGACGGCACACTCACAGGTAAGGGTGTTGGTTACGGCGGTCTCCTCGGCAGAGCTGAAGCTACAGGTTACGGTATCGTATTCTATGCAAGAGAAATGCTCAAATACTGCGGTGAAGAACTTGCAGGCAAGACTGCTGTTGTATCAGGCTTCGGTAACGTTGCTTGGGGTACTTGCAAGAAACTTACAGAGCTTGGTGCAAAGGTTATCACAATTTCAGGTCCTGACGGTTATATCCTTGATGAAGCAGGCGTTTCAGGCGAGAAGATAGACTATCTCCTCGAACTCAGAAGCTCAGGCAAGAATATCTGTGCTCCTTATGCAGATAAATTCCCGGGTGCTAAATTCTTCCCAGGTGAGAAGCCTTGGGGCGTTAAGGCTGACCTCTACATTCCTTGTGCTACTCAGAATGAAATTTATCTTGAAGACGCAAAGAAAATGGTTGCTAACGGCTGTAAGTTCCTTTGCGAAGGTGCAAATATGCCTACAAGAAATGAAGCTATTGCATATCTCCAGGAAAACGGCGTAGTTGTAGGTCCTTCAAAGGCTGCAAATGCAGGCGGTGTTGCTTGCTCATGCATCGAGATGGCTCAGAACGCTGAACACCTCGTATTCACAGAGGAAGAAGTTTATGCTAAACTCGAAAACATCATGGTAAATATCTTCAAGCAGAGCGTTGCAGCTTGCGAGAAGTATAACCTCGGCAAGAACCTCGTTGCTGGTGCTAACATTGCAGGCTTTGTTAAGGTTGCTGATGCTATGATGGCTCAGGGTATTGTATAATTTACATTTGCTCTTCTTAATCATTTAATAAAATATATAAAAAGCTGTATTGATTTTTCATCAGTACAGCTTTTTTCTTGTGTCAAAAAAATTTTTTCTGTATATAATATTACTGTAAGCCGAACAGTACTCAGACAATACTTAATCAGACAGGGTGTGTTGATATGAGAAAGTGCATAAAAAACGGAAATGTATTTGCGTTTAGTCTGGGACTGTTCATTTCATGCGTATTGCCGCAGCGTTGTCTTATAGTTATAATAGCCGTGATACTTGCTGTTACATCCGTTATAAGCTCAAGAAGATGCTGCTGTTGATGAAAGGAGTCTTCTGCCATGAAAATAGTTGTTGTCGATAATCCTAAATTCTGGGGCTTTATTCTCCGTAAAATGTTCAAAATCAAAAAAATCCCTCAGCAGCCAACTATTAACTGAATTTATTTTAAAATATATTTGAAAATAATAAAACAATATGATATAATAAACATGACATTTTTGTAACTATAAGGGTGGAAAAAATTATGCTTGAAAAGATTCAGGCATGGGACGAAAAAATGCTGATGAAACTTACTCACAAAAGAACTCCCGTGCTTAATAAGATAATGATACTGATAACGACTGTCGGAAATCACGGCTATGTATGGTTTGTTTTCCTTATGCCGTTTCTGTTTATGAACAAATGGAGGATAACAGGATTTACCATGCTGCTTTCATTATGCTTTACATGGCTGGGCGGCGAGGTAACGATAAAACATATTGTAGGCAGAGTCCGTCCCTGCAACAAATCCTTTGAGGAATTCCTGCTTATTGAAAATCCTCCGCATTATTCATTCCCGTCAGGACATTCTTCTTCATCCTTTGCTATATCTGTGGTAATGTTCTTTATGTGTCAGCAGCTTTTTATCCCTGTACTGATATTCGCCGCACTAATGGCATTTTCAAGGATGTATCTGCTCGTGCATTACCCTACTGATGTAATTGCAGGGGCGATATTCGGCATAATATGCGGCTGTGTTGCAGTCCCTCTTTCCCCCTATATACCGTTCTTTGATTTTCAGTTTTGATATATAAAAAATTCCCCTTTTGCCAGATTTTAATTTCTGACAAAAGGGGTTTTTTCATGTCATCCTGAGTGTAAATTAAGGATTTCTTAAAAATTCCTCGTTTCACTCGGAATGACAAATCGTTTTCAGTATTCTTCCTCGACGCTGCTTTCAAAGACTTCCTCACTGCTCTCAACGGGAGGCTCAGGCTCGGAAGATTGAGGTTCTTCCGATACCTGTGATGGTGCATTTTCTATACAGTCATCTATCAGTTGCTTTGTACGGACAACCTGACTTTCAACGGCACTTATTGACGAAATGATACTGTCATCCATTATCGTTGCTTTAGCACTTGCGATGATCGCCTGAATCTGTCCTTGAACACTTGAAGGATAATCTGCAAGATTTACATAGGATTCTATTGATTCAACAGCCTCATTTTTTGCATTGGCAAGCTCTCTGGCAGCTTTTTCGGCTGCTCTCTTGGCTTCCTCGGCAGCCTTGCTTTCTTCCGCTGCTTTCTTGGACGCTTCTTCGGCAGCTTTCTTTGATGCCTCCTCGGCCGCCTTGCTTTCTTCTTCGTCAAGTTCTTCGGCTGTCTTGTATTCTGCAAGAAGCTCTATGGCATCCTTTTTCAGTTCCTCGACCTTATCAATATCTGCTGCTGCATTTATCTCCTTTGAATATTCTGTAATTATCTTTGTAACACTGTCAGCCTGTGCCTTGCGGTATTCATTTCCTGCAATGGAGCTTCTTATCTCTGCTATGGCAGACTGTTTTTTCGCCTTGAGTTCATTTGCAGCATCTATGCTTGCCTGTTTTTCAGCTTCTATACGGCTTTTTTCAGCCTGTGCAGACAGCTCTGCATCTATCTGAGACCTTGTCTTTATCTTGCCTATTTCAGCTACCGCCTCATTATACAGACTGTTCACCTCGGATGCATCCTCTGCATTCTTGAATTTATTGACATAGTCCTCAAGTATCTTTTGAACTTCCTCATACTCATCAGGAGCATATTCCTTGAGACCGATATATGATATCAGCATATTCTCGGCATTTTTCTTGCCCTCATTCAGTACTCGTTCAAGCTCCTCATCGTCATTCATTGACCATTTTTTATCACCGTCATACCAGCTTATCTCATTATTGTTATAAGCATCCTGGAATGATGTTACTGTCGGCGGAGTTCCTCCATAGGTCTTGTACCATACATCAGGATAAAGCGGATTCGGATTCTCGACAGCCTTTGATACATCAACAGAAGCACTTTCACCGTCACGCACCTTACGGGCAACTATTACCGTTCTAAAATCCTTGAAATCATATGAACACGTTGAAAGTGTCAGGATAGTATCATCCTCATTCAAATCAACAGGACAATTTATAAGTGAACGGACTCTGAGCTGATAAACGAAATCAAGAAAGTCATAATCGCTTACAAAGTCATTGCCTCTCAAATAATTAAAGAATTTTCCCTGTTCTTCGAGCGTATTCGTCTTGAATACTGAGATTATCTTCCATTTGCTCTTTTCATAGATAGTATTGAAGGTAAATACAGGAGTCTTCTTATAGAAATTGATACCGTAATCATCTCCGCCTTTTTCAACGTAGTGTGCAAGGTCTGCAAACATCCTTCCGTCCTGCATATGATGTCCGTGAATTATAAGATTCTTTGCATCAAGCGGGCTTCTGCGATCCATGAACACTGTGCCGTACTTGGAATAATTTCCGTAAAAATCCCTGTGAAGATAATATTCGCTGTCAACGCCATCCTGTGGTTTTACAACAACAAAGTCTATTATAGTATTCGGAACATTTATCCAGCCGACTGTATCGGGATTGACCTTGAGAAGCTCGGAGAAATCCGATATAACTCCCTCTGAACCGTCAGTGGGAAGTCTTGTGATATTCTTCGGATTACCTCCGTCATCATCCTTCTCGCCTTCAGTTGTCGAAACGAGCATATCTTTTATCGTATCAGTCATTTTGTCATTGCCTGCAGGTTCAACAACAAGTATCTGGACAAGTATATATGATGATACAAGGAAAGTGCATATTGCAAGTATGAGTATTATTTTTCTTATAACATCCAACGGTCCATCACCTGCACACGGTACAAATCTTTTCCAGAAAGCCTCTTTTTTATCGGGTGAAGCAACGCTTTTAGCCACGCTGTACAAAACAGAAATAAAACTGATATTGAGCATATCATACTTTGGAAGTATTACAAGCAGTTTGTTGTTATATTCTATACCATAGGCATAAACAGGACGATTTTCAATCGTTATTATACTGTTGTTTATATCTATCGGTTCCTGCCCCTTATTTCTCTTTGATTTTTTTGATTTTTTGTTAGACTGCTGTTTACTGCTTTCATTGTTGAAATCAGGATCATTCGGATCGATAAATTCAGCTTCTATTCTTTTGACCTTTCCCAAAATACCTATACTTTCAAAAAATTCCTTTGCTTTTTCGGGACTGTCCTCCGAAAGCACATCAGCTATCAGTATAAGACCTATTTTCTCATCACCTGATTCAGATATCTTCAGAGCCTCTGATATACTCTTTTCAGTGAGATTTACTTCGGTTTTATATATTATATTGACATTTATATCATTGAGTTTTTTGACAGTTTCATCAAAGTTCTTTTCAGCAGTCTGACCGAATGCCCTGCCCTCTCTCGGAAAATATATTTCCGCATTCATTCTCCGTTCATCTCCTATCATTCAATAACCGTCAGTTTAACGCCTTCCACTGCTCTTTCGACAAGGTTTTCACAATCAAGTTTGTTTTGTTCCTTTATGACCTCCTCAAGTACAGGCTTGGTTTTCGGATGCTTTGGTGTAAACACCGTACAGCAGTCCTCATAGGGCTGTATCGACACATCAAATGTATCTATCTTTCTTGATATACTTATAATTTCTTCTTTATCCATTCCTATCAGCGGTCTGAAAACAGGCATACTGCAGGCACTGTCTGTACAGCCTATCGCCATGAGAGTCTGACTTGCGACCTGTCCGAGACTTTCACCTGTAATGAGTGCATGACAGTCATTTTTGAGTGCGACCTTTTCGGCTATCTCCATCATGAATCTACGCATTATTATCGTGAAATAGTCCTCCTGACAGTTCTCTCTTATCTGCTCCTGTATCTCCGTGAACGGCACGGTGAACATTTTTATTCTTCCGCTGTATTTTGCTACTCGGCGTAAAAGCTCAACTACCTTTTCCTCTGCTCTCTCACTTGTATATGGGGGGCTTGCAAAATGCACGGCTGTAAGTTCAAGACCTCTTTTAGCCATCATATATGATGCAACAGGGCTGTCTATACCGCCTGATATAAGTACACAAGCCTTACCGCCCGTTCCAACGGGAATACCGCCTGCACCTCTTATCAAACCTGCTCTTATATATGCTCCGAAATCCCTTATCTCAACCGTTACGGTAACATCAGGCTCATGCACATCCACTGATACATCAGGGAATTTCTCTGCCAAATATCCGCCTACTTCCATACATATTTCAGGTGACTTATACGGAAATTTCTTATCTGAACGCTTTGCTTCTACTTTGAAAGTCTTTATATTCTCAAATGTTTCCGCAAGATATTCTCCTGCTGCTTCCTTTATTTTGTCCAAATCCTTTTCGGTCACACAGGCTCTTGCAAAGGCAGCTATTCCAAATACCTTTGATACACAATCCGCCACTTCATCCATATCAATATCCTCATCCATAGGATTGACACTTATAGTTGACTGTGATATCTTCACCTGAAAGCTACCTATTTTCGCTAATCTTCTTTTAAGGCTCCTGACAAGAGTATCCTCAAAATTTCTCCTGTTGAGTCCCTTGAGGACTATCTCTCCCAATTTTATAAGTATAATTTCTTTCATCTCAATACTCCTTAAAAAATATCTCTATTCAAGAGTTTATCACTTTTACTTACGTCTTGCAAGTGTATTGTTTGCATTTATTATCGCTTTGATAAGCTCGTCAATATCTTCTTTTGAATTATATCTCGAAAAACTTACTCTCAACGCCGAATCCGCCAAATCGTCACTCAATCCCAATGCCCTGAGAACATGGCTTTTTTTGCCCTTCGCACACGCTGAACCGCTTGATATATATATATCATTCTGTGCCATATAATGAAGCATCGTTTCCGATTTTATCCCATTCACCGAAAAGTTTATTATATAAGGCAGACAGTCTGTATCTGAATTTATATGCACATTCTCTATCTCATTCAGCTTATTCCTGAAATAATTATTCAGCTCACGCATGAAATTCATTTCACCGGAAATGTCAGGTAAATTTCTCACTGCTTCACCCATTCCGCATATATTCGGCAAAGGCTCTGTTCCGGGGCGAATCTTCTTTTCCTGTTCACCGCCGTAATGCAGGGGCATTATCCTTGCGCCCTTACGCAGATACAAAATTCCTGCACCCTTCGGACCATGTATTTTATGTGAACTTGCCGTCAATATATCTATCCCCCATTTTTTCGGTTTGAGAGGAATTTTTCCGAAAGCCTGTACTGCATCTACATGGAGCAATGCAGGTGAATTTGCTTTTTCAATTATTTTCTTTATTTTATCAACAGGATTTATTGAACCTATCTCATTATTCACAGCCATTATACTTACAAGAATCGTATCTTTTGTTACAGCGTTTGAAATACTTTCAAGAGAAATTTTTCCTTTTTCGTCAGGCAATAAATATATCACTTCATAGCCGTCTTTCTCTAATTTCTGCATAGCCTCTATAACGGAGGAATGCTCCATTGATGATGTAACTATCCTCTTTCCACGCCTTTTCAATGCTTCAACAGCACCGAATACTGCTGTATTATTTCCCTCTGTGCCGCCTGATGTGAAATATATTGTTTCTCTTTCAACTGAAAGAAAATCAGCTATAATTTTCCTTGCTTCCTCAAGTTCCTTTTCCGCATCATGTCCCTTTGAATGAAGTGATGACGGATTTCCGTATTTTTCAGTCATTATCTCAATCATCTTATCAACAGCCTGCTGACATACCTTTGTTGTCGCACTGTTATCCAAATAAATCTCTCTCAAAATCAGACACTCCATTCAATGAATAATTAAAAAATAATTGGACAAGATAAGTGAGAAATGAGGAGTGAGAAGTGAGGAGTTGGAAAGCCTATTTCTCAACTTTTTATAAAATAAAAAAGGTGATAAAATTATGAATATATCCCAGAACGAATATGCTTCTATGGTGAAGAAGGCTTCACCCAAAAGCAAGCTGTTAAAAGACTGTATCGGGGCATTTTCTGTAGGAGGCTTCATATGCCTTATCGGACAGGCACTTTCTGACACATATCAATTTGCACTTGGAATGGATATCAAAGACGCCCGCTGTCTGACAAGCATAAGTCTTGTCTTTCTCAGTGCATTGTTCACGGCTCTTAGTTGGTATGACAATATCGCCAAATTTGCCGGTGCAGGAACTCTTGTTCCGATAACAGGCTTTGCAAATGCTGTTGTATCTCCTGCGATAGAATTTAAAAGTGAGGGCTACATTGGCGGACTCGGTGCAAAAATGTTTATAATAGCAGGTCCTGTAATAGTCTACGGCACTGTTTCATCAATTCTATACGGTCTTGTTCTTTGTATAATAAAATTTTTTTAGATTGACAAAATGAGTAAAGATGCTATAATAATATTAATAAATTCTCGTTTGATATTTTAACACATATATCAGATAATGTCAAGTATACTTGTCAATTTTCGCCCTAAACTTGACACAAAAAGGGCATATATTTTTTTAAAAGATAGGAAGTTGCTTTATGACCATCAAGGAAGTTCAAAATGAAATTATCCGTCTCAAAAAAGAGAATGACATTTGCATACTCGCCCACAGCTATGAGGCAAGGGAAATTCTTGAAATTGCCGATTTCACGGGAGATTCCTATGCTTTGAGCAAAATGGCAAAAACTGCACCCAATAAAACAGTTCTTATGTGCGGAGTGCGTTTCATGGCGGAAACAGTAAAAATGCTTTCGCCTGAAAAACGTGTCATTCTTTCAAATCCCATTGCCGCCTGTCCAATGGCTGAACAGTTCGACAAAGAAATCATATCTCAAATGAAAGAAATGTACCCGGACTATACAGTCGTGGCGTACATAAATACAACTGCTGAACTTAAAACAGTCTGCGATATATGCGTTACTTCCGCATCAGCCGTAAAGATAGTCAACAAAATAGAAAACAAAAATATACTGTTCATACCTGACTGCAATCTTGGTGCATTCGTAGCAAAGCAGTGTCCAGATAAGAATATCAAACTTGTGCAGGGCGGCTGTCCTGTTCATGCGGCTGTAACAAGAAAACACGCTGAAAATGCAAAAAAACTCCATCCGAATGCCGAACTTCTCGTACATCCCGAATGTCAGCCGCAGGTAACGGAATTAGCCGATTATATAGGCTCTACATCAGGCATTATGAACTATGCAATAAACTCTGATAAAAAAGAATTTATCATCGGCACTGAAAACAGCATTGCAGAACATTTGCAGTATATGTGTCCCGACAAGAAATTCTATCTCCTTTCAAAATCGCTTATATGCGAGAATATGAAAGCTACTACACTTATAGACGTTCTCAACTGCTGTCAGGGAACGGGCGGAGAGGAAATAGAACTTTCCCCCGAAACTATCTCAAAAGCCGTAAAGTGCATTGACAAGATGATAGAATTAGGAGGCTAATATTCAATTATAGTAAACGTCAATGAAAATTTCCTTTTGTCATTCTGAGGAACGAAGTGACGAAGAATCTTTCAAAGATTCCTTGCTTTGCTCGGAATGACATTGAGCAATTTATTTTAAAATAAACATAATAAAAAAACAGGGCAGGATTTAAAAAATTCCGCTCTGTTTTTTTGCTTAAATTTTCAATTTAAAAAATCATTTGCCAAGGAACGCTGCACCGATTATACCTGCATCATTTCCAAGTTTGCATATACGGACTTCTGTTTGCTGTGAATTGTGCTTTGTATAGCGTTCCGACTCAATTATCTTCATCAGTGGCTTAATAAGATTATCGCCCTGTGCAGCAACACCGCCGCCTATGCAGAGAATCTCAGGCTGGAATATATTTATGATATTTACGAGACCGCAGCCAAGATAATCTATGTATTCGTCAACAATAGCCTTGCCGACCTCACAGCCCTGTTCCATTGCATCAAAAGCTGTCTTGCCTGTAATTTTCGTGATGTCATTGTCTATCATTTTGCAAAGGATAGAATTGCTGTTGAACGGATTGATAGCAGCCTCTTTTGTCATATTGATAAGACCTGTTGCAGATGAATATGCTTCCCAACAGCCCTTTCTGCCGCAGGAGCACTGTCTTCCGCCGTGCTGTATAACGATGTGACCAAGCTCTGCACCTGCATAGTTCGAGCCGCTGTATATCATACCGTCAATTATGATACCGCCGCCAACGCCTGTTCCGAGAGTTATTACAACAGCATCATTTGCATCCTTTGCCGCACCTACCTGATATTCACCATAAGCCGCAGCATTTGCGTCATTCTCAACGTATACCTCTACGCCGAGTCTTTCCTTCATCATATCAACGATATGCCAGTTGTGATAACCAAAGTTATTGGCAAACTCTATGATACCTGTTTCGCCGTTTACAGCACCAGGAGCACCTATTCCAACAAAGCTTATATCGTCTTTTGTCAGACCTGCACTTTCAAGTGCCTTAAGTGCAACAGCCGCCATATCATCACAAAGTTCTTCTTCAGGACGGGGAGCATTAGTCTTGCAGCTTGCTTTTACGAGGATATTACCGTCCTCATCAACAACACCTGCAACGATGTTTGTACCGCCCAAATCTATACCGAGATAATACATAACAAATTCCTCCTGTTAAAAATATCAGTATATTTATTATAACATAATGCACAATTTTTTTAAAGTAAAATATTAAATTTTTAAAATTTCATCACTTTTAACAATCAAATCTATTATTTAATAGTAATTTTGACAAAAAATCTTATTAATACATAATTGCACATTACTAATTGCTAATTGCTAATTATTTATGATACTTGCCATTGGAATTTATCTGAAAGGCACGGTAAATTTGTTCGCAGAGCATTACTCTTGCAAGCTGATGAGGGAATGTCATCTTTGACATTGAGAGTTTTATTGAAGAAAGATTTTTGACTTCATCGGAAAGTCCCCATGAACCGCCTATGATAAAAACTATACTGCTTATGCCGTTAACGGCTGAATCCGCAAATTCTTCAGCCAAATCCTCCGAGCTTTTTTGCCTGCCCTCAATGCACATGGATATTATCCTTGAATTTTTGGGAATTTTGGATATGATTCTCTTTCCCTCACGCTCAATGGTATTTTTTATTTGCGACTCTGACGGCGAATCAGACAGTTTTTCTTCCTCGACCTCGATTATAGAAAAACTGCAAAATAGTTTCAGTCTTTTTGCATATTCATTGCAGGCATCAGTCCAGAATTTTTCCTTGAGTTTTCCGACACATATTATACTTATATTCATCATAAAAATTCTCCATTTATTTCATCCTAAACTATTTGTCATTCTGAGGAGCAACAGCGACGAAGAATCTTTGAAAGATTCCTCATTTCGTTCGGAATGACAAAGTTTTAGATTTAACAATCTATTAATACAATGTAGAAGTATTGCCTTCAGATTTTGCAATATGTAGCTGATAATCGACATTTCTTTTCATTTTATCTGTCGTTAATACCGAAACAGTCGTTTCTTCCGCAAGACACGGCATATTGTTTTTTTTGCTGAGATGTGCAAGAACTATTCTTGTAGTACCCGTTTTAACAAGTTCCCTTACAGTTTCCGCACAGGTATCATTGGAAATATGACCGACATCGGATATTATTCGTCTTTTGAGCAGATACGGATATTCTCCGCACAAAAGCATATTTTCATCATAGTTTGATTCCATTACGACTGTATCACAGCCTTTGACAGCCGTTTTTATCTCCTCTGTCACGATACCTGTGTCCGTAACAAAGGCTGTTTTTCTGCCGTCAGAGCTTTCAACGACATAGCCAAAGCCCTCTCGGCAGTCATGCGATAAATGAAACGGCTTTATATACATACCGTTACAGTCTGTTCCGTCATCGTCTATCAGTGAAATATTCACCTTTCCGTCTATCAGGTCTTTTTTGACCAGTTCTGATATAGTTCCTCCTGACGAATACACTTTTATATTATTTTTTCCTGCAAAGGTTTTCAGTCCCCTTACATGGTCTGTATGCTCATGGGTTATGAATATCGCCCCGATATTTTTTATATCTATATCATGCTCTGAAAGAGCCTTTGTTATCTGTTTTGCACTCCTGCCTGCATCTATCAGTATACCGCCTGATGATGAGCCTATGTAATAACAATTCCCCTCGCTTCCGCTGAAAAGCGGGCATAATTTAGGCATTTTTTTGTCACTCCTTTAAAAAATAACGGGAAATCCCATTTTCTCAGGAATTTCCCGTATAAAGTCATTTTTTTGATTTTTCCCTTCAAGCAGTATGATTTATGACCGAATCATCAGTGTATACTACTTTTATGTCAGCTCCGAGAGCAGTCAGCTTTTCAACTACATCCTCATATCCTCTTTCGATATACTGGATATCTTCGATATAAGTAGTACCCTGTGCTGAAAGAGCCGCTATTATCATTGCCGCACCTGCACGGAGGTCTGTTGCCTTAACGGGAGCTGCCTTGAGAGTATCAACACCGTCTACAACAGCTATCCTGCCCTCAACGGATACCTTTGCACCCATTCTTTTAAGTTCATCAACATACTTGAAGCGGTTGTCCCAGACTGCCTCATTCACGATACTTGTACCGTCAGCAATTGAAAGAAGTACTGTTATCTGAGGCTGCATATCTGTCGGGAAGCCCGGATGGGGCATCGTTTTGACATTGCATTTATGAAGTCTGCCGCTGTTTCTTATTCTGACACAGTCCTCATATTCCTCGATCTGAACACCCATCTCACGCAGCTTTGCAGTTATTGATTCAAGGTGCTTTGTAATTACGTTCTGAAGTACAACATCGCCCTGTGTCGCAGCAGCAGCAGCCATATATGTACCTGCCTCTATCTGATCGGGAATTATCGAATAGGTTGTACCGTTGAGATGCTTCACGCCATTTATTTTTATAACGTCAGTTCCTGCACCTCTTACATCTGCACCCATTGAATTGAGGAAGTTTGCCAGATCAACTATATGGGGTTCCTTTGCGGCATTTTCGATAATAGTCTTACCGTCAGCCTTTACGGCTGCAAGCATTATATTGACAGTTGCACCAACAGAAACAACATCAAGATAAACATGACCACCCCTGAGATGTTCGGCTTTTACGTTTATCATACCTCCGGAAACACTGTTTTCGGCTCCAAGTACCCCAAAGCCCTTCAGATGCTGATCTATCGGTCTTACTCCGAAATCACAGCCTCCTGGTAATGCCACTTTTGCTTCGGAAAATTTTCCGAGCAATGCTCCGAGCAAATAGCTTGAAGCCCTCATTTTACGTACAAGCTCATAGCCTGCCTCAGGCTTATTTATACGTGTTGGATCTATTTCCAAGGTCGTCTTGTTTACTCTGTTTACAATGGCACCCATCTGATGAAGAATATTAGCCATGAGGTTAACATCCATAATATTGGGTATATTCTCTATGCGACAGACTCCATCCGAAAGGATCACTGCCGGTATAATAGCAACGGCCGCATTTTTTGCCCCGCTTATGCGTATTTTTCCCTGGAGCTTATGGCCGCCGGTTATGACGATCTTCTTCAAAGCACACCTCTCCTTTATTATCTTGTCATAAACCAAAATATATTTTCAGACCTGTCCGCTGAAAAAAACGAACATTAAATGAAAAAGCAGTATTTTCAACATTCAGTCAAAAAATGTTGAATAGGATTTTTTTTGTTGAACATACACCAATTTAAAGAACAAATTTCATGCAAAAATAAATCCCCATAAGATGAATGATAATATAAATTTGCATGAATGTCAATAAGAAAAACGCCTTTACAGCCTAATTATTCCACAAATTTTTTTCATTTTTCCCAATTTCACAAAAAAAATTTTATACCCTGCAGAAAAATCAGCATTTTTTTGTCTGATTTTATCGTTTTCAGACACAGTAAAATTCGTACAAAGCCCTGTATGTTTCATAGACATCAATCTTTGAAACAACCTCAAAAGGAGCGTGCATTGAAAGCACCGGCACACCAAGGTCTACTACATCAGCATTGAGATTCGCCACGAATTTAGCGATAGTTCCACCGCCGCCGCCGTCTACCTTACCAAGCTCACCCGTCTGCCAGAGAACATTTTTATCATCAAGTATCTTTCTTATTTTTGCCATATACTCAGCCGAGGCATCTGATGTACTGTATTTTCCGCCGCTGCCGGTATATTTTGTGATTACCGCACCATTATTTATATAACAAGCATTATTTGCTTCAAATGCCGAGGCATATGTCGGGTCAAATGCGGCATTTACATCAGCCGAAAGACAAGTGCTTTTTGCCATTACATGACGAAGCTCCATACCGTCTGCCTTTGCGAGGTCTGCAATAAAATCAGCCATATAGGTTGATTTCATACCTGTATTGCCGTCACTGCCTATCTCCTCACGGTCTGTAAGAACAGTTATAACTGTACTATCAGGTTCTTTTGCATCAAGAACTGCCATAAGTGCAGGATATGCACAAACCTTGTCATCATGACCGTATCCGCCTATCATGCTTCTGTCAAAACCTATATCCTTTGAGTTCATTGCAGGTACCATTGTCAAATCAGCAGATAAAAAATCTTCCTCGACAATGCCGTATTTCTCGAAAAGAATGTTCATGACATTCAGCTTTACGCTTTCGCTTTCCTCATCATTATTGAACGGGCGGCTTCCTATAAGAACATTCAGATGTTCCCCTGTAAAAGCCTTGGTCATCACCTGTGACATCTGCTCAACTGCAAGATGAGGCAATAAATCCGTAACAACAAAACAAGGATCTTTTTCATCTTCACCGATATTTACATCAATTACACTACCGTCTTTAAGGGCAACTACTCCATGAATTGCAAGAGGAACAGTTGTCCATTGATATTTCTTTATTCCGCCATAGTAATGCGTTTTGAACATTGCAAGGTTATTGCTTTCATAGAGCGGGTTGGGCTTCAGATCAAGTCTTGGTGAATCTATATGTGCAATTCCGAGACGTACACCGTTTTTAGTACCATTTTTGCCGATAACAGCAAGCATTACTGCCATATTTCTGTTATTGACATATACCTTGTCACCTGCATTGTAAGTCTTATTGCTGTCATACTCGCTAAAACCGTTTTCCTGTGCCTTTGCGATAACGAATTTTACAGCGTCACGCTCTGTTTTTGCATTGTCGAGGAAATTTTTGTAGCCCTCACAGAATTCATCTGCTTTTTTTATTTCCTCCGCACTTACCTTCAGCATACCGCTCTTTCTGTTCATAAACAGCTTTTCCTTGAGCTGTGCTGACTGTGATTTTTCCTTTTCCATTGTGATCAATTCCTTTCTCAACTGAAATATAATTTTTTATAAATGCTTTTATTTTGAGCTACCAGCTTACGGTAGTTATCTGTTTCGGTAAACGGCACTACTTTAAGATGTTTGCCATCATCGGAATATTGTGGGTCTTGCAGCCATTGGTCAACATTTCCAAGACCACCATTATATGCACATATCATCGTATCTTCAACCTCATACATATCGGAAAGTATCGCCAGAAGCTCTACTCCATAATCAATATTAAGAGCAGGATCCGTCAGGTCTTCAAACTGATAATCATTGTCCTCTTTATAAAAGGTTTGCAGCCACTCAAAGCTTTCAGGCATAAGCTGCATAAGTCCCAAAGCCCCTGCATTTGATTCAGCTTCCGGATCAAAATTACTTTCGGTTTTGATAACACCGTATATCAATGCTTTATCTACACCGTATTTTTCGGATGCTGCATTGACTTCCTTTTCATACTTCAGAGGATAGCTTTCATCTACATAACTGTTATTCACATTTCGGATTATCAATGCAAGTCCAACAATAGTTAACATTACTATTGCCATGTATATTCCTGCTTTTATTTTTTTGTTCACTGACAGTCCACCTCACTCAATGATAAAATTATTTTTTTGAACTGATATTTCACCTGTTCAATACTCTGTGAACCGTCAATTATATAATCCGACTTTGACCTGAAAAATTCCTCGTCATATTGCACATTCATGCGAAGAAGTGCATCTTCCTTTGATATACCGTCACGGCTCATTATCCTTTCAAGCCTTACTTCAAACGGAGCAACTACTGATATTATCCTGTCACATATCTTATCTCCTCCGCTTTCAAAAAGCTGAGGTGCATCAAAGATTATAATATCACTCTCTTTTGAATATATATCAATATATTCCCGAACTCTCTCAATTATTGCAGGATGAGTGATACTATTCAAAATATCTGTATTTTCCCTTGAAGCAAATGCTCTCTTTGCAAGTAGTTTTCTGTTGCAGTTACCATCAGGTAATATTATATCACTCCCAAAAAATTCTGCAAGTCTTTTCAGGCAATCCGAATTTTTTCCCATGACCTCCCTCGCCACTTTATCAGCATTTATAACACTGCATGAAAGTGCCTCTGCCATTTCACAGACAGTGCTTTTGCCTGCACCGGTCTGCCCTGTCAATCCTATAAATATCTTTTTCAAATCTCTATCACCTCAAAACCTGCTGCACGGATTATCCTGTTGTATACAGCCAAGCCCATACCGTCAGTTTTCGGACAATGTGCATATACTGTCTTAAAGCCCTGTTCATCGGCATTTCTCAGAGATGAAAACAGCTTATGCGACTGCATTTCATAATCATCTGCATGACCTATCGGGATATTCGGCACTTCAAGTTTTTCAACGTCTTCATCATAGCACAATGCCGCTGTACCGTCAACCTTATGTTCATTGACATATCTTATAAAATCCTCGTCACTGCCCTCAAGTAATATTATATGTGCCTTGGGTGCATAATGCTTGTATTTCATTCCGGGACTTGCCGCCCTTTCACCTGATTTAAGAGGATTAAGTACAGCATCATCTATTATTACCTCACCGATAGCCTCTCTTAACTGTTCAACAGTAATTCCGCCCGGTCTGAGTAATCTCGGAATATCCGTGGCAAGTGTTATTACAGTCGATTCAACTCCAACCTCACATTCACCGCCATCAATTATTGCATCTATTCTGCCGTTCATGTCATCACGCACATGACGGGCATTTGTCGGACTCGGACTTCCTGATAAATTTGCCGAAGGTGCAGCCAATGGCATTGAAAGGGATATCAGCTTTCTTGCAATTTCATTTGACGGGAATCTCACCGCCACCGTATCAAGACCTGCACTGACCTCATCAGGAATAATTTTTGATTTTGGCAATATAATTGTAAGGGGACCTGCCCAGAATTTATCTGCAAGAATCTTTGCTTTTTCGGGAAACTCTGATACAAGGGAATATATCTGAGATATATCCGAAATATGCACGATAAGCGGATTATCCATAGGTCTGCCCTTGGCTTTGAATATCTTTGCAACGGCTTTTCCGTCAAGTGCATTTGCTGCCAGACCGTAAACCGTTTCAGTCGGCATAGCGACCAATCCGCCATTTTTTATTATCCGTGCCGCCTGTTCTATATCATTTTCATTCAGCATAAGTGTTTTCAAAAACTTCACTCTCCACTCTCAACTCTCCACTCTCTTTAATAATTTTTGTGCTTATGAGAAAATCCGTTTATATCCGGAAGCGGTTCAGGTTCATCTTTCGTTTCAACATAAAAATTGCCTTCCTGATTGACACCGCTTTCATAAAAATCCACTTTTTCAAAATTTTCATCAATCGGTCTGTCAGGCAGGGAATCAATATCAACCTTATCCCCATCACCTGTGAACCAGCCCTGTTCAACAGGCAAGTCCTCTTTTTTGATAAGATCAAGCTCCACTTTGCCAAACATTACAGCATAACGATAGCCCAATTTTTTAAACGGCTTCCAGAATGCCCAGACTGCTGCCGCAAGCATGACCAATGCACCGACTATTGTGGCAATTATATATTTTGTATGTGCCATTGCATCATAAAGCGTTATATCTATCGAATATTTCAGAATAACGTCATTAACATGACGGCTCATGCCTCTTTTATAAAGTTCATCTCCTGATAATATAACAAGATTCAATTCTGCCATATCCGTTTCGGGAACAATGTTTACTCTGCCTTTATATGTAATGCTGTCCCTTTTGCCATGCAGCATTTCACCCATTGCACCATCACAGGCACTTCCCAACAGCGGTCGCATTATAACTGCATGGTCATCACTGACTCTTACAAGATAATAACTCATTGTATCGCTACTGCCTATAAATCTGATTAACATATCTTCTTTTTTGACCTCTGCTGCAACTTCATCACCGAAATTCAAACCGACATATTCCTGAGGAGTTATCATTCTGACTTCCGTATTATTTTCGGTAATCATTTTTGAAGCTGCCGAAAGCTGTACCCATACAAAAAGCAGGCACACAACTCCTATGACAAGTTTTGTTTTGTCCCACCATGTGAGCATAAATTTTTTCCTGTCTATCACAAAAAACACTCCATTCTCTAATTATTAATTGCCAATTGTTCCGCCCTGTCGGCTGTTATGAGAGCATCTATTATTTCATCAATATTACCATTAAGAATATCATCTATTTTATAGAGAGTCAAGCCTATTCTATGGTCTGTAACTCTGCCCTGAGGATAATTATATGTTCTTATCCTTTCACTTCTGTCACCCGTTCCGACCTGTGAATGTCTCTGCTGTGCAACCTCATTCTGCTGTTTTTCACGTTCAGCTTCAAGAAGTCTTGATTTAAGCACTTTCATAGCTTTATCTTTGTTTTTATACTGACTTCTCTCGTCCTGACATTCAACGACAAGTCCTGTTGGAATATGAGTTATTCTTATTGCGGATTCGGTTTTATTTATATGCTGACCGCCCGCACCGCTTGAACGGAATGTATCTATACGCAAATCAACCGGATTTATACTCACTTCAACGTCATCAGCTTCGGGCAATACCGCAACTGTCACTGTTGATGTATGGATACGTCCCTGAGTTTCGGTTTCGGGTACACGCTGTACACGGTGTACACCGCTTTCATATTTGAGTCTTGAATATGCCCCTTCGCCTGTCAGCATAAAGCTGATTTCCTTATATCCGCCCAATTCCGTTTCATTGGCATTGATTATCTCAGTTTTATATCCTCTTTTAACCGCATACATACTGTACATACGGAAAAGCACTGCCGCAAACAATGCCGCTTCCTCACCGCCTGCACCGCCTCTTATTTCCACGATAACATTCCTGTCATCATTGGGATCCTTCGGCAATAACAGTATTTTCATTTCATCCGAAATTACGCTTATTTTTTCATCAAGAACTTTCAGTTCTTCTTCAAGCATCTGAATCAGTTCTTCATCAGAACCGCCTTCATTGAGCATTTCCGCTGTTTCAGCTCTTTCGGACACGGCTTTTTTATACTCCTTATATTTCAATGCCAAAGGTTCTGTAGATTTATATTCCTTCATTGTCTCGGCATATAATTCAGGTGATGATATTACAGACGGATCGCATAATTTCTGTGCAAGCTCATCATATCTGTTTTCAAAAACCTGTACTTTCTCAAACAAAATATTACCACCTCTCAATCTTCATCTCTTATTATTTTCTTGATATTTTTTTCAGCCTTTACTCTTGGGATTATTATTTCATGCAGACAGCCCATACATCTCAGTTTAAAATCTATTCCCACCCTGAGAACATAAAATTTCTTATTGTTGTCCTTTCCGCACGGATGAGGCTTTTTCATTTCAAGCATATCACCTGTTCTGACATCCAAAAAAACACACCTCCCATTTTATAGTAAACAACAAAATAAATTACTCTATGTCATTCCGAGCAAAGCAGGAATCTTTGAAAGATTCTTCGTCACTTCGTTCCTCAGAATGACAAAAGGAAATTTTCATTTACGTTTAATATATAATTAATATTATAACATTTATCGTAAATTTTTACAAATATAATATTTAAATTTCTTGCATTATTTAAAAAATTATGTTAATATATTTTCTGTTGTATATCTGCCCGTAGTGTAATCGGATAACTCATCAGACTCCGACTCTGAAGACTGGGAGTTCAAGTCTCCCCGGGCAGGCTTCCGAAAAAATTCCTGTCAGCCTTTATATGACTGACAGGAATTTTTCTGTTTAAAACTTTCTGTATTTTTTGACAGGTCTCTGATTTCTTTTTTTATGGTTATATACTGCGGCAAGAATCAAATAACCCAGAAAAAAGGCTGCTATTACAACCACCGTTATCATAAACCATAATGATTTCACCATTTTTTTAAGAAAGTCAAATGCAATAAGCAGTTCACTTCTTTCAACCGTTTCAGACGCTATCAAATCGACAGTTCCCAACTTTTGATTTGCATAGCTAAGTGTAACGGTACCGATCTTGTCACCGGCTTTTACAGGTGCATCTATACTTTCAGGCAGATCATACACCCTGTCAATGCTTGACATCTGTATATCATCAGGAAGTATCGTTGAATATGTCTCAGCTGGAGAAAGCTGCAGGCTGTCCTTGTTCCATGCAAAATTGAGACCAACCTCTTTTACCAGATCATTCTTGTCTATGACCGTTCTTATTTTAAGATTGTCAAAAGCCCATTCATAAAGATTTTGTGAATCCATCATGGCGCCGTTTTCATAATATTCTCCGGTTTCCTCGTTCTCATATTTTGCACCGTATGCAACACACAGATAGCTATATCCGTTTTTTTCTGCAGTCGATACAAGACAGTATCCTGAATCATTTCCCGTTGAACCTGTCTTTATGCCCTTTGCATATTCATAGTAATATTTTCCGCCTCTTGTGGCATCTATCATTGAATTTGTCGTAATAAGATAGCGGTCCTCTCCGAGACAGTCAGAGGATGTCATATTACTTATATCCTCGAATTCAGGCATTGTCATGGCATATTTCGTAATTTTTGCCATATCGCTGACAGTTGTATAATGATTCGGATCGTTGAGACCGTGAGGATTAGCAAAATGTGTTGCTGTACATCCGAGTTCCTTTGCCTTTTCATTCATCATATCAACAAATTTCTGTATACTGCCCTTGCCGATATGGTCTGCAAGAACTATTGCGGCATCATTTCCCGACGGTATCATAAGGCATTGCAAAAGCTGATATACGCTCAGTTTTTCGCCTGCCTCAAGACCTGCCACAGAGCTTCCTGTTCCTTCAAGGAGCTTGAGTGTATTTGCTTTTATCGTCAAATAGGTATTCCTGATATCCTTAACATTTTCGGCTGTTATGATATATGTCATTATCTTCGTTGTAGATGCAGGATATCTTCTTTCATTCGGAGCCTTCTGATAGACCACCACTCCAGTATCAAGATTTTCGAGATACAGTGATTTACATTCCGTCTCAAAATCAATGTCAAATGTCGCTGCACTGACATTTTCCGATGGTGTCACTGCTAATAACATAATTACCGAAATAATTGCCGCCAATATCCTTTTCATTAAAAAAATTCCTCCCCATTTTTCGATAATAATATATTACATCATAAAGCACAAAAACTCAAATAAAATTATGACGAACTTTTTTAATATTATTCCAATTAATTGTAAAAATTCCATAGATATTAATATTTCAATGTTGAATTATTTATAAAATCACCATCATAGACCTATTTTCTTGACTATTTTTTATCATTTTTTTAGATTTTTGACAATATTAGTTTTTGGGTTGACGAGACAACGCTTTTTGTGATATACTATTTGGCAATGGAGTATGTTAATATGAATTTGAAAGGTGTGTATTTTGGACATGAACATAACTGCGGAAAAAATACATGAACAACAAGACATTGATGTTTCCTCGTTTGAATACAAAGAAAAACCTGTTTTTGATATTGTTAAAAGATTATTTGACATAGTGGTATCATCTATTTGTATATTAATTCTTGCTATACCGTTCTTGATTGTTTCTGTATGCATATTGATAGAAGACAGAAAAGCCAGTCCTATATTCGTTCAGGAGCGTGTCGGCAAAAACGGCAAAATATTCAAAATATACAAATTCAGATCAATGTGTGCGGACGCAGAAAAAAAATTGGCTGAGCTTCAGGAACTTAATGAAATGGACGGTCCTGTTTTCAAGATAGAAAACGATCCGAGAATAACAAAAGTAGGAAAAGTAATACGTGCATCAAACATTGACGAACTTCCGCAGATATTCAATATATTTCTTGGAAATATGTCCTTTGTGGGACCAAGACCGGCTCTGCCCAAGGAAGTTGAACAGTACAGACCAAGTGACAAGCTCAGGCTTCTTGTTGTTCCGGGACTTACCTGTTACTGGCAGGTCGTCAAAAACCGCAATTCCGTTTCGTTTGATGACTGGATGAAACTGGACAGAAAATACATAATGGAAAGAAATGCATGGATAGATATCAAGCTCATCTTCAAAACCTTCTTTTTCCTGTTCAAAAAGAGCGGATGCTGATAAAAACAACAATGCACTGTCAGAAAAAAATTGACAGTGCAATATTTTTGCAAAGGAGCTTTTTTAATGCAGATACTGTTTGAAAATAAATATACAAGAACAAAAAAGTTTTTCCGTGAAACATATTTCTATGACCACTTCAAAAAATCCTTCAACATTATACTAATGCTTTTTATGGCTGCTTTACTTGCTCCAAATTTATTTTTTGCCGTAAAAAGCTCATGGCATGACATAATAAGCGACATTTCCGTTGGTATCGGAATTATCTTTTTTATCGTTTATTTCATTGCATATCCTGTGAGAGTAGATATTGCCGCAAAAAATGAAAAGAAACTTGATTCGGAAAATATCTACACTCTTTCCGCAACAGAAAATAAAATTATTTATCGTGCACCGAACTGTCCCGAAATTGAGATCAGCTTTGCCAAAATAAAAAAAGTCAGCAAATCAAAAAATTACATCATGCTGATTTCGGAAGATGATACTATATATGCTTTCCAAAAGGACAAATTCACCAAGGGAACTTATGATGATTTTATAAAATTCCTTGATTCAAAAAATTTATAATATTTAATAAACGTGAGTTCGATATAACTGAAAAATATTCTGACAATGATGAAATGAAGTATGTCATTCCGAACGCAGTGAGGAATCTTCAAAAGATTCTTCACTTCTCACTCCTCATTTTTCACTTTTTATTACTCCATTTTGAGATATTTCTTCCAGAAAGCCTCTGTTTTAAGTGTCTTTGCGGCTTCCTGATAGGACTTTTCTATCTTGTCCTTGTTCTTTTTATAATAGTTCAATACTCTGTTACGGCGTTTTACAAGCTCTTTATAACGCTTTTTGTCACGCTTTCTGAGATATGCTGTATGGTCAAACGGACTTACTACGAGTATTTCCTTTGCAAGATACTGCTTTGCAGGATCATCAAACCAGTCATAAGCCGTTACTGCTATCCTATCTTTCAGCATGAAATCAGGCAGTCTGTGACCGTTTCTTGTTTTATGGTATATTCCCGACTGGAATTTTGTAAGAGGCTTGTCAGCCATTCTGTATATACTGTCAAAATCAACAGGAATATTCGGATATTCTGATGCAACGGGCTTCATCAATTCATTTTTCTTTGCATGGGCTTTCATGATAGCCTCGCCCTGCGGTTCATACAGAAATTCGGGACCATTACAGAATTCCTCTATCGCATCCAAAAGCAACTCACAGTTGTTGTATGAAAGACGCTTAAGCTCCTTCCAGAAAAATCCGTCTATTCTCTCCATAAAGTCTATGCCCTTGCATATACCGCTCATTGCCTGTATGATAAGGCTGTTTCTGTGTACCATATACAATTCGAGATTGGCATTGAATTTATTTGCAAATCCCTTGTGCCATATACAGATACCATTGAGTGAAAGGAATTCCGCATTGTTTGCAAGGCTGAATTCAACGTCATCGCCTCTGATAAAGAGCGGTATCGGAAGATGGCTTCTGTCTATTTTCTTGACAGGGATACAGCAGTACCACCAACCCGCATAGGAATTTTTATGATATTTGAAATCCTCGTCATTTTCCAGAACATGGTCCCACTGCTCAAGATACATATCATGCTTGTTTGGTCCGTATGAGCCGTCATCATGCACATATCCGACATCCTCATGCTGTGTGTCCATTCTCTCGTAAAAGAGCATGGCTCCGCTGACAAATCTCTCATCATATTCTTTCTTTACGAGTGCAAGCAGTGAGTATGTTCTGATAAAACTTTCGGGAAGCACAATAACATCATCGTCCATAAGAAGAACGTGAGTCGGATTATACTCTGTGTCATTGATGCTCTCTATCATACCTCTTGTATAACCGCCAGAACCGCCTACATTCGCATTAGGTGAATAATGTACATATTCGCTTATCATGCTTTCACTGTCAAGTACCTTTCCGCCGTCATTGTCTATTATTCTGACACGAATATGGTCTTTTGCAGGCTCATCAGTATAGAAAAGCTCTCTTTCGAGTATTTTTATATTGCTCGTGATATAATCCTCTTTCTTGAAGGTAACAGTTACAATGGATATTCTTATATCATTTATCTTGCTGTCATCAACTATAGTTGACCAATAGCCTGAATAGAAGCTGAAATCCTCACCGTCTTCACTGCCTGTATCGTACACATCTATCTGAAATCCCACTGTTGTTGCACGGATATTTCTCGGTACAAAGAGAGATATCTCTGTTTTTTCCTTGAGGTTGTATTCCCTTGATGGATAAAACTCTTTGAGGATTTCCGCACCGTCATGATAATGACCGAACATTGTTATCTTGAATTTGCCCTTGCATACAAGATTCAGCTCGATATCACCTGCATTCGTATACTTTCTCCACTTGCCTATTGAAAAGCTGTTGAAATAGGTGAAGAACTCCACGAAATCTCCTGCCTTGAGCGTAAATGCGGACTGTATTTTATTATACTCGAACTTATCTCCACGATACATCATTCCGAGATGATCCTCAAGATATTTATTGCTTTTAAGAATAATATTCTGCAGTTTAAACTTTATATTGCTCATTTCTCAAATTCCCTCTCACAATATATTTTTTATACAAGATAGCTTTTAAGCCATTCTGCCGACATTTCACGCTGTTCATCAAGCAGCTTATTCACTTTATTATAGCGTATCGGCATCCTGAACAAATACTCTCTTACCCTGAAATCGTCCTCTGTAAATATGATTCTTTCATCTATTCCGAGCGAATTGAGCATTGCATAGGCTCTTATCGTGGAAGGTGCATTTTCTGAGCCTACAAATACAAATGGTTTATTGAACAGCACTGCAAGACTCACTGCACTTACATCGTCTGTTATGACAAATTCAGACTTAGTGATATAATATATCCAGTCCTCGATCTTATTGTTCGATGTACATTCCATACCCAGCTTGACTCTTGATCTGTCCCAGTTTCCGAGATCAACGATATTCCTCATCGGACTTGATGACTTTTCGGCAATTATCTCATTTCCTCTCAGAACAAGCTGTTTTTTTCTTAAATCACCGTTTCTGATGTATGAGAAAACAAAGCTGTCAGCCGTTTCAACTTTTTTGGCATCAGAATTTTCAGCCGCCTTTTCAAAAACACTTTTGTCACACATCAATATCGGATTCAATACGACCTTCGGCTCGATACCGAGATTCTGTCCCATAACCTCGGCATCCCTGTAATCTCCTACGGATATACCATCAAATCTCTTGAGATACTCTATGCAAAGTTTCTTTTCTTCTCCGTACGGACCTGTGTAATCTCCGCCGAAGCCCGATGCATAGGATATTTTCTTTTTATTATCAGAAACGCTTTCAAAATAATAATGGAAATTAGCATCCTTGCCGCAAAGCTCATAGCTCCACACATCATCCGAGCCTAAAATATACACTTCACTGTCCTTTTCGAGCTTCATGAATGATTCAGAGCTGTAAAGCACAGGGGAAACATTGCAGTTTTTGAATATAAACGAACCTGCCGCACCCTCCTCAGAGGTATCTTTATCTCTCCAGAACTGGAAAGGTTTATTCAGGAGCAATGCATCATAACCGTTTGCCTCGACCATTTTCGCGAGTGCAAATGCTGATACAACACTTCCATAGTTCGGCATGAACCATAAGGTATCAATTACAGCCTGCTTTTTAAGACTTTTATTTTTTTCTTTACTCATTGTTTAAAATCCTCCTAAGACGGCTTTTTTACACAAATATCTCAAAGATAACGGGCTTATCTGTCTCGGCAAAAAATTCCGAAATATTATTGTCAAATTCCTCTTTGTCATGCGAACAGATATATTTAAATCCGACAGCCTTTGTAAGTGCTTCAACGATATTCATTTTGTGAGGTATAATATTTTGTTCACCGAATTTTTTGGCTGCCACTGCACCGCCGTCATTCAGCAGCATTATATGGACATTTTTCTTTATCTCGGAAACACACAATGAATTTATGTCCTTTATAAATTCATTTTCATCTATAATAAGATAGCTTTCCTTATTGTCAGCCCCAGCCTGTCCCAGGAATGCAGATATCTCACCCGAACCGCCATTGGCTCTGGTCGTTGCAAATACTGCAGCATCAGGCTTTATCGCAAATCTGTTGAGATAGTCCATAGCCTTTCCTGTACCGACATTAAGAACAATATCATCAGGCATTCCTATAACAAATCTCTCGACAGCATATAATTTTGAATATCTTCCTGTATGGGGAGGAACACACCTGTCACATTCATCCTTCCAGACACTGTAATATGCGTTGTTATTGACAGCATCCCCTGCAAATCTTACAAACTTCCTGAAGAATGTTCCTACGGAACACTCAAACAGTCTGAGCGTATTGTGGTATATATCAACTATATCTCCGTTTTCGGATACATTCCAGTGACCTACCGGCATTCCTCTTGACATCAGTTTCTTTACTATCTTATCGGAAAAGGAATTCTGTCCTCCGACAGTTATAACGGCATCAGGCCAAAGAACATCACAGAAATCGCTGTCACTGACACCGTTTATAACATCATTAGGTATCAGTGCCTTGTCACAGTTGAGGTTTGACAGAGTATCCTTTACGATAACACAGTTATATTTATTTGCGAATTCATTGACAGCTTCTTCATCCTGCTTTGAAAGAGGTCTGTTCTGTCCGTATATGACAAGAACTTTTTTAAGCTGTTTGAGTCTGTCAGCCCTTGCCTTCCACGCTGCATCTCCGCTTATCGTATTTATTTTGTCTATTGTCTTTTTATTGAGCAGTGTAAGGTCATCATTATTTATCGACTGGTCGATATTGCTTTCAACAGGTATATTTATATGCACAGGTCCTCTTGAATGATGTTCAAGCTCAAGTATGGCATCACATATATCTCTCCTGAGCTTCCACTGTGAAAATTCATCAAACTGGGTGGTCAGTGTAAAACTCTTTTTAACTGCATCCCCAAAGATATTTTCCTGTGAAACGGCAGTCCAGTCTCCCTGACCCGAGCAGTATGAACGGTCAGCAGTAACGGCAAGTATCGGGATATGCTGCATTTTAGCCTCTCTGAGAGCGGGCATACACTGAGCCGTTGATGAACCCGAACCGCAGCAAAGAACAACTCTCCTGTTCAGTCTCTGGGATACGCCGAGTGCATAATAACCTGCACTTCTCTCATCCTCGACAGTATATACCTTGAAGAACGGATCTGACGAGAACAGCCTTATCAGATTGATATTTTCTCTGCTTGGAGATATTACAACATTATTTATGCCGTAGGTCTTGATATATTCAACGACCTCCTTGCATCTGTTGAAATCATTTGTAAGCTGTTTGTTCTGTTCATCAGAAAGAGCTATCTTTTTGACAGGCTCCTTTTTCTTTTCAAGGACATTTTTAAGCCAGTTATACGAATCCTCTTTTATTTTATTCAGCTTCTGATACGGCACTTCATAATCACAGCCGTCAAACAAATCATATCTTTCATTGATACATTCGGGCGATTCAAACAGCCTGTATCTCAGATCTATCGGCTCAAGCAGTGAAAGGAATCTTTCTGCACCACGCTTGCTGTTCATAAGAGTGACAAACGGCTTTTTGAATATTATCGAAAAGATGGTTCCATGGAAGCTGTCGGTAAATACACCGTTTGCATGGCTGTAATACCACATCCATTCATACAGGTCAACATCTCTCTTGACTTCAACATTTCCCCTGCCCGTCAGGTCAAGACGGTTTTTATTTATCTCCCAGTTTTTCGGAGGCTCGTCAAGCATCACTATGACCTTGATATTCTTGTCTATCGAAAGCTGTTCCAGCCTATGCCCTATATCCTGATTCGGATCAAGCACATATGCCAGTATATACGGCTCATTTTCCTCAAGCTGTGCCTTATTTACAAGCGTATAATAATCCTCTATGTCACACAGAAATGTAGGATCACATACCTGTACAACATTTTTTACACCAAAGCTGTTCTGACATATATCAAGCGAAAGTGCATCTCTGACTGATACTCCGTCAAATCTTCTGAGATTTGCCGAGCTTACCTTCTTTTCCTCCTCGGTACCCTTATAGGGCTTTCCGAAAGATGTTCCGTAGGCTATCTTCTTTGTATTGTCATCGACAAATCCGAGATAATACATCTGCTTGTACGGTCTGCTCAGACCGACATTCCAGAGCTGATCCGAGCCTACAAGGAAGCCCCTGCATTCCTTGTTCAGTTCATACAGCTTGCTCAGACGCTTTTTCTCGCTTATATTATAAAAAACATTTGCTATATTATAAGGATGCGATTTATTCAGAATTATCTCATGGTCGGGTTTGAGTGGATTTTCTATCATCAGAACGGAATAGCCCATTTTTACAACTGTCTGATGCAGTGCATAATAGGTTGCCATACTTCCGTAATTTCTTCCGAACCATAATCCTATTATTCCAAGATCATATTTTTTATCTTCATTTGCTATTTCAGGTAACAACGGCTCCACTTCCTTCTTTGGCATTTCGGGTATCCCCGCAACGCCGACTTTCTGTTCGATAGGACATGAAAGAGCATTTTCAAGCCATTCAAGACTTCTTCTTCTTTCATTCTGCATTATCTCATCTATCCTGTTATAATCAACAGGCTGAAGTATAATATCATTATTTATCAGCTCCGAGGCTTCATTGACTATCCTGTTATTGCATTCAAAAATATTTCCGAGTGAACGGAATCTGGAAAAACCTCTGTCAACATTTCCTATTGCCATAAAGTTTTTCTTGAATATCAGTGAAAAGCATACTCCGTGACATGAATCCGTCACAATATAGCTTGCATGGCTGAGATAATACAGCCAGTCCTCGACCTGCAGATTCTCAATGCAATTATCAAGATTGAGATTTCTCCTGTTCTCGTCAAATCTCCACAAACTGCCGTCAAGAAGATTTATTATCTTCATGCCGCCGAGCTTTTCAGACACACTAAGAAGTGCATCTCTTACTTCGGGTGACGGATCAAGGATATATGCAGCAATGAAGGGTTCTGTTTCATTTTTTTGTGATTTTTCAATGAGCGGTCCGTAAACACTCTCAGGCTCAACAAGGAATACAGGATTCAGTACCCTCTGAACATCTATACCATACATGTCATGGCATATTCTTACTCCGTCAGCCTCTCTCACGGCAATGGCATTGAATCTTCTCATATATTTTGCTATTTCGACTCTCTGTTCGGGAGATGCAAAATCTATTTCATGTCCGAAAGAGGTCGCATAAGCGATCTTTCTTTTATTATCATCAGCAAAGTCAAGATAAAACGTCTTGCCGAAATTCTGACTTATGCCGTAATTCCAGAGCTGATCTGAACCTATCAAAAATCCGTCGCATATATCATTCAGTTTTTTAAGGTCACTTTGAGAATATATTTCGCTTATATTATAATGCTCCTTAGCGAATCTTCTTGAATGTGTGTCGGAATGCTCTATATCAGTCTTACCGTCTCTGTTAAGGGGCTTATCTATCATCAGGACAGATTTTCCCATAGACTCAACAACACGATTCAAAGCATAGTAAGTCATTATAGTACCATAATTGCAGCCCTGCCATACACCTACTATACCTACATCGTATTTTTCCATAAAGAAGCTACCTCCTCTTGAGTAATATATTTCCGGATCAGTTTACCGCCTTTTTCAGCCATTCAAGACAGCGTTTCTGCTCGGAGGATATCTTTGCAGAAATTTTATTGTAATCCGGAGCATTGAGCATTTCGGGATTTTTGAGCATATCCTCGGGGGCATAGGCAAATTTATATCCTATTTCCAACAGCCTTCCTATTGAGTCAAATCTCGAATAGCCTCTGAATTTATTCGGCAATGCAATGAAATTCTTTTTGAATATAATTGCAAGGCACATTGTATGATATGAATCTGTTATTATCATCTCCGCATTTCTGATATAATTTATCCAGTCAGCCGTTTCAACGCCCTTTTCACGTTCAATTCCTATCTTTTCGGCATTTTTGTCTGACAGCCAATAGAAACCATCAAGGATATTTACCGTTTTCATTTCATTGCTGATATTAGAGAGAGTCTCGATAGATACCTTTTTATCCTCTGTAGGATCAATAAGGCATGAAAGGATATATTTCTCCTTCGGAATATTTATCTTTGACTTGTTCGCCATGTCCTCATAGAATTTCCTGTCACACAAAAATACAGGATCTATAACTTCTTCGGCATTTATTCCATATATATCTCTGAGAATATTTACACCGTTGTCTTCCCTGACGGATATCTTATCGAATCTTTTGAAATAGCTCTGAAGGAGCGTTCTCTGATTTTCGGGAGCAAAGTCTATTTCATGACCGAAAGATGTTGCATAGGATATCTTTCTTTTATAGTCAGCCACAAAGTCAAGATAAAACATTCTGCCGAAATTCTTGCTCACGGAATAGTTCCAAAGCTGATCGGAACCTATCATAAACATATCGCACAACTGGTTGAGACGGTGAAAGTCCACATTGCTGTTCATCGGAACGGCTATGCCCTTATAATTATCAACAGCGAATTTACGGGCATGAGTGTGACTTTCCTCAAAATTCACACTTACATTCGGTCTGTCTATCATCAATACGGACTTACCCATATTTTCCAAAGTTTTATTGAGAGCATAGTATGTGATTATACTTCCGTAATTGCACTGATTCCACAAGCCGAACAATCCTATATCATATTTCATTTGAATATCCTCCAAACATAATACATTATCTTTTTAATTATAACATAACCAGCTTACTTTGACAACTCAAAATATTATTAATTTTCCTTTTCAGTTATATGAATATAGTCTATAGCAATAAAAGCACCGTTTCCCTTTACCTGTGATGCTCCGAACATGAATTCATCAAAAATATTTGAAGCCGGCTGAAAGGTCTGTTCCAGTTCTATCCAGTTCATGCCTGTATTTTTTTCCGCTCTGTGAACGGCAATAACTCTGACAGTCTTACTGCCTGAATCCTTTATATGAAAATACAGCACTTTTGAATCGCTCTTGAATCTGAATCTTGCACTTATCCTGTAAGTTTTATTTTTATCAAGCATATTTCCCAAAGGCAATACCGCATAATTTCCGGTTTTTGTTTGTCCCGGCTTTACTTTGAGATAAGTTACATTATCCGAAAAGCTCTCCTCCCATACATTTTTATCAAATCTGAAATGAACAGCCTTGCTGTCAAACTGCAAAGGATTACTTCCCATGACTACATTTTTTATTCCTCTGTCGGGTTTCAACGCATAATTTGCAGCTTCCTCAAACGGCATGAATCTTATTGCTTTATAGAAATCCTTATTCTTCCGGCTGAACTTATTTTTTCCTTCATAGACAAAACCGTTTCCGCCAACCCATTCAACAGGCTCTTTCTTTTTCCATTTTATCTTGCTTTCGGGAATACTCTCAAAAAATTTCCTGCCCTTGTCGTTATTCACAAATACACACGAAACACCTTTTCCGTAAGGAATATCCGCTTCATGTGACTTTATCCCCCAGAAATCTCCAAGTGATATATCTCCAAAACGCTGTCTTGACTGAAACTTACAGTTTGCACAATGTTCCGACAACATCAATTCACTGTGGAAAACTCTCTGATATTCGTCTTCTGCACTTCCGTGCCTTACACTTTCATTGTTATTATCATCAACTTTGACAGTAAAGCAGTCCCAGCAGTTATCTCCATTCTTATATCTGAATTCATATCGCTTCAGGTTATCAAAGCAGTTTTCTGTGTATTTTCTGAAAAACATCGGTGACGGTGAATAATGACAGAATATATCGACTATCAAAAGATTTTCATAATCTTTTTTCAGATAATTCCTCAGACCTGCCGCCTGACAGCCGCACCCTGAAAATAATACAAATCTTCCGTTATTCAGGTATTCCTTTATCTTTTTATAGGTATCTCCAAGATAACTCTGCAAGTATTTTGACTTTCTCAGCTTTGGCATATCCTCTTTTTTGTCTATAATAATATGCTCAACTGTGAAATCATCTCTCCATGCACCGCCTGCAACTACTCCTCCACGTTTGAATACTTCATCAGCCAAAAGTGAAAATACCCCTCCGCTTGAACTCTGCATCAGAATTTCCTCGTCAGATGTTATAAACGAATAACAATCGGGCATTTCTGGATTTTTTTCAGGCTGTTTCAGCACTGGACAGGTTTTTGAACACAATCCGCAGTTTATACACCTTTCTTTATCAATAGAGGTACAGTAATAGCCGTATTTATCGGGCTTCAATGACAATGCACCTTTCGGGCATACATTCACACAAGCACTGCAACCTACACACAAATTCAAGTCAAGTGTGCTTGTTACCGCTTTATCCGTCGGATTCTCTGTGAAAGGCTTTAAATTTTCCATATTTTTTATAAATCCAAGCATTTCACGTGATTTTTCCGAAATAAATCTGTTCGCTACTGAAAAATCAACAGGCTGTAAAAGTCTGTTGTTGGTCGGAAAATTCTCCGTATCAAAAACTACTCTTTCATTAAGTCCGATATTTGTCAGGAATTCAGCCGTTTTATCATCATCACCGAAATATATGAACGGTTTATTCAACACAACTGCAAGACACAAGGCATAATAATTATCGGTTATAACAAAATATGAATTTATAAAATACTTCACGAAATCAGGGAATGTCATTTCAGGGAGTGTATTTTTTAGATTAAGTATCTTCTTATTTTCTGTATAATTGCCGTCAACTATATTCATGCAGTCCATCTCAAGCCTTCCACGATAAAACTGTACGGCTTTTCTCTTATATTTATCGGGACTTGAAATATATGCAAGCATATATTTTTTGGATATTTCCGTTTTTGAAATATTTGCAATTTCTCTCCAGTGAATTTTCGGAACACACAAAACGGATTCACAGAAAAATCCGAAATTTTTATCTAAAAATACATCATATTTTTCACTGTCTTTTTCAAAAATAATATTATTGCTTCCGTAAAAAGTATTTGTAAAATCATTGTAAAACAAATTTCTGTTTGTTCCTGATGCCATATTCACAACGGAATAATCACACATTTTCAGTATCTTATTCAGCGAATAGTCACCAAGTATATTTCCGTAATGCCAATTGCCTGACCTCATTTTAATACAAACATCATAACGGGTATTCATAAAAAAATATCCTCCAAAAACTTTTTTAATCTAATTATATCAATTTGAATATTTATGTCAAGAAAAAAACATTAGCAATTTTGCCGAACATATTTTCTAAAAATTTAATTTTATTCAATTTTTATTAACATATTTCGTATGGAAATATGTTATTATTAGAGAAAGATTTATCTATGGAGATGATTCCCATGCCGTTTAGTATAATACGAAATGATATTACAAAAATAGAATGTGATGCAATAGTAAATGCAGCAAACAGCAGCTTATTGGGTGGCGGAGGTGTTGACGGTGCAATACACCGTGCCGCAGGAAAGGGACTTTTTCTTGAATGTATGAAGCTGCACGGCTGTAAAACGGGTGAAGCTAAAATTACAGGAGGATATAACCTTCCCTGTAAATATATTATACATACAGTCGGTCCTGTATGGCGTGGAGGCTCTCACGGTGAAAAGGAGCTTTTACAGTCCTGTTACAAAAATTCCCTTCAACTTGCAAAAGAACATAACTGTGAAAGTGTGGCATTCCCTCTTATTTCAAGCGGTATCTACGGCTATCCCAAACAGCAGGCTTTTGATGTTGCAGTTGACGTTATAAAAAATTTTCTCACGGAAAATGACATGGATATAACTCTCGTCATATTCGACAGGACGAGCTTTGAACTTGGCAAAGATTATTCAAATGACATTTGTGAATACATAGACCAGAATTACGTTGATGCACACACCGACACCTCACGCAGAGCAATATTTAAAAGTAAATCTGCTGTTTGTTCAGTGCCTATGAATACTGCGGTCTGTGAGGACAGTATTTCTTTAAGTGACGACCTGAAATTAGTCATTGAAAATCAGATAGATGAGAGCTTTTCGGAAATGCTTTTGCGAAAAATAGACGAAAAAGGCATGACCGATGTACAGTGCTATAAAAAAGCCAATATCGACAGAAAGCTGTTTTCAAAGATACGTTCAGACCGTCTTTACAAGCCTAAAAAGGAAACTGCCATTGCCTTTGCCATAGCACTTGAATTATCTCTTGAGGAAACAAAGGATATGCTGATGAAAGCAGGCTTTGCACTTTCTCACAGCAATAAATTTGATATAATAATAGAATTTTTCATAAATAAAAATATCTATGACATTTACGAAATAAATGAAGCATTGTTTTCATTCGACCAAAAACTTCTTGGAGCGTGATTAAAAAATGATATATACTCCCTTGACAAAAAAAGCTATGAAATTGTGTTTTGAGGCACATAAAAATCAAACGGATAAGACAGGCTTACCGTATGTTTTCCACCCGTTCCACCTTGCCGAACAAATGACAGATGAATACACAACCGTAACAGCACTTCTTCATGATGTCGTTGAGGATACCGACTATACACTTGATGACCTGAAAGAAATGGGTTATCCCGATGAAGTCATAACTGCACTCGCACTATTGACACATGATGACGGCTCGGAATATATGGATTATGTTGCAAGGATAAAGCCGAATCCCATTGCCAAAGCCGTTAAACTTGCCGACTTAAAGCATAACAGTGATTTGGCAAGATACGATATGATAGACAGCTATGCAATAAAGCGTACCGCAAAATATAAACAGGCAATGGAATTTTTGTCGCTTTGAAAGCGACCACAAAATAAATTTATCTGATATAATTGAATCATCAAAAGAAAACGGAGGTAATAACTATGAAAAAGAATTTGACAGAAATGGTATTCATCATTGACAAGAGCGGTTCAATGAGCGGACTCGAAAGCGACACGATAGGCGGCTTCAATTCCATGATAAACAAGCAGAAAAAAGAAGAAGGCACTGCCTATGTAACAACGATACTTTTTGACAACAACAGCGAGACAATACATGACAGAGTTCCTCTTGAAACTATTAAGCCCATGACCGACAAAGACTATGTAGTTGGCGGATGTACTGCACTTATTGATGCTATCGGTGAGGCTGTAGAACATATTTCCACTATCCACAAATATGCTCGCCCCGAAGACATCCCCGAACACACTGTATTTGTTATCACAACTGACGGTATGGAAAATGCAAGCAAAAAATTCACAAGCAAGCAGGTCAAAAAAATGATCGAGGAAAAGAAAAATGAAAATAACTGGGAATTCCTTTTCATCGGTGCTAATATAGACGCTGTTGAAACTGCTTCACATTTCGGCATTGATAGCAGCCGTGCAGTAAATTATCACGCAGACAAAAAAGGTACAAGTGTACTTTATGAAAGTGTCAGCAATGCCATTGGAAAAATGAGAGCATGTGCAGCACCGAATGCTAAAATAAGTGATGACTGGGCAGAAGAAATAAACGAAGATTACAATAACAGAAAGAACAACAACTAAATTACGTGAGTTCTATGTAACTGAAAAATATTCTGACAATGATAAAATTAAGTAATGTCATTCCGAACGCAGTGAGGAATCTTTAAAAGATTCTTCGTCGCTGTCGCTCCTCAGAATGACAGTATAATAATTTTTCGTTTTCATCGAACTCACGTTAAATTCAAAAAAACTGTCTGTCGGAAACTTGACAAAGTCCGACAGACAGTTTTTTCTTTTCAATTTGTCAGGAACTGTAAGCCATTTTTACAGGCTCATCAGAAAGCTCAAGAAGATAATCTGCGGATACATTCAATGCCTCACATATCTCAATGAATGTACCTATCTTCATCTCATCCTCACCTGATTCATAGCGGCTGTACTGAGACTGCTTCATATTAAGAATGGCACAGACATCTTTTTGCTTCATGTTTTTCATGAGTCTGACTTCTTTCAATCTTGGCAAATGATACATATTTTCACCCTTTTTTCCTTATTTTTACCACAATTTTACAACATATTTTTCAAGTTATATTTACTTTATAATCTTAAGATTATATAATAAATTCCTCAACTATTTTGTGCAACATGAATATTATTTTTCAACATTCAAAAATGCAGTCACACTTTTTTCAAGCTATGACTGCATTTTTTGTAAATAATTACCAAATATACCATAAAAAGTCAGCCTTCATCTATGACCTCACGATAAAGATTGATATATTCAGTTGCAGAATGTCCCCAACTGTTGTCACATTCCATGGCACGTTTTATCAATGCCTGCCAATCGTCACGCTGCCAATAGGCTGCTATTGCACGTTTGATGCAGGCGAGCATATCAGTTGCATCATAATTTCTGAATGTAAAGCCGTTTCCTTCACCCGAACCGTTGTCCTGAATAGAGTCACGCAGACCGCCTACCTCCCTGACTATCGGAACAGTACCGTATCTCAGGGCTATCATCTGTGAAAGACCGCACGGCTCTGCCTTTGACGGCATCAGGAACATATCAGCACCGGCATATATTTTTCTTGAAAGCTCGGGAATAAATCCATGACACGCACTGAGCCTTCCGGGATATTTTTCCTGCATTGAACGGAAGAAGCTCTCATATTCCCAGTCACCGGAGCCGAGTATAACAAACTGCACATACTCCTCATGCATAAGCTGGTCAAGGGCGGCTTTTACAAGGTCAAGTCCCTTGTGTGAAACAAGTCTCGTTACCATTGCTATTATCGGTATCTGACCATTCTGTTCAAGTCCGAGACGTTCCTGCAGCTTCAGCTTATTCACGGATTTTCCCGTCATGTCATCAGCCGAATAATGCTCAAACAGTTCTGCATCCGTTGACGGATCATATGAAACTGTATCTATACCATTGAGGATACCTCTTATCTTCCATGCCCTCGCATTGAGTATGGGATCGAGACCGTTTGAAAACCACGGATCACGTATCTCCCATGAATAGCTCGGGCTTACAGTTGTTACCCTATTGGATGTTTCGATAGCACCCTTCATAAAGTTTATACAGCCGTCAAAATCAAGTATTGAACGACCATGAGGCGGTATTCCGATAACTTCCTCATACAGCTCTGAGCCGTATTTTCCCTGATATTGTATATTATGTATCGTAAAGACAGTTTTTATTCCCTTATACCAGTCAGACTGTGAATAGAACAGATTGTAATAAGTCGGAACCAATGCTGTCTGCCAGTCGTTGCAGTGTATAACATCAGGCTTGAAATCAATAAACGGAAGCATTTCAAGAACGGCTCTCGAAAAGAACGCAAACCTCTCCGCATCATCATAATGTCCGTAAAGACCGTTACGCTTGAAATAATACTGATTATCCAGGAAATAATATATCACACCATTGTATCTTGCTTCAAAGACACCGCAATACTGTCTTCTCCATGACACGGGGACAGAAAAACTCGTCAGAAAACGCATATTTTCTCTAAGGTTTTCGGGTATCTCATCATAAAGCGGCATTACTATACGACAGCCTATCAAACGCTGTCTCAATGCGTGCGGCAGTGAACCCGATACTTCCGCAAGACCTCCCGAGGCTGCAAAAGGCTGTGCCTCACTCGTTACAAACAAACACTTCATCGACAACCCTCCAATAACTAAAAATCAGGAATGAGGAGTGAGAAGTGAGAAACATACATTCTCATATCCCACTGCCTCATTTAAATCAATTCAAAAAGGTTCAAGCAGAAGGTGTAAAATTACTCCTCACTCCTCGTTCCTCACTTTTCACTTTAAACTACGCTTTCCTTGCTTACATAGACAGGATATGAGGGCTGTCCTGCAAGAGTTTTGTCATCACGCACAGTAACATCCTTGTCAACTATAACATAGCTGAGATTTGAGTTTGCACCGATCTTTGTATCCTGCATGATAACACAGTTCGATACTTTTGTGCCTTTGCCTATATAAACACCTTTGAACAATACACAATTTTCCACTTCACCGTCTATTACACAGCCGCTGCCGATAAGCGAATTCTTTACTTTTGAATCAAGACCGTATTTTGCCGGCATATCATCTCTTACTTTTGTATAGATAGGTCTGTCGCCCCTGAACAGGTCTTCACGGACTTCGCTGTTCATAAGTGCCATATTTGCATTGAAATACTCAGCAGGTGATGTGATTATCGGAGCAAAGCCCTTGAATTCATAACCGTATATATTAAGAGTATTATACTCAGCCTGTATCATATCACGCTTGAAGTTCATTGTGTTCTTGCTTACGCATTTATTTACAAGATCAATGAGAAGCTCTCTCTTTATCATCATCATGTTCATGTAATAACTGCATGTACCTGAAATTGACGGGCTTACAAGAACATCTGTTACTTTTCCTTTGGCATCAAATGAAAGTACCATAGGATCATGGAGCTTTGCAGGAAGAACATCTCTCTTATAAACGAGAGTAATATCTGCATTGTTCTCGATATGCTTTTCAAAAACCTTCTGATAATCTATATTGCATATAACATCACAGTCGGATATAACAACATATTCCTCTGTTGAATTTTCGAGGAACGGCTTTATTGAACGGAATGTTGAAACTCTGTTTGCATAATCCGCAGGATCAAGGAAAGGAGGAAGTACAAACAGACCGTTACGCTGTCTTGAAAGGTCCCAAGCCTTGCCTGAACCGAGATGGTCTACAAGTGACTGATAATTACTCTTTGTAAGAACGCCTACTTTGTTGATACCCGAATTTACCATGTTGGAAAGCGGGAAATCTATAAGGCGATAACGTCCGCCGTAGGGTACTGCACCCATTGTTCTTCTCTCGGTGATCTCGCTTATAAGTTTTTCATGGAGATTAGAGAAGATTATACCTAAAATTCTGTTGCCACGCATATTACTCAACCCCCTCTATATCTTCTGCTATCATAGCCTTCGGTGCAACAACTGCACCTGCACCTATCTTAAGGTTATCGCCGACTACGGCAATGCCCCATTCATCCTTGTTTTCAATATCCTCAGGTCTTGCACCTACAACGGCATTCTTGCCTATAACTGTATTTTCTGAAACTATTGCAAATCTTACGACTGCACCTTCCTCAATAACACAGCCGGGCATGATTATAGAATCCTCTATCACTGCACCTGCTTTTACAACTACATTTGAGAACAGTATCGAGAATTCAAGTTCACCGCCGATATCACAGCCGTCACCGATAAGTGAGTTCTGTATTTTTGCTGTATCTGCGATATACTGCGGAGGTACAACGGGATTTCTTGAATATATCTTCCAGCTTTCATCCATGAGGTCAAGCGGAACATTAGGATCGAGAAGGTCCATATTAGCTTCCCAGAGACTGTCTATTGTACCAACGTCTTTCCAATAGCCCTCGAACTGATATGCGAACATTCTCTGACCATCTTCCAACATTCTCGGAAGAACGTTCTTACCGAAATCGTGTTCAGAACCCTCTGTTTCCTCATCTTCGATAAGATACTTGCGGAGCTTGTCCCAGCTGAATACATATATACCCATTGAAGCATTTGTGCTTTTCGGATGCTTCGGTTTTTCCTCAAATTCATAGATAGAGCCGTCAGGATTTGTATTCATAATACCGAATCTTGAAGCCTCCTCAAGCGGAACATCTATAACTGCGATAGTACAGTCAGCATTGTTCTCTTTATGGAAAGCTATCATCTTTGAATAGTCCATTTTATAGATATGGTCACCTGAAAGTATCACTACATAATCAGGATTGTATCTGTCAATATAATTAATATTCTGATAAATAGCATTTGCAGTGCCCTTATACCAATCAGTACCCTTTATCTGCTGATACGGTGACAGTACGCTTACACCACTGTTCATGCTGTCGAGATCCCACGGCTGACCGCTTCCGATATACTCATTGAGTACAAGGGGCTGATACTGTGTAAGAACACCGACTGCCTCGATACCTGAATTCACGCAGTTTGAAAGCGGAAAGTCAATTATACGATATTTACCGCCAAATGGTACGGCAGGTTTTGCGAGTTTCTGAGTAAGTACTCCAAGTCTGCTTCCCTGACCGCCGGCAAGCAGCATGGCTACTACTTCTTGCTTTGGATACATAATCCATGTCCTCCTTTGATTAAAAAACAATTTTGATTTTTTTATTTTTACAGAAATCTCTACGACTCCTGCTGATTCATTATTTATTCTTCAGTGGATTCTGCCTTTTTAGATTTTGTTGATTTTCTTGAAGTTTTTTTCTTAGGCTTTTCTTCTGTCGCTGTATCAGCTTCATCTGCCTTTTTGGTTGTTTTTTTCTTTGATGTCTTCTTTACTGCTGCTTCTGTATCTTCTGCCTTTTTTCTGGGCTTTCTCTTGGGCTTTTTGCGTACACACTTGAAGTACATTACAGACATCGGAGGAAGTGTGAGCTCAATGGACTGCTCAAAACCGTGCATCGGATCATCTGTTGAAACGATAGCAGTACCGTTGGATATACCTGAACCGCCGAACTCAGACCAGTCAGTGTTCATTACCTCACTGTATGTACCTGCATATGGCACGCCTATACGATAATTTTCACGGAGCATCGGCTGGAAATTGCATACTGCTATTATCTCATTGCCTTTTTTGTCTATTCTCCTGAAAGAAATAACACTCTGAGTATAGTCATCATTGGATATCCAGTTGAAGCCCTCCCATGAATAGTCGACTTCCCACATAGGACTGTTCTCTTTATAGAAATGATTTATAGCCCTGACAAAATCCTTCAGTTGATTGTGAGCCGGATATTCAAGCAGCATCCAGTCAAGCTCTGTGGAATAATCCCACTCCTTGAACTGACCGAACTCTGTACCCATGAAAGTGAGCTTTTTACCGGGATGAGCCATCATATAAGCTATGAATGTTCTGACACCGGCAAATTTCATCTCATAGTTACCGGGCATTTTATTTATAAGTGATGCCTTTCCGTAAACTACCTCATCATGTGATATAGGCAGTATAAAATTCTCCGAAAAAGCATAGAAAAACGAGAATGTAAGATTGTCATGATTGAACGGTCTGTAAAGCGGGTCAAGTGAAATATAGTGAAGCATATCATTCATCCAGCCCATATTCCATTTATAATTGAATCCCAAACCGCCCATGTATGTAGGCTTTGAAACATTCGCCCATGCAGTTGACTCTTCGGCTATCATAAGAGTATTCGGATAATATCTGAAAGCCGCTTCATTGAGCTTATGCAAAAATGCAACTGCTTCAAGATTGTCCTTACCACCAAATTTATTTGCTACCCATTCGCCGTCACGTCTGCTGTAATCAAGATAGAGCATTGAAGCGACTGCATCAACACGCAGACCGTCAATGTGATAATAGTCCATCCAGAATAAAGCACTTGATACGAGGAAGCTGACTACTTCATTTCTGCCGTAGTCAAATACAAGAGTTCCCCATTCCTTGTGTTCACCCTTACGCCAGTCAGCATATTCATAACACGGTGTACCGTCAAATCGTGCAAGACCGTGTGCATCTCTGGGGAAATGTGCAGGAACCCAGTCCATTATAACGGAAATGCCTGCCTGATGGCATCTGTCAACGAAATTCATAAAATCAAACGGATTGCCGTATCTTGAGGTTATCGCAAAATACCCTGTTACCTGATAGCCCCATGATGCATCAAAGGGATATTCAGTTAAAGGCATGAATTCAATATGAGTATATCCCATATCCTTTACATAGGGAATAAGCTCATCTGCGAGCTTGCTGTAGGAGAAATAATTTCCGTCAGCATATTTTTTCCATGAACCTGCATGAAGCTCATATATATTCATCGGACTGCTGTAGGATTCATGTTTTGATTTTTCCTTCTGCCATTCATTGTCATGCCATTCATAGCCGTTTATATCAACGAATACTGAGGAATTATTCGGGCGTGTTTCATAGTGGAAAGCATATGGATCACATTTGAGCATACAGTTTCCGTCATGTGTTTCGATACTGTACTTATAGATGGAATAATCTCCGACTATATCAGCAATAAAACACTCCCATATACCGTTATAACCATCGACAGAAGTCCAGTTCATCCTGTGGGCATTCCTGTCCCAATTATTAAAAGTACCTACGACTGAAACGCTTTTTGCATTCGGAGCCCATGTTCTGAACATAACTCCATCAACACCGTCACGATGTTCCTTATGTGCACCCATATAATTATAAGCACGATAATTTTCACCGCTGTGGAAAAGTTCCTGATCGGAACGCTCATTCATTTCATTATTACCAAGCTGCATATACAAACAACTCCTTCTTTACTGAAGCTTCTATTTACATACATATATAATAGCTTAATTTTGGATAAATTTCAAGTCTTTTTGAAATACTTTTTATGAAATATTGTTAAAATTTTTTAAATTTTTTCTAAAATAGAATTATAAGGATTTTTTTGTCATAGTTTAGCAACTTATGGTAACATATTTTTTGTGTCGAAATTACTCAAAAACAGTTTATTTTCGCCAAAAGAAATTTGTTTATATCAAAAAAATACAAAGCCGTTCAAAAAAAATTTTTGAGCGACTTTGTATTATAATCAGCCCTCTGAAATAACTTTACCGTCCTTTACGGTAACAGTTATTACTGAAAAGTTATCACCCTGAAATACGACATTTACACTTTCTTTGGGCAAAACAACACAACCTCCGCCTGAATATATTGCCTTTGACGAAACGTAATTGTATGTATCACCGTAATGTTCTTTTACATAATCCTTTGCAAGACTGACTTCTCCGACATTCAGCATAGTGACATACTCCCCCACCTATAGAGGTGGGGGCTTCTCGCTCAAGTACAGCAACCTGTACAGTATCAACGAGCTATCCCCGTGTGTCCCACGGTTATG
>CADCDE010000028.1 GCA_902800065.1 uncultured Ruminococcus sp.
TTTTTCTACTCGTGCTGCCGTTGCTTTTAAATTCAAATAGTCCTCGTATGTAATACCTTTCAATGCTCCGGTAATGCTTTTCTTTCCGTTGATACGGTTAACTTCTTCGGCTTTCAGGACTTTTCCTTTCAGGTCTTGAAGATGTTGCTCCGCCGTTCTCTGTTCTTGTTCAACTTCTTGTATTCTCTGGTTGGCTGATTGAATGGCTTGTTCTGCACGTTGAGTGCGTTCTTTGGCGATTTTCTCTTTATATTCGGCTGTTTCAAGATGTTTTCGTGGACGTTCTTTGTTCTCAATGTCGGCTCTCTGACCTCGTTCAAGTCCGTATTTGCTCGATACAGCACTGAAAAAATCATCTTGCAACTGCTGTAACTGTGGTCTGTTCCCTAATACTTCCTTTGCGGACAATCTGCCATCAGGTGTCAGAGGAACGAAATCAAGGTGTAAATGCGGTGTAGCCTCGTCAAGATGTACCGTTGCCGCAATGATATTCTCTCTGCCGTATCTCTGAACCGCAAATTCAAAGCAATCAATGAAAAATTGTCGCTGTTCCTGTTCAGATATACGGTTGAAAAATTCTCCGTCTGATGTGAACAGCATTTCGCACATTCTTACAGCGTCTTTTCTAATGGCTTTCTTTCCCTTGTAAGCCTGTTTCAATCGTTCATCTATCAGCTTATTGTAATTCATAGTTCGATTATCTGTCAGACTGTAATTAAGTGAAGAACGGTTACGGTCTATATCCGGATTGGAATTACTGTGTTCACGTTCTCTGCGGTTGTGTAACTGTAAGCCTACAACTCCGGAAGCTCCCTTTATCTTCTGTACTCGGCATATTCCAAAGCTCATGTAGTGTCATCTCCCTCGTCACGATAGTGGGTGCAGCGTAGCTGCACGAAAAAGACTTTGCCCAATTATAGCATAGAGGGAGAGGAAAATCAAGAGGGCAAAGTCTAACACACTATACTTATTCCGCAAAGCTCCATAAGTAGAGTGTGCCAGAGCGTTCCCCTCTGGACTCCCCTTGCCAGAAGAAAAAGAAAAAAAACAAACAAACAAAAGCCCCCCCGACAGACAAATTTATAACAAAGTTGTCTGCCAGAGGGAAGGAAAATATAGTAGAGAGTTTTCAGACTGTTATATGTCGTGTTTTAGTCAAGCGGAACAAATTTAAATCCGTGTTTTTGTGCATACTGCTCGGCTGTGGAGTCTTTATAGCCTCTTATAATAAGCTCTTCATTTTTCATATATAATCCGTTACTGTCAAAAAAGTATCCTATTTCGCTGTCGAATATATCTGTGTTCGGATTTAAAACAGTGATATGTATAAGTGATACGCAGTTTCTGAAAGCGTTATTTCCTATCGCAATGACACTGTTCGGAATGGTGATTTGCGTGAGTGATACGCAGCTTTCAAAAGCAATATTTCCTATTACAGCAACACCGTCCGAAATGGTGATCTGCGTGAGTGATACGCAGTTGGCAAAAGCACCCTCTTCTATCACGAGGACACCGTCAGGAATGGTGATCTGCGTGAGTGATACGCAAGTGCAAAAAGCACCATATCTTATTACAGTAACACTGTCCGGAATGGTGATTTGCGTGAGCGATAGGCAGGTGAAAAAATTACAAATTCCTATTTCAGTAACACCGTCCGGAATAGTTATTTGTGTGAGTGATGTACAGTTTTGAAAGGTACAATCTCCTATTTTAGTAACACTGTCCGGAATGGTGATATGAGTGAGCGATGTGCAGTCTGCAAAGACACCATTTCCTATTTTAGTAACACTGTCTGGAATGGTAATCTGAGTAAGTGATGTGCAGCTTGCAAAGGCACACTGTCTTATTTCAGTAACGCTGTCTGGAATGATGATTTGTGTGAGTGATGTACAACCTTCAAAGGCACGCTGTCCTATTGTAGTAACGCTATCCGGAATTTTAATCGATACTGCTAAAGTATAGTCCTTAAAAGCATTATCTTCTATTTTGGTAACAAAATTGGGAATTATGATTTGCCGTGCATTTTTATCAGGCAAGAAATATTTTGGCAGTTCTTTTCTTTTTCCGGATATAGTTAAATGAGTTAATGATATACAGTTACGGAAAGCTGACTTATGAAATTTGGTCATTTCCGACATAACTATATTTGTGAGTGATGTGCAGTTTTCAAAGGCAAGATTGCCTATTTCAGTAACCCTGTCCGGAATGTTGATGTGAGTAAGAGATGTGCAGTTTGCGAAGGCACTCTGCCCTATTTTAGTGACACTGTTCGGAATGGTAATGTGAGCAAGAGATGTACAGTTTGCAAAAGTACCCAGTACTATATTAGTAATACTGTTCGGAATGGTTATCTGAGTGAGTAATGTACAGTTTTTGAAGGTATAATCTCCTATTACAGTAACGCTGTTAGGCATAGTGATTTGTGTGAGTGATGTGCAGTCTGCAAAAGCATTATTTCCTATTACAGTAACACCATCCGGAATGGTGATTTTCGTGAGTGATGTGCAGCCGTTAAAAGCCTCCTTTTCTATTACAGTAACACCGTCCGGAATGGTGATTTGTGTGAGCGATGTGCAAAGTGCAAAGGTACCAAATTTTATTGCGGTAACCTTGTTCGGAATGGTGATCTGCGTGAGTGATGTGCAGCCTGCAAAGGTACTCCACCCTATTTTAGTAACACTGTCAGGAATGGTGATATGAGTGAGGGATGTGCAGTTGATAAAGGCAAGCACGCCTATTTCAGTAATGCTGTTCGGAATAGTGAATTTTGTGAGATATATACAGTTTGCAAAGGCTCTTTGACCTATTTCAGTAACACCATCAGGTATAATACATTGTGTATCTACACCAAAGTACATTATTAGTTTATTGTCTGATAAAATCATGTGATTTTGGATAAATATGATGTCACGTGTGAGAAGAATATAATTCAAGACATCTGGAATTTTTACATAATTGAATACTTTGTTTAATTCAGGGAACAAAACATAGATAATTTTTCTTACATTTTCATTTTTGCTGTTGCCCCATTCATCTATCAAATCAAGAAAAGACTCATAAAATTTCCTGCATTTATCGTCTGTAAGTTCAGGTTTCAATTCATTTCGGACAATATCACAGATGAGTGGGTGCAGGGTTATTTTTGTATCTGATGTAAAACACTTTTCTTCTAAATCGGCGTAGGAAATCCAACCACTGTTGATAAGGTCCTCTATACTTTCGTCTTCACAATCGCCTGATGATTCCGTGTCGAAATTTTCAAGGTCTGTGTATTGGCTAAATGTAGATACTTCCAGACCGCTTAAAGGCAGCAGACAAGCATTTACCATGATATATTTCTGCTTGTCGTTCAGGTCATCAAAATCAAACAAAGCTTTGATATGGTCATATACGGTGGACATTGTAACCGATTCATCATCTTTTTCGTTGGTTATCCTGCCGGTAATGCCGGATTTCAGTCCGCTTGATTTCAGAATGTCAAGATACTCTTTCAAGGTCTTTTTATACTTTTTAGACTGCATGGCAACAAGCTTTACTGTCATTGTGTGATTATAAGATACTTCTATTATCTCATTAACAAGATCAATGCGTTCAGGCTTTTCTTTATCTTTCGGATTTATCATGAAAAATAAAGTTCTCAACTCTCCCTGAGTCATATTTTCAAGCTCCAAACATTCAGTGTTGTCATTTTGCCTTATTCTTGTTGTAAAGAGAATATGTATATTCAACTTTTTCAATTCTTTTGTTATCTTGAAATTTTGTTGATATTCTTCCGAAGCCGGATCGACATTGTAATTGTAGTTGTCTATGATTATTAGTGTGTTCGTTCCATAAAGAGATGTATTTCCCAACAGACCGTATTTGTATTTATAAAGCCTGTCAATATCTTCATCCGTGTATGCAAATCTATCTTCATCTTTGAGTCCGACAAAGTCAAGATTGGCAATAGTTTTTTTCAGACTGTCAGTGTAGAAAACAGACTGTATAAAATCATACTTATTCGCATATTTTTCCGCATATTCTCTGGCGGTTTCGCTTTTACCGCTTCCACCGAGTGCGTACAGATACAAGATTATATGTTTAATCAGTCTTTTTTCTATATCTGAAAGTATGCTGTTTCTGGATATGTAGATATTTTTCGGCGTACATGGAGATATTCGCTGATTTTTGAGAAATACATCGATTCCGGCAAGCTTTATGAGTTTTTCAAGAGTTTGGATAAGTTCGGTAGCAGAACTGTATCTTTCATTTTTATCCGCAGCAAGTGTTTTTCTGAAAAGTTCAGTGATACCTTTTTGAAGTTGCGGAACAGTGTTTTTCAAATAAGTATTATCTTCAAACTTCCACTTTTTACCTTTTCTCAGATCTGCTATATTCGGAAGCCTGCCCATGATTTTTTCAAAGATAACCGAGCCGATAGAGAATATATCTGCTCTTTCGTCAATTTCCGAAAAACTGCCATTTCCTTTTTTTGCGTTCTTCACTTCTGGGGCAGCATATCCGTTTGAGAATGAAAATTTGCCTTCCGATGCATCAGCTTTGGTGCAGACTGTATCAAAGTCGAAAAGCTGAATCAACTGATTTGTTTCGGGAAAAACGAAAATATTTTTAGGCTTGATGTCAAGATTAAGAAATCCTTTTTGATGATAATTTTGAATAGCTTTTGTCAAGGCATTCCCGACTTCGAGTATTGATAAAACATTTTCCGATTTGATATTTTCATAAGAATTGCCATTTGCAAGATGCATTGCAACGTATACAGTATTGTTGTAATTGTAAAGCTTTTGAGGTTCTGATGTATAATTTCTGCTTTTGTTATTGTTATGGAACTCCAACTGTATGTTATAAGCCTTTTCAAGCACGCTTTTGTATGATTGAAAATCATTTTGGCTGTTTTCGGGAATGTTCAGAGAATTATCCGTATTTCTGAAAATATCCAGTCCTTCCGGATACAATTCTTTCAAAATAATTTTTCTTCCCTCAAGACTTGCTTCATATACAATACTGCTTGTACCTGTACCCTTAATATCGCATATAGTACATTTTTCACCGTTTAAAATCAGAATATCTCCGAAATTAAGTGGTTGTCGTGTTGATATTTTAAATATATCCATAATGATCGCTCCTTTTTTATATAATTTTTATATAATAATAAGTTTTTTGATTGTCGCTTGTCAATAGTAATGTTTTGCTGCACTAAAATTAGCATATTTACGAAGTTATTTTCAATCAAAAAATGTCCTGTAAATTGCTTCATATTTTGTAATTGACAAATAAAATATGACAATGTTATACTAAAACTGACAGCACGGGTAAAGTGCAGGTGTAAAAAATACTTATGGAGGAATAAACAATGAGTAATGTAACTGATACCGATGTTTTGATAAATGATTTTAATAATATCCTTAATGACAGCAGATTTCTTAATGAAGATGAAAGTCTGCCATATATTGCAGACAATATTGATGACTTTCTTGAAGAGTATATCAGTTTTTGTAAAAGAATAGCAATAGGCAGACGAGAAAAAATAAAAAAGCTTATGGATAGTCAGAATATTCCCTCAAAAAACTGCCAGAAAACGCTTATAGAAAAATTGCAACAGATGATAGAAGATTGTAATAACGGATTGTCAGACGATGAAAAAAATGTCCTCAAATGGAATGATACGGATTCACCTTATGATTTTTCAGTCATTCCGAACGAAAGTGTTTTAAAAAAATGGCTCAGCGACAGCAATGCAAGAATCCCAAGTAGAATGTATCTGTATAAGATAGCATTCGCATTAGGTCTAAAAGCGTACTATCCTAGTGAAATCGAAGACGATAAATCTCCTGAATATCTTACTTCTGTCAACTATTTATTTAATAAAATATATAATCAGAGATATTGTACAAGAAACTATCATGAACTAATATTCATTTTCTGCCTTAAAAACGGAAAAGATTACCTCACAGCGATGAAAATGATTGCCAAGTACATTAAAAAAGTTCCAAAAAAAAGCAATATTAACTTAAAAAATGATGATAACAACACACTGTATATCATACAACAGAGTTCATCGGGCGATGAAAATAAATTTATTGAATTCCTTGTTCATATAACATCACTTCTTAATGACAAATATTCTTCCGTTTTTTCGCAGCTTGAAGAAATCATAGAATATTTTTCTGATAAAGATGTCATACAGGATTTTGAGGATAAATATTGTATAAACACTGGTATAGAAATAAGAAATCTCATAGATTACGATGATGAAAAATATTCTGAATTGCCGTATAAGAGTTATATGAATCTCGGCAAAAAGGTACTTATCAGCGAAATTGTGAAGAAACGCCTTATCTTTTTTGATGACCGTATGAGAATATCATCAGCCCTTTATGATATTGCTCCGGAAGCAGACAATGACAAAATTCTTGCAGATAAATTTCTTGAACTCGGCATTTCAAAAGCTCTTTACGATTGCCTGAAAGAAACTGCATCCGAAAGCATAAGTGCAAAATTCGGGAAAGATAGTCAACAGTATATTTCAGACATTTTAAGAGAACTTATCATTACGGAGAATGATGTATATAATCCTAAAATCATCACAAGAACAGATAACGGTGACGGCACATACGAATATTCGCAAAAAAAGAATGCGGATTTTAGTCATGAGCTTATTTACAGAAATTTAAGAACTGCTCTTATTACAGCTCATTTCTTCTACTATTGGTCAGACACAAACAGAGATATTGAACCAAGCTATGAAGAATATCTCAAAGAGATAGATCAGCTTCTTACCGACAGCTTTTACCCCAAAATGTATATCAAGAACAGTTTCGACTGCTTTTTTATGCTTTGTGCTAAAACACTGGAACCGATAGATTCATATTACGGTATCTTTAATAAAATATTTTGTATATACGATGACTATCAGAAAGATTTTTTATCAGGCGATACTGCAAAAGAGTTTGAGGAATACGACAACTATACCACAAGCAACAGAAGTGCTATTGATACAAGCATTGAAACCAATAATTTAACTCCTGTCGTTATGTCCGAGTGTATTCATCCTATTGACAACGCGGACACTCAAAAGAAACTTTTGAAGATTATCAAAGGATATAAACAACAATAATAATGTCGAGTTTACAATCAATAGCGAGTAAAAACAGAAACTCCCGAATTAGAGCTAATCACTCTATTCGGGAGTTCCTTCAAGCATTTTAAGATTTTTTCGAAATTATTTGGAGTTACTATTGCAACCCCTTCCGATTGTCCGTTTTGTATAAATTTTATTGAGTTACTTATAACTGTTTATCCAAGGCGAAGTCCAGCTTTGATCATTGCAATGGGAAGATCGAAATATCCATGAAAGTAGCCACAAATGATAGCATGACCATAGACAGCCCAGAAATTCGATCCGCTGTAATCACCCCAGGGGCAGAAGTAAATTTTGCCTGCATAAGTTTTTTTGATTGTTTCGGTATTTATATTTTTCATAGTATTAGTCCTCCTTAAGACTGTAAATTTTCAATTAATTTTTTTCAGATTGGTTTGGAGTTACTGATGCAACCCCGTTTTAGCTAAATTTCAGATATATCTTGCGTTGTTTTTGAAGATTTTGTTGCCGAGCCAGATACCAGCGTTTACGCAAAGTTTACCGCCTTCATAGATTCCATATGCTGTACCAAGTCCTTCACATACGGCAAGGAAAGTTATTGCACCACCGCTGATTTTACGGGTTGTCGTTTTGGATATAGTTTTCATAAGTAAATCCTCCTTAAAATTGTAAGTTTACATTAGTTCTGAAACAGTTTTCTGCAGTTATTTTTGAAAAGCCAGTTTCCTATGTCTATGCCGATGTTGATGAAACCGACTGCGGCACAGGCTCCACCTGCTACAGTTGCTACGGCAGCAACAGAGCCGCCAATAATCTTGCGAGTTGTTGTTTTTGATATAGTTTTCACAAATAAGTCCTCCTTAAGACTGTAAATTTTTAATTTGTTTTTTTCGGGCTTGTTTGGAGCCACTGTTGCAACTCCATTCGACTGGTTTCTAAACGGGCTTGTTATTTATATTCGGAAGCGTTATATGTGATTTTGCCTTTATGGGCGGCGGTCTGCCCTGCCTATTTCTATTCATTTGACCAACTCCTTTCTTTGTTTTGATGATTTAAATATACCATTATTTTTTATAGGGTGCATGGTAAATTTGTCCCCTATGCCGTGGCTAATGAAATGTGATTGTTTTTCATGTTTATAACATTGTCGATTCTTTTGATAGTGTCCGGATCATGTGTTATCCATATTTTTGTAATTGGCAAATTGTTGATATTTTCGGTTATTTTTCGTACACTTTTACTGTCGAGATTGGCAGTCGTTTCATCAAGGATCAATACTTTGGGATTTCTGAGCAATGCCCTTGCCAGTGCTATCCTTTTGAGTTGACCGCCGGAGAAGTTGTTGCCGTTTTCCTCTACCATAAAGTCAAGTGAATTTTTATCCAGAAATTCACAGTCGCATATTTTGAGGATATTCCATATTTCCTCGTCTGTAACTTCTCTTTCTATGCCGATAGTGAGGTTATTTCGGAGAGTATCTGAAAAAAGGAATACTTCTTGCGGTACATAGACTATATTTTTTCTAAGTTCTACCAAAGAATATTCTTCATTGATATTGCGGTCATCAATTTGAATTATACCGCTTTCGGGCTTATAAAACTTAGTCATAAGCTTTGCGACAGTCGATTTTCCGCAGCCTGAATCACCGACTATTACGGTTGTGCTGCCCTGTTTTATCTGGAATGAAAGGTTTTTAAAAACAAGGTCTGAGTTAGGATAACGATAACTTACACGGTCAAATCTAATATTTCCTTTGGTAATTTTAGCTGTTGACTCGATGTTTTGTTCTTCGGGTGAAGAGTCGTATATATCCTCCAATCGTTCAGCGGCTATATATGCTTCCTGCAAGGATTGCTGCATTTCAATAACACTTTGTACAGGTGTAAAAAAATATCCGAGCATACTGTATACAGTTATCATGGTTCCCATCGTCATGTTGCCTTCCATAATACTTACAGCTCCTACCCATAGCAGAGCTAAAATTCCTATTGAACTTGACATTTCAATAAGTCCGTTTTTGTTGATGTTCTTCATTGCTGCATGAATAGACGACTTTTGCAGATGTTCAAACATATTTTTGAATTTGTCTTTTGTTGATTTCACAGCGTTACATGATTTCAGTGATAATATACCGTCTGTTGTTTCTTTTATATAGCTGTTTATCATTGCCCCTTCGCCGATAACATTCCTGCTTACTATTTCCAACGGCTTTATGAAACATATTGAGATGAATAAATAAATACCTATAATAAACAGGGAATATTTCAGCAGAACAGGAGATAAGTAATACATTGTGAAACCTGCTCCTACAAACATTATCAGATCCATTCCGACAGATAAAATTACTTGTGAAATAGCCTGATTTATTTTTGAAGCATCTCCATATCGTGATAATATTTCGCCTGTTTCCTTATTTCCGAAAAATCTGATTGGCAAGTCAAGCATTTTCCTGTAAACGTCTGATATGAGCTGTTGATTTATTTTTGCGGCAAGTCCTGCCGAGAGCCTTCCCCGAACCAACTGCATAACATATCTCACTATGTATAACAATGCCATTCCGGTTATCAGCACGGCAAAAAGGTCTAACCCTTCATCCATTGTTTCGGGAGAGTTTGCCTGAAATACCCCGTCAACCAAAAATTTAAGTATCAGTGATGATAAAATGCCGATTCCCGAAACTGCCAGACTTAGAAAGAATGTCCCTGCTATTGTTGCTTTTTGTTTGAAAGCATACTTGAAGAAAGATATTAAGGGATTTTTATGTCGATTTTCTTTCATGAAGTCATCGGCTTTTTCAAACGTTATGATTTCTCCGAGAAAAATCTTCTCGAAAAAGGAAATTGGAAATGTTTTCCTGCCGATTTCAATATCAGGATCACAGACGGTTATTTTATTCCCGAAAATTTTTGTAACGACCACAAAATGTGTCTGCTGATGTCTGTTTACGATTCGGGCAATTATCGGAAGTTTGATTTGCCCCGATTTGACATCATCGCACAGTTCCTGACAGGAACCTTGCAAGGCTGTTGTGTGAAGCTGATATTTTTCTGCTGCTTCACATACTCCGTAGATCGTAGAGCCTGTCTTGTCTATGCCGATAGCTTCACTGACCTCTGTATATGGAAGTTTTTTACCGTATTGCCACGCTATCATACACAAACAAGCGGCTGCACAATCGTTTTTACTTCTTTGCTTTATGTATTTCATATTGCAAACCCCTTTCTTTAATTTCTGATTATATGATATAACTTTGTATGTTATATTTCTTATTAAAAATGTCTCTCGTATCGTCGTCTCGTTTTCATTTTGCTGTCTCCCTGCTGTTTGAATTTATTATAGACTGTTTTTTTATAGTCTTGTTTTTTTAAATTTCCCTCCATTTCGTATGGTTTCTCTGTACTGGATATATACTATCAAATATTAACGTGTGATGTTTATCAAAAATGTCCCCTAAAAAAACGCTCTCCTGTTCACAAAACAAGAGAGCGTTTTTTACTAATTCAATTTTTAATCAAGAGCTATAAAATTAAAACAGTGTTCCTTTGCGTATTCTTCGGCAGTAGAACCCCTATAGCCTTCAATAATCATTATTTCATTCTTTCTGTATAGTCCGTAATAATCTTTATGATAACCTATCTTACTTTCAGTAATATCTATTTTGGGATTAAGTATATTTATTCTATTCAAATTTTTGTATAAAAAAGCTTCTTCGCCTATATATTGAACACTTTCTGGAATGGTGACTTCCAGTAATGATGAACATTCTCCAAATGCACGACTTTCAATATTGAGCACGCTTTTGGGTATATCAATCTGTGTCAATGACGAACATTCCCAAAATGCACTTTGTCCGATATGCTTAATATTTTTAGGAAGTTTTATCACCTTTAAAGAATGACAACTTTCAAAAACTGAATTTCCGATATTAGTGATATTTTCTGGAAGTTTTACTTCTTCTAATCCAATACATCCTTCGAAAGCACTGTCACCAATATATGTTATACTATCTGGCAAAAATATTTTTTTCATTTTGTGACATTCCTCAAAAATGGATTTTCCAATGCTTACAATACCGTTAGGAATATTGATTTGTTCTAATTCTAAACAATATGCAAAAGTAAAATATCCTATATCTCTAACACTGTCAGGAATAATGATTTCTTTCAAGTTTATGCAGCCATAGAAAACATTGTTGCCGATATTAATTACACTATCGGGAATATTCACTTTTGTCAGTGAGTAGCAACGATAGAAAACATTATTATCAATTTTTTTTACGCTGTCAGGAATACATATTTGTGGTAATGATGTACAACATTGGAATATTGCTTTTCCAAGATTTGTAATTCCTGATGGAATATTTACTTGTGTCAATGCCGAACAATACTCAAAAGCTCCATCTCCAATATGAGTAACATTTTCAGGAATAGAAATTTGAGTTAATGAGAAACAATTATAAAAAGCACAATCGCCAATCGCTGTGATGTCATCATGTAACTGTATATTTTCCAAAGCTACAAAATTCTGAAAAGCAAAATCTTCAATACAGTGAACATCATGTGGGATTATCTTTTCTTTTATCGATGTATTGGGAGATTTTCCAAAAACAGGACAGCCTTCAAAAGTATTGTGTCCAGGACTTGGTATATTGGGGGGAATTTTTAAATTTGTTAATGACGTACAGTCTCGAAAAGCAAAGTTGCCGATTTTTTCTATACCGTCTGGTATAACTATACTTTTTAGAGATGAGCAGGCATAAAATGCTTCATACCCTATTTCAGTTACAGTTTCGGGAATTTTTATTATCTCCAATGATACACAGCCTGCAAAAGTCCAAAACTTTATGTCTTGAATATTATCAGGCATTTTTATTTCTTTTAACGAAGTACATCCTGCGAAAGCATAACTTCCGATATCTTTAACACTGTTAGGAAGGTTTATAGCTTTTAATGATATACATTCTTCAAAAACACCTGTTCCAATACTTGTAACACTATCTGGGATATTTACTTTTTCAAGTCCCCAGCAATCCACAAAAGCATAATCTTCAATTTTTACTACGCTGTCAGGAATGTTGATTTCTTTTAGTAAAAAACAGTTTTCAAATGCTTCATGACGAATAATCTTAATATTTTGGCTAATATAATAAATCTCATCGTCACCAAAATAATTTACCAATATATCATCGAAAATCAGTGTATAATTTTCTATATGTATGTTCTTATTCTCTACTTGGATATAATTTATAATTTCTGATAAGTCATATCTCATCACTCCATTTATATTTTCAAAAAGTAAATATATGAGATCTTCATTTTTTTGATAATCATTTCCTTGTCTTGCTTTCTGATTTCCCCACTCGGAAATCAAGTCTAAAAAAGAAATATAGAATTTTTTACACTTATCGTCTGTTAATTCTGGATTTAATTCATTTGTGACAATATCACAAATCAAAGGATGCAGGCTGATTTTTGTTTCATCACTATTTGTGTAAATTATCCAACCGCTATTAACAAGTTCATCTATGCTCTCATCTATGCAGTCGCTTGGTGAAGCATCAAAATTATTCAAATCAATAAAATTGCTGAATGTGACGATATCAAGCCCCTCCAATGGAAGCAGACAAGCATTGACCATGATATACTTTTCTTTATCACTTAAATCATCGAAGTCAAATAAGGCTTTTATATGGTCATATACGGCTGACATGGTGATCGATTCATCGTCTTTTTCGTTGGTGATTTTGCCTTGAATATGTGAGTTTAAGCCATTTTCTTTCATCACCGCCAAATATTCTTCAAGGCTTTTTTTATATTTTTTAGACTGTAACGCAATCAACTTGACTGTCATTATATGATTGTATGACGCATTTATTATTTCTTCAACAAGCCTTATTCTTTCCGAATCATCTTTTTGAATAGGATTTATTTTAAAGAAAAGTTGTTTCAGCTCTTCTTTCGACATATCTTCAAGATTAAAGCAGTGAATTTTATCAGTCGGATTGACTCTGGTAGTAAAAATAATGTGTATATGAAGTTTTTTCAAGTCAGATAATACTTTTGCGTTCTGTATGTATTCTTCTGATCCTGGATCACTGTCATAATCGTAGTTGTCTATTATCAACAATGTATTGGATGTATAAATGTCAGTGTTGCCCAACAAATCGAGTTTATATAAATACAGTCTGTCAATATCTTCATCGGTATGTGCGATCTTGTCTTCAAATTTTAAGCCTATGAAATCAAGATTTGCTATAGTTTTTTTGAGATTTTGTGAGTAAAAGGCTAACTGTATGAAATTATACTTGTCTGCATTAACTTCGGCATATTCTCTTGCAGTTTCACTTTTACCGCTTCCACGAATTGCATATAAGTATAAAATATGATATTGGTTAAGACGTTCATAAATAGTATCGCAGGCATTTTTTCTTGGAATATAGATATTTTTAGCTGTACACGGAGATATATTCTGATTTTTCAAGAATACTTTGACTGATGACAATTCAATCATCTTATCCAGTTCTTTTATTAGTTCTGTAACAGAAGAATATCTATTCTCCTTATCTCTTGCAATAGTTTTTTGAAAAATCTTTTTTATTCCATTCTGAAGCTGAGGTATAGTGTCTTTCAAATAAGGATTGGAACTAAAATTCCATATCTTTCCTTCTCTATGGTCAGAGAGATTAGGCAATCTTCCCATAATTTTCTCAAAGATAACAACACCGATGGAGAATATATCCGCTTTTTCATCAATATCAGATAATTGAAAATTGCCATTTTTGCTTCCACGCACTTCCGGAGCTGCATAGCCGTTGGAATAGGAAAACCTGTTTTGTAAAATATCTTCTTTTGTTGAAACAGTATCAAAGTCAAATAGCTGTACCAACTCATCAGTTCCAGACAAAATGAAGATATTTTCAGGTTTTATATCCAGATGCAGGTACCCTTTTTGATGGTAGTATGAAATTGCTGTCGCAAGCGATCTTCCGACTTTCAAAACGGACATAATATTTTGAGGGTAAATATTATCATAAGAATTTCCCGTCATAGTCCCCATAATCGCATAAAACGTATTGTTACATTTGTATATATTTTCAATATCTGAGGTATAATTTGTAACCTTTTCATCATTATGAAAATCTGTCTGTAATTCAAAAGATCTTACAAATTTTTCAGTATACTGCTCAAATATTTCAAGTGAATTTTTAGGCACAATAAGGGAATTGTCAATTCCTCTGACAATTCCCAAATTTTTTGGATAAAGTTCCTTTAAAACTACATTTCTGTTGTTTAATTTTGCTTTATAGACGATTGAAGAAGTACCCTGTCCCAATATTTCTATAATACGGCACTTTTTATCTCCAAACATTAGAACCATACCTGATTTTAATTGTTGTCTTTGTACGAACATTTTTTCCTCCATTATGCAACTTGCAACTGTTCTTCGTAAAATTCCATAGCTTTATATTTCAAATTAAATATGGGAAATTTATAACAATCATTATAAACTACACTGCTGAGATATGCCTTTATCCCATTATTTTTATTTTGTCTGATTGATACAAGAATTTTTGTACCGGCAGACAAATATACTCCGTAAACACACACTTTCACTTCCGGCGAGATTTGAACAAGGATTCCATTTTTGATTTCTTTGCATACTATGCCGTATAATTCTTCTCCCGACAGTTCGTCAAGGCTTTCAGGAACAAGCAGTCCTTTCATCGTAACAAGTGCCATACCTGTAAAAATAACTTTTTTCTTTCTTACATAAACAATCTGTCCCTTAAAGAAAATATGCGACATATCAGCTGTGTAATTCGGTAAATCAAAGTAATACAATAAGCCCTTGCTACCGTCTTCGAGCAATACATAAACTTTATCATGCTCTACACTGTCAACTTTTGCTTTGAATAATACATATTCGTTTATTTTTGTCATAACTACAATCTCCTTTGCTTTTTTTGATTATAGTATAACTCTTAATTTTCGTTCATGCTTTTTTATTTTGTCCCTTTTAGAATATGTTTAGTATCAAAGTAATGATTCACATGAAAGCATTATATACTAAATCATTAGTAATAATCAAATTAAAAAAGCATTTTATGAAACTTTTTCGTCCATTTAATTTGATACTAATAAAAACACTGATAAACTAATTATTAGAGTGTTTTTTGATATAATTTCTGATATATCTATTTTGATACTTAAAAACTATTCTGTAAAATATTCATACTCATTGTTTTGAAGAACATTTTACCGTATCCTGTTAATCTCTGTTTCAAGTTCGGATATGTCCGATATGATTTGACTGAATTCGGGTACATTTCCATACAGCATATATCTCATTTTATCATAATCCGCCTGCAATTCTGAAAGACGGAAATCAGGCGGTACTAATTTCAGTGTGCCAGGCTTTGCTTCATGATACCTTGCCCAGTTTCGAGGATAAAATTTTGACTTGAATTCTACTACTTTCTTCAACAAATCAAGATTATCAAAAGCTGACTGTTTGACATTACTGTTTGCCATACAAAACAGATCGTAATAGTGTCTTGAATACCGCATAGGCATAGGAGAATTTTCAGGGCGATTAGCTTCATGATGAAGAATTGTGGCTTTCTCCCAGAATGTTCTTTCGGGTAAAACTGTCAGTACAGAAGTCGTTTGCTGTTCAAAGACAGACGGGTAATATTCTGCAGCATAAGATTTTATCTCCACTTGTTTTGATGGTGTCCATGCAGCAAGAGCACCTATCTCCAATCGGATGAATTGCAAAGTAGATATATTTTCGAATAAATTCGGATAGGCAAAAATAATCGTCTGAGGATCATTTTTATCTACATAGACATTCGCTTTCCGACCGAGTTCAAGTGTCAGTGCTTTCTGCATTTCGGGACACATGACTTCGTTTAAAAATTGTTCCGCCCTATCATTAGCTTGTCTGTTGAATATCTCCTGTTTGGTTTTAGAGCGTTCTTCCCATGGCTCATCTTTGCTATAACCGAGTATCTGCCAATCCAAAATCAAATCAATATCTTCTGAAAATCGGCTTATCAAATTAAAGGCTTTTGATAAACTTGTACCACCTTTGAATGTGATGATATTTTTCCATGAGGAACGATGAAAAAGATAGTCCAGAGTAAAACATACCCAAAAATCTTTCTCCACAACAGCATCATGTAATTTCATTTTATCGGCAGTATTTCTGAATAACTCATATCGTTCTTCATCGGATAATCTTGCAATATTTTTCATTTTTTACTGTCCTCACATACTTTCTTAATAATATTATAAACCCAATCCGTACTTTCGGCAGCTTCTTTCAATGCTGTCAATTTTTCTTCAGATGTCAGCCTGTCTGAAAGAATAGCAATAACTTCACCGGAAACCCGTTCTTTTCCGAGCGTTTTCAAAGCCTGAACAAGCAATATTGTAGTATAAGATAAACCGCTGATTTCCTTGTTGGTGCGGTGCTTAAACTCAATACAAGTATTATTCCATTCATATTTGCGATACGGTCCGTCACTAATATACGACCATACAGCCGTTACCTGAGTGGAAAGTCCAAGCAAATTTAAAGCAACATCACCGCATGGGGCGATTGTCCAGTGATAACTGCGTGCTATCGCCTTTGCAACCTTATCCGGATCGGCAGCAACATATTCTTGAAGAAATTTACTGTATTTCGGTTTTTCATAGATACCGTTCAAAATACGGCGTAAAATACCCGTCTGAGTAATCCTGTTTAAATTGCGTCTTACGGTTTCGGTTTCGGCAATGTCGGCAAAGTCCGAATTAATAAAAATCGTACCTGATGGACTGTTTTCAATTCTTTGCTTGATTTGTCCTGCATAACTTGACTGCATAATTATCACCTCTCATCTTGTCCCAAACATCATATCATATTCGGGACAAAATTTCAATATCTTTTTATAACCATGAACTTCAGAAAATGAAATCGGACTTCCGACTGACTGAGTGATGACCACATACTTGTAGTATAAAATCACAAATACACAATCGATAGCAAACAAAAAAAGTCTAAAAAAATTAGTATTCATCAGTGTTTCAAGACTTTTAATTTTAAAAAATAGCAAACTAAAATAACAATCGCAAACAAAATGACAAACAAAATCGCAAACAAAATGACAAACAAAATCGCAAACAAAATGACAAACAAAATCGCAACATATAATAAGTAAAAATAAGGGCGGTTAGTGCTAAAAAAGCACTACCGCCCCAGAAAATAAAGATGAAGGCAACCGGCTTGATACTATTCAACATCAATTACAGTATAGGGAAATGATAGTACCTTTTAAAATCGCATCTAATATGATACTATTTTTAAGTTGCAAATTTCCATTTTTTCTGTTAATCATATTTCTTTATCAGAATATTTATTATATTGTTATTTGACCATATGTCGAACCTCACTCTACAATGCCCATATATGCGTATATAACGCTCGTATACGCTTATTAAACGGCTCAGGAATAATTATATATACCCTATGCCTAAATCCCCCGTAAAACGCCGTATTTCGAGCATATACGAAAACCTTAAAAAATCTCTGAATAAGTACCTGTCTAATTTTATACTTAAAATGGTAAATCTCCGTCTTCTCCTATCGGCTGTAAATTGGTGTCAAGCTTTGACCGGTTTACCCAACCATAAGTTTTATACATATTCCAAGATTGATCCGTGCTTATTCTCCGTGATACTGTATCGAATGAGGTATCTATCTGACTTTTACTTGAAAGTTTTGCAAGAGTGCCGAATAAACGATTTTTCGCAACTTCAATATATCCACTGTTATTTTCTGTACTTCTTGCATATCTCAAAACAACATCTGCTCTGTTGGTAATATCAGAACTTCCTGATACATTATCGGATAAGTCGCTTGACTGCATTTTGCGTTCGTGAGCAATTAACAGTATCGTGCATTGTGCAGCAGTCGCAATTTCTTTCAATTTTTTTACAACTTTGCCCTGATTTTGATATATGCTCTCTCCGTATTCGGCAAGGCACATCAGATTATCTACAAGGCAGAATTTTATTTTGTGCCTGTAAATAGCTGTTTCTATCAAGTCGAGTTCTGTCTGACCTGTGGGCAACTCTCCATCTTCAACTATGTACAGCAAATCACGATACCATTCATTGATACTCTCCTTAATTTCATCATTCTTCATGGTAAAATATTCCCTGCCGTTTGAAAGATGAGGAATTAAGTTGTCTGCACCTGCTATTTGTAAATCTATCCAATTTTTAAACTGATAATTTGGCAATTCTCCTGAATATACAAGTGTCGGTATACTCTGATCCACCGCTTCAATAACAAACTGACTTGCAAGAGTGCTTTTGCCTTCCCCACGTTTTCCGGATAGTAGAATAAGCTGTCCCTCAAAAAATCCACCCGTCAGTCTGTCAATTTCTGCTATACCTGTTGAGAAGTGCGGCATTTGTGAAATATCAACCGACTTGATGTCTGCAAGTGATATGATACGGTCAATTTGAAGTGGCTTTGCATTATTTACAGCCCGAATTAACGCCTGCTTGCCGAACTGTCGCAGAATATCGTTGGCATCTTTCATACCCTGATAGTCGCTTGACCTGACAACAAGTATCTGATGTCTTTTAAGCATTCTGGCAATTTCATCAACAAGTGTTATTTTTCCTTTCTCGTTGTCGCCAAATACGATAATTTTTTTGAAATGCTGTAAAAAATCCCAACAGGTATTTACCCAATTAAAATTATTCTTACCCATAGGAACGGACAGGGCATTTTCTATTCCTGCCTCCGTCAGTGATAAGCTGTCGATTTGTCCCTCCGTGATAACAAGAGTGTCATTGTCATAATTGACATTCTGTATTCCGTAAAGAATAGGCTTGGTATCTTTCGACACCCATTCTTTACTGCCGTTGTCGCCTTTCTTGAACTTGATATTTCGATATTTAATCATAGTCAATTCGCCGTTCCAGTCATAAAACGGCATACAGATAATGCTCTGATTATCTTTTTGAGTAGTTATGCCGTATTTTCTGATTGTCGGTTCGGATATTTTCCTGCTGTTCATGTAATCAATAGCACCGTCACGAATAGTAATGTCTTTCGGTGATACTTGCGGAAGCTGTCTGTAAGTCTTTTGCAAAGGCTCTTTCGTGCCGAAATCCAATGGAAAATTAACTTCTTTTGCCAATGTATAAAAATTTCCCTGTTTACCGCAACTGCCCCTGTGACATATAAATTTTCCCGTTTTCGTATTGATATAGAATTTATACTTGTCCCCATGTTCTCCGCCTTTACAGAACGGGCAATATAAAAAGTTTACTTCTTCGCCCTTTACCTGTACATCTGCACCGATAAATCTTACTAAGTCATATATATCACTTGTTTTAAATTGATAACTCATATACTAAATCCTCCAATTATCAAAAATTTCTTTTTCTTCGGCAGTAAGTGTGCCTTTTATGTATTTCTGAACAAGTTCATTATAGTAATCTTCTCTCGCCTGTTTATCTGTCTGATTGGTATCACTAACTTCTTTGTCAGGTTTAGAAGTACCCTTATTGTCTGCTTTTGTATAGTGACATAACGTGAAAATAGTGTAATGCCTTGTACTATGCTGTTCTATGTACCCATTTGATATTAAATTTTTTATAGCTACTCTTACTGTTTTTTCTGTAAGTCCTGTGTTAGCTGAAAGTTTACGGATAGATGTTAATGTCTGTCCACATTTTAACAAAATTCCGTTTATCGTATTGTCCTCATACTGTGCTGTCATTAAGAGATATGTATAGACAGTAAACTCTGTGCTATTAAATTTACCGTTGATTTTGAAATTCAGTAATTCTTCTCTTAATCTGTAATCGATGTTGAAAAGTCTCAAGCTGGTCGCCTCCATCTTTATTTTCGGGGGCGGTAGTGCTTTTTAGCACTATCCGCCCTTATTCTTATTTATTATCGCCCTTATTCTTATTTATTATATAGTGCCCTTTTGTGTGCCCTTTTGTGTGCCCTTTTTGAAAATTTAAAGTCTTGAAACACTGATGAATACTGGGTTTTTGGGGCTTTTTTTGTGTGCCCTTTTGTGTGCCCTTTTGTGTGCCCTTCTTGTTTCTGTGTGCCCTTTTTTAAATTATAAAGCATTGAAACACTGATAAACACTGACTTTTTTAGGATGTTTTTGTGTGCCCTTATACATATTTTTGTGACTATTTACTACAAATATGCAGTCATCACTCAGTCAGTCGGAAGTCCGATTTCAATTTTTGTCGTCTTCAAATTTACTTTACGGTAAACTCTGTGCTATTAAATTTACCGTTGATTTTGAAATTCAGTAATTCTTCTCTTAATCCGTAATCGATGTTGAAAAGTCTCAAGCTGGTCGCCTCCATCTTTATTTTCGGGGGCGGTAGTGCTTTTTAGCACTATCCGCCCTTATTCTTATTTATTAT
>CADCDE010000029.1:0-3228 GCA_902800065.1 uncultured Ruminococcus sp.
AACAAGATCGAAGACACAAAGAAATTCCTTACAGATTCAAAGGCTGCAAACTTTGAGGATTTTACAGATGCACAGGAAGCAGATTTTATCGCAAGATGTCAGGACATCGTTGCTGTTGTTGGTCTTAAAATGACATATGAAAAGTCAACACAAACCGTTACTATCATTGACGCAAGCGGTAAAACTGTATTTACAGCTTCCAACGTAGGTGCAAACGGCAACCCGAACAATGACAAAAAAGCAGGTGGCAACACCACTCCAGGCGGCAACACTACTCCGGGTGGTAACACTACTCCGGGTGGCAATACCACTCCCGGCGGCAATACAATCAATGACAATCCGATAAAGGTAACAGGCTTTGACTTTAACATTCCGGGTGTTATGTCAGTTGCAGGTGTTGGTATACTCCTCGTTTCAGCAGCAGGCGTTTATCTCATAAGCACCAAGAAAAAGTCTGTTGTTCGTGCAGATGCCTGAGCATAATCACAGACACTCTCACCACCAGAAATCCTTACATGGGAAGAATTTTATTATTCTTCCCATTGTTTTTTGTACAGTCATTTACCTCATTGCTGCAGCTCTGATAATGCCTGCAGCATCATCCTATCTTTCAATAGCAAATATGTTTTTCTCCGACAAGGAGGTAAAACTCATCAAGGAACACAATAATATATTTGTTCCCGTCGAGGACAGCTCCGTTGCTTCAAAGGATGAAACCTCCAAAAAGCCTGAAACAGTAAGCATTTCCAGCTTTACTTTCCCGTCTTATGAAGACCAGTTCGGTGAACTTACAATAGATGACTGTCAGATAAAAGCAGACCTGTTTTTCGGAGACAGCTGGTATGTCCTCGGAAACGGCGTAGGGATATATAATGGCAGTGCCATTCCCGGATATGGCAGAACCATTCTTATAGCTGGACACAACAATACCTACTTCAATGGTCTGAAACACGCCAAAGAAGGACAAATTGTGAAAATAAGAACAAACTACGGCAATTACACCTATGAGATAACGGGTATGAAAATAACGGACAACGAGGATCGTTCAGCCTATGACCTCGACAAAAATGAGGAAAATCTCATTATGTACACCTGTTATCCATTTGATACTCTCGGACTGACCGACCTGAGAGCCTTTATATATGCAAAATATGTTTCCGGTCCAATGATAGACAAAAACAGCTGATGGGAGATGATCTTAATGCAGGAAAATGAAATTGAAAAAGAAGATCAACAGGAAAGTCAACACCAACATCATCGCAGACACCACCATAAAAAATCCAAATTAAAATCTGTGGTATATTGTGTGTTATCATTTTTTCTTTCTCTGACACTGTTTTTGTTTTCGATATGTATGATCCTGAACTTTACCGTTTTTTCAAAGGATTATATGATAAGTACAATGGACTCTCAGGGCTATTACAGCATGGTAAAATATGAACTTCAAACCCGCATGATACATCTTGTTGATGCAAGCGGGTTTAAAAAGGACTTCGCTGTGAATTTTACCAACAGCTATGATGTAAAAAAAGCCGTTGATGATTATATCACATCATTTTATTCAAACGATTCCACTCTCGTTGACACAACAGCCTTCAAGCAACAGCTCTATCAGGCTGTCAAACAATATGCAAATGATGAAAATATCGAAATTACCCCTGAAGTTGAAAACAATGTCATCTATTTCATCAATGAAGCTGCAAATATATATGTTGACCAAATATCAATACCATTCTTTTCAGTAATTGGAAGATATCTTTATAGTGCAAGCAGTACTATAAATATACTCTCCGCTTCTCTTGCAATTTTAACAGCTATCATAGTATGTATAATCGATTTCACCAACCAGTTCAAGCACAGAAGATACAGATATACATGCTATGGACTTATCGGCGGTGCTTTGACAACATTCACACTCCCTACTGCTGTTCTTTCATTGAATATGATACCCAAAGTAAACATCACCACACATTCGCTTTATAACCTGTTTGTCGGATATTTCAACACATTGTTCTATTATTTCTATATATGTGTTGCTGTAATGGTTGTCCTTGCAGTCATCAACTTCATAATGTATGTGAAATATTACAATAAATACAGGTCTGCCTAAAAATTTTCACTTGACAAATGTTTTTTAGAAATTATAATTAGTATTATGCAGATCAACTGAAAGGAAGTATTATAATATGGAACAGGTAATGAAAGTTGACAACATGGGCAGCTATTCCGAACAGATTGTCAAAAGAAAAATGTCTTCCACAACTATAACATCATTGATATTATCACTCGGTCTTATATTGCTGCTGATAGCCCTGAGCATATATCTTTCGGGATATTTCAACTGGCTCGTGCCTGTGGCACTCCTCTTTCTCGGACTCGGTATATATCTCTCATACTATATGATAAAAAATTCAGGTATTGAGTATGAATATACATTCGTTGTCGGTGAAATGAGAGTAGACAGGATAAAGGGCAAATCCAGACGCAAAAAAATAACTGTTTTTGATGTAAAAGCTATAGACGATATAGGCAAATACATTGATTCAAAAACGGGCAACAAAAACGTTGACAAATCAAAGCATGACCTTGTATTGAGTGCTGCCGAAGACCTCAACAGAGATGATACCTACTATGCACTCATACACGACAAGGTAAGACAAAAACACGCTCTGCTTTTCTTCACTCCGAATGAAAGGACTCTCGGCATGATACAGCCTTATCTTTCCGTTGAGCTGAAAAAGAAATTCATCAGTATGAAGCGTGAACAGGAAAATCTGACTAAAAATACCGATAAAAAAGATTGATATCAAAAAGTCTTTCCGCTCAAACGGAAAGACTTTTTTGCTCACGGAAATCAATTTTTAAAATATAAGCATCCCGATTTGTCATTCTGAGGAGCGAAGCGACGAAGAATCTTTGTCTTCGTGATACTTTTGTGACAACAGAAAATTATAAGTAATGGGGCGTATTTATGGAACAGGAACAAAGGAAAAAATTAAAAATACCGTTAGGTCTTATATTCAATATAACTATAATCGCACTGACAATATTTCTTATAATATATTTTGTATTCTCAGAAGACGGCTTTATTGATCTTATAAACAGCGGTCTCGAGATAAGTATATCGTGGATAATCGCAGCCGTTCTGATGCATCTTCTGAATATAGTAATAGATGCTACTATAATATATATCTTTATAAAGCAGTCCATTCCCGATGTAAAATTAAA
>CADCDE010000029.1:3257-23345 GCA_902800065.1 uncultured Ruminococcus sp.
CCAAGCTCAACAGGCGGTCAGCCGATGCAGATACTTATGATGTCACGTTCAGGCATAAAAGGCTCTGTTGCGACCTCCGCTCTCATACAAAAATTCCTTGTATGGCAGTTCACTCTTGCAGCTTACTGTATCGTTGCAGTGGTGGCACGATTCGCATTCTTTAAAGAGCACCTTGATACATATATGTGGGTAGTTTCTGCAATAGGCTTTGCTGCACAAATGATAATGCTCGTTGTACTGCTTCTGGCTTCATTCGCCAAGAACTTTACCAAAAAAATATCAAGCGGATTTCTCCGCCTGCTCGGAAAGCTGCACATAATTAAAAATACAGATGAAAAAATTGCAGGTCTCCATGATACTCTTGAATCGTTCCATGAAAGCAACAAGGCTCTCCAAAAAAACAAATTGCTTCTTATAAAAGCCTATCTCCTCACAGCAGTACAGATGACAGCATTTTTCCTTGTTCCCTACTGCATCGCAATGTCATTCAAGATTCCAGGACTGAATATATTCGATATGCTCTGTGCACAGTCATATGTAACGATGGTATCAAGCCTTGTCCCCCTCCCAGGAGGCTCAGGAGCTGCCGAATATTGCTTCAGTACCTTCTTTATGGCATATATATCCGCCGAAACAATGAAGTCGGCAATTCTCATATGGCGTACAATAACATACTACGGTACTATAATAATATCCATGCCATTCTCGGGAATAACCAAGAAAAAAACTGCTTCACAACCAATGAATGAAAATTAAGCTTTGACTTGGAGTTGATAGTATTGAACGAATGTCCTGTAATATCGGTAGTAGTTCCGATGTATAAAGTTGAAAAATATTTACCGAGATGTCTTGATTCAATCATGAAACAGACCTTCACGGATTTTGAAGCTCTGATGATAGATGACGGCTCTCCCGACAGATGTGCGGCAATTTCCAGTGAATACGAAAAAAAAGACAAACGCTTCAAATTGTTCCAAAAGCCAAACGGCGGACTTTCGGATGCACGAAATTATGGGATCAAATATGCAAAGGGAGAATATATCGTCTTTATTGACAGTGACGACTGTATACATAAGGATTATCTGAAGGTCATGTATGAATCATGTGTAAACAATAACGCTGAGATATCCTACTGCCGTTTCAAATCCTCATACTTTATGGGAAATATATGTATCCCGATGTTTTCAGCACCAAAAAAATCTGTTCTCGACTCCGAGAAAGCACTTGATCTTCTTATCCGTGACAGTTCCCTGCACAGCTACGCATGGAACAAAATGTACAAAAAATCACTTTTCACAGACAATGATATATCATATCCAAAAATGTACTTTGAGGACGTTGCGACAAGTCCGAGATTATTTTTCCATGCTTCAAAAATAGCCATATCAGACCGTTATCTGTATTATTATGAAAAACGTGTCGGTTCAATCATGGCTACGATGGATATTCAAAAAGTAAACGACCTTATGCTTTCGATACTTGTAATAAAAAATTATGTTAAATATAACAATGTCTACGAAAAATATCGTCCTGCACTCAAATATCTTTCAACAAAAATGTATTTGGTAAATATATACTCTATTTTAAATCAAAATATCAAATGTCTTAATTTCAGCAATATGGGCTTTAATCTGAAAATAAACCGCAAACTTTATAAATATCTCATTTCTGATGAATATAATGCCATCAGCGGTATACCCGAACTTCCGTTTAAAATGCAGCAGCCCGAAAATAAAAAAATAAAGTCATCATAAAGATGGCTTTATTTTTTTTTTTGCAAAAAAACTCCTGTCTGACTTTTTGTGCCAAACAGGAGTTAAATTATTTATTCAGTTGTTCCGATTAACCTTCGGGCAAAGTCTTTATCAGTTGCTGTAACGAGGTGATGTAAGACCTGCACCGCCGGTAATTTCCTTGCCGTTCATATCCAGGGGATGAACATAGACAAGATTCTTCCAGTAATCTTCATCAAAAAAGTCTGCAATATAGTCCGTTGACTTATCTTTCTTTTCGATTCTGTATGCACCCTCACGGATAACAAAGTTATGAACATAACCTGTGTTATCCATATAAGCTACATTGACATCAGTATAGAAACGGACATATATATCATTCTTGCCTGCATCACAGTTGTACAAATAGAAGTGTTTGGATATGTAGCTTGAACCATCTATCTTGCCGACTGATGCAAAACGGAATTCAGATGCATACATTTCAACGTTTGCGGTTAATCTCAGCGAATCCTGTGAACTCCACCTGAAGCTGATACCCTTGTCTGATGTATAGCTGTAGAACGATGTTACAGGAAGCCTCGTAAATGAAGCCTTTGAATTTACCGGCATATCAATATTAACATTACCGCTGATGGTTACCTTTTTACCTGTTGCAAATTCACCGCTGCCTGTTACCCATCCGAGTGTACTTGCATCATTTGCAGCACCGCCGCTGCCGTTATCTGTATACATACCATATCTTGCCTTTGCAGCAGACTTTGTAGCTTCATCAATACCCTCAAAATACTTCTTAGCCTCGTCTGTAAAGAGATTCAGCCTTGATGCTTTGACAGTTGTTGTTCCGCCGCCTGAAACAGGATCGGAATACTCCTTGTAATAAACAGGTGATGTGGAATCTTTAGTTTCCTTGTTGGTAAAGGTATATGCACCTGCTCTTACGGTATATTTGTTGGTTGCACTTATAACAACTTCAGTATCATAATCAAAGTATACTGTCATTGTTTTATATACAGGCTTTGTTTCACCGTTAAAACTCTCCGTCTTCGCCTCAGTCGAGCCCACTACCTTTGGTTCAGCAACCATTTTCATTGAAATATCGGAATCGGTACCCTTGACATATCTGTCATTGGTTACGACACGATAGTCTGTATTGGAATTTTCTCTCCAACGAGGATTACTCGTGTAATCCAGCAATACCCATGCCTCATCCTTGTTCATTTTCTTCTGAGTAATAGGTGTCAGTTCTGTGGGCCTATTTTTATCCTTCGCTACACTTATCGGTGTATTGGTGCTTCTTTCATATATCTGGACATTGTAGATAGCTTCATAAGTTGTTCCTGCAGCATCAGGAGTTATGAATACGATAGGATAGCCTTCGGGGTTATAATCATCCATCGGACGAACCTTCTCAATATTTCCTGCTTCATCTTCGGTATAGTGAACATCAAAGGTATTGCCCTTTGACACTTTATTCTGTGCATCATAGAGTACAACTGCGATAGAGCCTTCAGATGATACAGATACATTGGCAATGGCTCTGTCAAGAGCTTCTATAGCCTCTTTTGCCTTATCTACAGAATCACCTGTGATATATGTATTTTCAGCCTGTCTCAGCTTATTTTTGAGACTGTCTACACCCTGATATTTCTTTGTACTTCCCCTGTTGAGGTATTCAGGATATCTTGAGCTGCTATTTGAGTTCGGATGGTAATCGCTGTTCGTACTGTCGAGCGGTATCTCAATATATGACCTTGCCAAAGACATCTTTTCATAGAGCTTTCCAAAGGTATCAACTATATCCTTTATTCCGCCTGTATCAAAGCACGCATGATATGCCTCAGTATCACTCAAAGAACTTATTTGTGCAGCCGAGGTTTTCCACGGGTCACCTGCGTTAGCTCTTGAAAAATACGGCTTGCTTTCAATAATACCATAAAGATATGAAGATTTTGTCTGAGTATTGTTCTGATCGGATTGGTTTACTATTTCACCGTTGGCATTATACTGGTTAATAATGTACTTTGCATAGTACATATTAAGAAGATTGTCACAAGCATCGATAAGCTCGTCATTGTCGGACTTGAATTTTTCCCATCCGCCGTAATTGCTGTTTTTCGCAGGATTAAAGAGTATATAATCACCGCCCTGGAGCTTTGTTTTGTATGTATGAGGTATTACTCTGTCTGCAGAGCCTGCCTTTGTAATAGTTTCGGTGATAGAAATTTCAATAAACGGATTATTCTTGGATATCTCAACAGATTTGAAGATATTTGGCTGTCTTCCGAGAGCCGAAAGACCAACACTTGTTACTATACCGTCAGTACCGCTGACCTTAGTGATCGTCGGATTTGACCAGGTATGAGTTCCCGAAGAATCTGTTGTATCTGCAGGCTTTCTGATATAAACAGAGAGTCTTGAAGCTATCTGAGTCATATCGGGATCAAATGTTGAGAGTTCTATACGTGAGAATACTGTTTCAGAAACTCCTGCTGCATTGTTACGAGTCTCGGTATCTTCATTGAACAGGCTTACCCAAACATCACCGTAAACCTCCTGTATCTGTTCTGTTTTGGTACCCGACTTGTCAATATCAAGTCCCGTTATCTCAAAGGTGTATACATTAGACTGTTCAACAGGGATCTTATATTCATACCAGTCGTAATACGGAAGGAGCTTTGCATCGCCGGAACGATGGTCACTTCCGCCACGGGTACTTCCGCCGAACTTATGTCCAGAATATATATTACGTGATTTATCGGAGTTCTGCATCTTATCGTCGCCGTAGGTTTCACTGTATGACTTATTTTTGATACGGATCTTTCCGCCGCCCACATAAGCCATATTCAACTCACCTGACTGCATATTTACTACTGCAGGAGATGTTTTGGTAACATTAGCGGCTGTATTTGATTTATGAGTGACAACTGCTCCGCCAGATCCGTTGGGCTTTATAACATAATACTTATACAACTTGTTTGTAGTCGTATCCTTCGGCAAAGTAGAATCTCTTATTACCTTCTGACCGTCATCACCGTTTGCAGAATTGGTTATGATGAACATATCATAAGAATTTTCAAATATCTTGTAGTAATATCTGTTATTGCCTGAATCAAGCTTGAGGAGAGGTGCAAGGTTATTCCATGAGGTAAGATTTTTGATAGTACCGCCGTCCTTTGACCAGATATGAGCATAAGGAATCTTATCTGAGAACTGATCAACATCATTTATATCATGTGTATCAAGTATCAGACATACATGACCATAGGGAACATCCATAGTAATTGCTTCGTTCCAGTTGATCTCACTATCGGAATTTTCTGTAACATTTCCTTCTCCCTTTGCAGGAATATCGGATTCCTTCAGATTTATCTGTGAAGTCGGACCATTATGTGCACCATTAGTAACATATATGATATTGTATTTGTAGTGTTTGGTTTCTGAGCCTTCTGTATATGTTGCCAATACAACATCATTATTTACGCCTGTTGTGCTGTTATTTGCACCGGTGACCTTGTCTCGCTCATCATATTTTTCATAATAGACTCCTGTATTATCATAAGCCATGTTGCTCTGATGATATGTAATTATACATTTTTCAACATAGTTCGGACAAATGATATAGCAGAATTCATGACCATTCCATACTTTACGCTGCATCTGCAGTTTATTCTGATATGAAGTCAATTCCTTGCCTGAACCGCCTTCGCCCCACCAGCAGTATATGAACGGACCTACGGAACCGTCATCGCTGTTGGTATAGCCTGACATACCATTCGACTGAGGATCGAATATTATACACATCTGATTATCATTAATAGCTAAGGTTTCAATAGAATCCTTCCACCAGTCTGCTGTTGCAGAATATGCAGCAACAGTAGTCAGTTCATAATCATCTTCTGTATATACAACACCCGACGGTGTTCCGCCGCTGCCCTGACCGCCTGTATTGCCGTTGTCAGCTTTCGGATAAATATCCTCCACGCTTATAACTTCATATGTTCCGCCGCCTGTACTTGTCAAAGTACATCTTGCAACATATTCACCTGCCTTGGCAACCGAACATCCTGTTGCACCATGAGAACCTGAAGTTATAGTAACCGTTTCATTCGGCTTTTTAAACGCATATCTTACATATCTGTAATGTGTCTCTTCCTGATAACCGAGCTGCCTTGCTTTGCCGCTGATAGACACTGCTATATGTACGACATCCTTCTGTAAAACATCTTTTTCTGAAATAAACAGTGTTACAAGGTCATATTTGGCAAGACTGCTTTCGTTTTCGATAACGAATATTGCATTATCGTTTGTAAGACTGTCAAACGAGAGCTTGCCTGATGAGAATGACTTCGGCTGCATTGCGGGATTCTCACTGCTTGCGTCTCCTTGTTTTTCGGCATAAACCTCAAAAGTTGCACCCAATGATTTTGCAATGTCAATATAGTCAAGATCAGCCTCATGTGTAAAGCTGCTGTTTGTACCATCATAATATGTAGTTTGCTCAACACCGTTTTCATCAAACACCTTTATACTGTAGTGCCAGTCTGTCTGTGGTGTTATCCATATCCTTACGCTTGAACCGTCAGGATTATACTGCTCCTTAAGGAGATTATTTCTTGGCTTGTATACATTAAATTTCTTGACAGCATCTTCAAGATTCTGAAGGGCTTCGTCTACCTCCTGCTGAGTTGCAGAAGCATTGCCGTAAACCTGAGTAGCAGCATTCTTGGCATTTTCAAGAATCTGCTTAGAAGCATCAGTGCAATCCTTGGTAGTATCCATATTTGCAACTTCTGTCAATTTTGCACTGAGACTTTCTCTATTTACAGGCTGTGGTTCTTCAGAAGTCTGTGAGACCTCGGAAGTCTGAGATGTCTGAGACTCCTGTGATGTTTCTGATACCTGTGATGACTGCTCAACCTGCTTGGGATGAACACTTGCCTCATTTGCAGCATTCTGAACAGATGTCTTGTGTGCTTCTATTGAAGGATCTCCGGTTTGCACGATAGAATCCATTGTGAGATATCTTTCTGCAGAGTTTATAGCGTTTACCAGAGTATCAACATATGATTTTTCATATTTTGTACTGTCAGCATATGCTCTTGCAGCATTTATAATATTCTGAAGACCTTGTCTGTCAACCTGATGTAAATTCATAACATCCACAGCATCATTAAGATTGCTTGTTATTCTTTGGACCTCTGCCTTCATAGGAGTAGCATTTTTCATTCTTTCAGCCAGGAGTTTAGCTGTATAGTACGGCTGATTTGTGGAAGTAAATGTAGCATAATATCCAGCATCATAATTTTTGAAATTCGTTTCTATTGCCTTAGCATTGTTGAGGGCTGTATTAAATGCATTTCGCGTTTCTTCATCTACCTTTGCAGGCACAAGAGCAGTTATTGCATCATTGAGAGCATTGATATATGTCTGATAAGCCTCGTCTGCCTTTTTGATCTTCTCTGTTGCACCGAGAGTGCTGTTGTCCTCTCTTGTAGCATCCTCATAGCTTTTTGTTGCATCATATTTTACAGGCTTTTGTATAAATTCGCCTTCTTCATTATATGCCTTTGTTGCCTTTTCCAAAACCTCGGAAAGCTTTGCAAAGCCTGTGCTGTCATAGTCATCCTCACTGAGCATACCTGCTTCGATGAGTTTTTCATAGAGATTCTGACGACCAACTGAAGATTTTTCAAGAACATTCATATACTGGAGCTTGGGCGATGCTGACTTGTCGGGATTATATGCCTTTGCATGGACTGTAACATATGATGTTCCGTCATAATCTGCATAATAGGCGTTGCCTGAAGCATCATAACGGCGGCGGAGAGAATTAAGAGCCGTCTGTTCTGTCTGATGAGCTTCCTTTTCGGACTTGATATCATAATGGTTGGAATCCTCTACGATACTTGCTTCATCCTCACTCTTTTTTACTATCAGCCATGCTTCAGAAGTAGCATCAGGTGAAGAGCTGATCGTATGAGGTCTGACATTAGTGAACTGATAGCGTGTACCTGCACAAATAACTGTAATATCACATACTTTATTTGTGTCGATATTTGCTACCCACCAGCCGCAGCCTTCATATGACATTGTTATATTGCTTGTTTCCTTGGGCTGATTACATTCAACATTGACACCTGTATTTTTAAGGAAGGTAGGACCTGAGAAATCATCCTTTGAGCTTGTTATAGATTCTATCTTAACCGTTGCACTCGGATCATTTGACACCATTGCCTGGTTTTCCTTTTTATCAATTCTGAAATGTACAGTTGTTTTCTGGTTCTTGAGATAGATAAGCATTGTATCATCAAGATATTTCATACCATCCCAGTCACCGCCTGTCTGCGGTGTTATAGATGGATCATCTGCCCAATACTTGGTATAATAGCTTCTGTTGCCGTCATTTTTTTCCTTATTGAGGAACTCAAAATAAATATTCTTATCATCGGCATTCAGATACCAAAGGTGGAAAATTTCACAGGTCTGTGTATCATATCCGCCGTTGTCAAGAAGCAGTTTACCCTTGTTGGTGAAGATAACATTGAAATAATTGACCAAATTCTTATTGATTTTATAGTCACCTGCATACCAGCCGTTTGCCTGCTTGATCATAATACCGTTTGCACCCTTTGTTCCATCGGGGTTATTCGGTGTCCATACGCCGTTAGGCTCCTCCATATTATAGCTGAAACCGCCATCGCTTTTCTGTGATTCAGAATGATTCAGCTTATCTGAATCGGGATTAACTCTGACATACGTTGAACCGCTTTTCGTATAAACATAGCTTGCATTTTTCAAAGCATCCGTTCTGCTTGTATACGCACCTGCTGTATCTTTATATGTCCATATATAGTAACATATATCCCAGTTAAGATCGACAGGCTGCTTCAGATTAAGTCTGATAGTATCAGATGCACCTGGGATACTTGTACTTTTCGGTATACTTATGACAGTTACTCTGTTCTGAGAGCCTGCAGCACCTACCGTAAATGTAACGGTGAGACTTGCCATCTTTCCGTTGCTTCCGAAGTTGTCATAATAGAAGGAATAAGCTGTCAGTTTAAGATCAGGGGCATTGTCATCTACCGGAAGATACTTTGCTTGTACATAGGTACGGGCATCATCAGGCAGAGTATTCACTCTCTTATAGTAAACCTCTGATTTTTTGGTAACAGGATTTTCCTTTTCGTAAGCCACGAGATATTCGACACGAGCTCCTGTAGGGATATCTTCGCCTTCTTCCGGAGTCGTATATTCAACACCGATCTTATCATATTCAGTCACCATTTTGCTGTAATATGATTCGGCATATTCCAGAGCACTTTTTACATTCATAAAAGCCTGTCTGCCGTTTACAGTAACGGTGGTAGTTGATACGCTTGACAGTGCTATAAAGATCAAACCCGCTGCAACTATCACAAGAACAGTACTTATGGCTATTGCCACAGGCAATGTCAGACCTTTTTTACTGTTTTTGAGAAATTTACCTCTCATATTGGTTCTCATACTCCTTTCAAAAAAATATTATCATTCAAATATGATAGCTGTGTCATTTGCCGGAGATATCGTAATTGAGTCACTGGTATCATCACCTGTAACATTTATAAGAGTCCACACAGTTTCCTGTTTGTCGATGAATGTCGGTTCATCCGGAGGTATAGGCACTATAGCGTTCATTTCATCCCTTTTGGCATTGTTCAGCACCACCTGACCATCGAGAGTATATCCGCTTGACATCTCGATATGATAATCAAGATAGAAAGAAGACTGTTTATCGGCATCATCTTTATCGAACTTTTGTCTTACGATATAGGCACTGATATTCTTTACATCCTTATATGTAAGATTTGTATATTTTTTAGCTGCATCCTTGTCATACTCAAATGTCTGGATAACATTGTCTATCTTGGCAACATATGAGCCTGATTTACTTACCACACTTGCAGCTGCAGGATCTGCATCTGCTGTAACATATTCTATTGTCCCGGCAACTCTTGCATTTCTTATTATATATTCCTCAAGCAGCAATGCAGTATCCTGTTCTCTTTCAATAATGGCGGCGTGTGAATAGTTATTCATCGCCGTAACGACTATTGCCAATGAGAATCCCGAAACGATGCCGAGTATTGCAATGGTCACGACAAGTTCCACAAGCGTAAGACCTTTTTTAGATCTGCAATATTTGTTCACTGTTTTACTTCCCCCTTTATCAATCCTGATTAAAATACGGAACAAACGAGAATATTTCAACATATCCGTCAGGAACATTGATAGCAGTTTTTATTTTGATTCCCTTCATTGTTATATCCTCGACACCATCCGCCGTGAGATTTTCAACAGCATTTATATCGATCTGATACTGCAGATCATGTGCCTCGTCAGGAAAAACAGTTGAACTGTTGTAATACAGATCGGAAAATTTCGCTTTTCCTGCCTGATAGACAGAATCATCAGCATTCGTGTTGGGATCCAACGACACAGTAGTAGCTCCGGCACCCTCACCGGTTGTTTTCTCAAAAAAATATTTTTTAGCTTCATCTGCATCATAAAAATCACAGTTCTTGACAGCCTTCATAATGACCTCGTTAACAGAAGCACATTTAGCAGCCGCTTCATTACGTATAGCATTGTCGATGGTTGTCTTATAGCCTGTAACTATCGCACCGGCTGCAGACGATATTGCCATAGCCATGATGGTCACACCGACAATAAGCTCCACAAGTGAAAGTCCTTTTTTAGACCTCAGTTTAGGAATTTTTTTACGCATTTTTTTATCATTCACAGGTATTCCCCCTTAAAATATTACAACATTTCATGCTGATAAAAACAGATACTCATAATTACATTATACTATAAATAAAATTCTATTCAAGTAATTTTTGACTAACAATTCCAACAAATTATTTATAAAAAAATTGTAACTTTTTTTATAAAATATTGAAATCAATAATTATTCTGTCTCCAAAAAGGGGCAGACCCGGAAATAACACGAGTCTGCCCGATATATAACATTGAATATTGAACAAAAATTATTTGATGATGCTGTACATACTGAACATAGGCATATACATACCTACTACAAGCACACCTACGACACCACCGATAACCACTGTCATGATAGGTGTCATTGAATCAGTGAGCTTCTGAGTAGACTCATCAGTCTGAGTTTCAAAAAGGTCAGCCATTTTCATAAGAGAATCACCGAGCATACCTGATTCCTCGCCGACACGTATCATTGATACGAGGATGGAATCAAATACTGTATGCTTAGCCATTGCTTCATTTATGGTAACACCGATCTGAACGTCTTCAAGCACTGCATTTACCTTTTCACGGACATAGATATTCGGAACGGCATCTCTTGAAAGAGCCATTGCCCTGTGGATCGGAATACCTGCGTCAGTAAGTGTTGACATAAGACGGCAGAAACGTGCAAGTGAGCTCTGACGGATGATCGGACCTACGAGCGGTATCTTGAGCAGATATTCTGCAACAAGCATTGCAAAATTATCATTGTTTTTCTTAAGCATGATAAATGCAAAGATTATACCGCCGACTACCACAAGCGTTATGAACCAGTAATTCATCAGGAATTCCGAGAAATTAAGAAGTCCCTGCGTAATTCCCGGCAACTCCGCACCGAATCCGGCGTAAACTCCGGCGAATCTCGGGATAACGAACAATGTAAAGATTATGATAACGCCGATAACAAGGACTATAAGGAATATCGGGTACATCATTGCACTCTTGATCTTGCTTGCGAGAGCCATACTTTTTTTACATATCAATGCACTCTGTTCAAAAGCTGAGTCGATACGACCGTTAGCCTCACCGGCTTCGATAATGCTGAGATAAACTCCGGGGAAACCCGCAAAGTTTCTCATTGCCTGTGAAAGAGTAAAACCGCTGTAGAGGTTTTCATTTATCTCCTGAAGTATCTTTTTCATGCCGGTATCCTTTTCGGACTGGATCATAATATCCATTGACATTGAAAGGTTAATACCAGCCTTCATCATCATACCCATCTGGTTAAAGAACATGAGCAATTTTTTAGGCTTTATCTTTCGTGTATGGATATCTCCACCGAGATCCATATTCCATATGCTCTCACCGGCAGCGGCACCTGTTATTTCTGAAATATCCTGAACGATAAGACCTTTTTCACGGAGCATACCCTTTGCGGTCAGGACAGTATCTGCCTCAATGGTACCCTCTCTTTTTTGGTTTTTGCTGTTCATTGCCGTATATTTGAATTTCAATGTTGTTCACCGCCTTATCTTCTTGCGTCAGTATCGCCTATATCAAAGTTCCAAGCCTTTGCAACCTGTTCTGTGATGTAGCCCTGAGCCAGGAGATTATCAATACTCTTGCTCATGGTGATCATACCGTACTGCTGACCGAGCTGGATAGACTGCTGGATATTAGCTACTTTATTTTCACGGATAAGGTTGCTGATAGCAGTTGTACAGAACATTATCTCGAATGCACCGATACGTCCGCCTGATGCACGTGGGAGAAGTCTCTGAGAAATAACTGCTTTGAGTGAAGTTGAGAGCTGAACTCTGATCTGCTGCTGCTGATCCGGCGGGAAAATATCAACAAGACGGTCGATAGTTTTCGCAGCACCTTCTGTATGAACAGTCGAGAAAACCAAGTGACCTGTTTCAGTAGCGGTAAGGGCGATTTGGATAGATTCACGGTCACGCATTTCTCCGACGAGTATGATATCAGGGTCTTCACGCATCGCAGCACGCAGTGCCATCGGATATGAACGGCTGTCAAGACCGATCTCTCTCTGGTTTATGATGCAGCGTTTGGGGGTATGGAGAAATTCAACAGGATCCTCGATAGTTATTATATGCTTACTTTTATATTTATTTATCTCATTGATAAGGGCTGCAAGTGTAGTTGATTTACCGGAACCGGTAGGACCGCATACAAGCACAAGACCTGAGTTAAGATCGAGAGTTTTTCTGATTGATGCTGGAAGTGTAAGAGCAGAGAGTTCAGGAACGACACTGTTGATTACACGAAGTACAAGAGCCGTACCGTTACGCTGTCTGAAAGCATTCGCTCTGAAACGGCCGCACTCACCTATTTCAACTGCGGCATCCGCCTCACCTGTCTGAAGAAAAGTTTCAAAACGTGATTGGTTAAGAACTGCCTTTATTATTGCAGTTACCTCGGCTTCATTAAGAGCCGGATCGTTGGTAAAGAACACATTACCATGAAGACGATAAGCCGGATGGTTACCGGATGCGATATGGATATCGGATGCACCCTTGTTAACGGCTTCTTTTACAAGACTGTAAAAATCCATACTAAAATCTACTCCTTTTTACAATGCAAAATGCATAATGCACAATGCATAATGATTTTTATAATATAATAATTTGATCCAAATAATATTTTCAGCCCAAAACCTTTCTCAAAAAACTAACCATAAATTATGCATTATGAATTATGAATTATGAATTGATTAGTCGTTGGAAATAGTCATATCAATAAATTCTTCATATGATGTCAGACCTGCAAGAACATCTCGTCTGACATTTTCCTTCATTGGTATCATACCTTCGGCGATAGCAAGGTCACGAAGCTCATCTGTACTTTTGCCTTCGGTGATAGCTCGTTTGAGAGTCGTTGTCAGCATCATTACCTCATGCACAGCGATACGTCCTCTGTATCCCTTTTTGTTGCACTTATCACAGCCGCATTTGCGATAGAGGGTTATTTCCTGATCCTTGGGAATATTGAGGGATATACGCTCATTTTCATCAGGGCTGTAAGCCTCCTTACATTCAACGCACAAGCGTCTTGCGAGCTTCTGTGCGATAATTCCGAGCAGAGCCGATGAAACCATGTACGGCTCGATACCCATATCAACAAGACGGGCAACGGAGCTCGGTGCATCGTATGTATGCAGTGTCGAGAGAACCAAGTGACCTGTGATAGCCGCCTGAACAGCGATACCCGCAGTTTCACCATCACGGATCTCACCGAGCATTATGATGTCAGGGTCCTGACGGAGGATGCTTCGGAGGGCTGCCGCAAAGGTAAGACCTGCTTTTTCATTTGTCTGAACCTGGGTAATACCGGGACAGATCATTTCGACAGGGTCTTCAACGGTAATGATGTTGATATCCTCTGACATTACCTCATGCAGAGCGGTATAAAGAGTTGTTGATTTACCGGAACCTGTAGCACCCGTAACGAGGATGATACCACGGTTACTTTTTATAAGATGATCAAATTTTTTAAGATTCTCAGGGAGGAAGCCGATATTTTCTTTTTTCAGTTCCATTCCGAGAGAAGTCGTGATACGCATAACTATCTTCTCGCCGAATAGGCTGGGAAGAACAGAGATACGGAAGTCAATTTCCTTGCCGCCGACACGGTAGTTGATACGACCGTCCTGAGGGATACGTTTTTCGGCGATGTTCATATTGCCGATAAATTTTATACGGGAAGTAACAGAGGGTATAAGTGCAGGGTCGGTTCTCATGTATTCCTGAAGATGACCGTCGATACGGAAGCGTATAAGGAGCATTTTTTCCATCGGCTCGATATGAATATCGGAGGTCTTTGTACGGATAGCCTCTTCTATCATGTTATTAACAAAACGTATGATAGGCTGGTCATCACCGTTTGCACTTTTTGCTGCCTCTTCTGCATCGAGCTGTGCCTGAGTTTTGGTACTGCCCTTTGATTCAAGGAATTCCTTTGCATCATCAAGAGCCTTCTGTGCAGCATAGAGCTCACGGAGCTTTGAATTTATCTTTGAAGGCTCGGCAATGACTGCCTTTACCTTCATTTTTGTTGCAATGGATATATCCTTCAGTCCCTGATAATTCAGAGGATCTGCTATTGCAACAGTCAGGAAACGTCCCTCTTTTTCGATAGGCACGACCTGATGGTTCGTAGCCATTTCCTCAGGTATCATATTGCCGACTTCTTCAGGCAGCTGTAATTCGTCAAGGTCAACATAAGGTATGAGAAGCTGTTTTTCGAGTGCTTTGCAAACCTGTTGTTCGGTAACAATCTTCCTTGCAATAAGAATGTCGGCAACACGCTTGCCTTTATATTCATCATCATTTCTCTGCATCTGAAGAACCTCATCAAGCTGTTCTTCTGTGATGTCACCTTCATTTATAAGAATTTGTCCGATTTTCAAGTTGCTTACTCTCATGGTATCCTCCCGTTCAGAATGTTAAAAAAGATCAATATAAAGATTTGCCAAATAATTTACGATATCAAACAGCACGATATATATTGTCAACGCCGCTGATATATACGGACCGAAAGCCATATACGACTTTGCTGATACTGTTGCTTCAGCATCTTCGTTATCATCACTTTCATCATTGCTGTCGGTATTTTCAGCATTTCCGATATCCTCGCTGCTGTTGTCACTATCGTTGTTTTCAGTATTCTCTGCCTGTTCAGTGTTTTTTTTCCCTGCTCTGAGCTTTGATACAGCTATGATCACGGTAAAAACTATGGTTGCAGTAACAAGCGACATTGCAAATGTGCATACTGTTCCGATTATTCCTGTAAGTATACCTACCGCTGCAAACAGCTTCACATCACCGAAACCCATACCGTCTTTTTTATAGAGCTTCATTCCGATAAAGTCTATTATCAGCATCGTACAGCCGCCTATTGCGATTCCGACAAGAGGTGACCACCAGTACTGATGGAGTATCCTGAAGCCTCTTATAATATCATAGATGCTCAAAGCTGCCGAAAGAACTGCAAGTGCTATCGTAAACTGGTCGGGGATTATCATATATTTCAGATCGCAGACGGCTGTCATGACAGCTATCAGAATAATGAGCGAAAGAACTATAAAATATATATCAAATCCGTAATTGAACTGCAGCCTGCAAAGCACAAAGCTTATGCACAGAACAACAGACATTATGACTCCCTCTTTTTTAAGGCTGACTCTCCTCTGACTGAGCAATTCATCCGACGGTGATTCACCGTATTCGCAAAGCCATGAGGCAGGAATCTTGTTTATTATAAAAACTGCCAGCCACGCAAAAAATATTCCAAGAGGCACACAGGCGGCAGTCCATATGATACCGCCTGTGGTCTGTATGTAATCAAGAATCGGCATATTCTATCATGCAGCAGAAGTAACGGCTGCAGCAGAGCCTGAAACTACAGGAGAAGTACTTACCTGTTCAACCTTAGGCGGGAAGAAGTACAGGCTGAGTGCCAATGAGATAGAATATCTTTGTTGAGACTGAACCTTTGAGGTAGTTGCCTGAGTTGTATCGTCAATAGGACTAACAGCGAGTGTTTCTACATAATATGAACCGTCAGATTCAAGCTCAAAGTAATCAAGAGTTGAAAGGAGATCAGCTTCTGTACCGTCAAAACGGATAGTAACCTTTGTTACATAGAGAGGATCACCTGTTGAAGATTTTCTGCCTGCACTGTCGGTAATACCTTCAGTAACTGCAACATTGTTAGGTATAAGATCAAGTTTGTTTACCATTTCTCTTATATCTGCAGGAGTCTGAGTTGCGTTGACAAAGAGTTTTTTGCTTTCCTCGTTGTATTCCTCTTTCATTTGTGCTATTTTTGCTTCGACCTCTGTAGCACGTGCAAGATAGTCCTCATACAAAGCTATCTGAGATACTGCTGATTCATGGTCGGCATTGTACTTGTCTATTTTCTTTGAAAAAGGAGATTGTACAAGGAAAAGGAAAACTATACATAATATGATTATAACAGCTATTGCCCAAACAAAACCGGGGATAGTAAGCTGTTGTTTTGAAGACTGTTTACTGTTCATTAAATTTACCTGCTACTAAAAACATATACAAAAGTGTATATGTCAGATGGTTAGCTACAATCTCACGATTTGTAGTTCCTGCTTCTTCCTGTATGCTTTTGTCAAAAGACTACTCACAAGTTCTTTTACAGTCCACAGGCGTAAATTCCCGACTTAGCCATCGGTACATCCCTGCAAATTCGTTTTTGTGATTAGATACAGGGGCATCTGAATAGCTTTTCCTTTCATTGGATTTTTTATTATTTTTTATTACCTGCCACGACTCACTGTACCCGTTAAGGTCTTACCCTACACCTTATACCGTAATATTTCAGCCGGTATGGACTTCCCACAGCTCCGCCTGCTTTTAAGTCAGCACAAACTAATACCATGGCTTTTTAAATTTTTAGGTATCTTCGGTTTTTTAGATGTCCGCTCATCATAATCAATTGCTTACTTAACAATTGCTCAGTTTATGGTTGATATCAATGATAACAGACCTGATCAAGCAGTAGCTGTGCTTGTCTGGGAAGATTCTTTTGTGCTTGAAGAATTACTTTTTTCTTCTGATTTGGATTCTTCCTGCTCTTTAGCCTTCTTTTCTTTAGCTTTTTCCTCGAGTTCTTTTGTAAACTCTTCAGCACCCTCCTCCTGAGCCTTTTCAGTTACCCTGACAGTGATACCGCCTGTATAAGCTGAAACAGTAGAGGTAGTATTGCTATCACTTGCCACCTTGGTTACTACGAAGTTATCGCTCATTCTGAAATATCCTTCCTCATTGAGCTTATACTTGAAGTCAACGATAGCATCGAAGTCCTTTGCAACGATAGTAGTAGATATGCTCTGCTGAGAATGTGTAAAGTTAAGACCGGAGGTTCTTTCGACCTGTTCATCAATATCAGTAAAGAAGTGTGTCACTACACCTGAAGTTTTCATTACGGTTCTGGGCAGCGTTTCGACATCTATTCTGAGATTTTCAAGTTTTGTGATATACTCTTGTTCCTCATCAATAAGCTGCTGAGCTCTCTGATATTTAGGTTCAGCAAGGGTAGCGATATCGGTATTTTCTCTAATCTGGAGGGCAGCCCACCATCCGCCGACGATAGCCATCCATGCAGCAGCTATAACTCCGAGACCGCCTGCAACATAGTTGCCTATTTTGGATTTGTTTTCCTTTACGACATCAGCAAGAACGCTTCCTTTAAGGAGGTTAGCCTCGCTGACAGGCATATTCAGAACACCGCTGAGAGTAATGAAAGAAGTAGCATCATATTTTTTATTTGCAGCCGCCTGGCTTGCAACAGGAGGTCTTGAACCGCCTGAGAACAGGTTGATAACATTCTCGCTCGGAGCACTCAAACCTTCCTGACGGCAGTAGTTAACGAGATTCGGGATAGCTGCAAGGGTATCACAGTAAACGATAAGATCAATATCGACACGCTGCTGTGACATTACCATACGGAGGCTGCGGACAAGCTCACCGACAGCATTTCCGAGCATTGTCATAGTTTGTTTTCTTGTCTGGGCGGAGTTGCACTTGTTGCAGACACCCAAGCCCTCTTCACGGATCATTTCGAGGACACCGAGCTTGCTCATACCGAATTCAAGCATAAAGAGCTCAACGATATCTTCAGCGACACTTGAATATGACTGCTGGAATATCGGGGCACCGTTTTTAAGTATAACAAGACGTGTTGCAGCGTAATCAACACTGATAACAGCTATTGTTCTTGTAGCCGAGTTGAAATCCTTTTTTGCAGTATAGAGAAGACCTGCAATAGGAGGGGTTATTTTTACGATATGGAGACCTGCTGCTTCAAAGTTTGTACGGATATCGGTCAGAAGACCTGTATTCATTGCAAAGAGAGATGCTGCGACATCTTCTGTTTTGCTTGCCTTGCCGTACTGCTGACCGTACTCAAAATTAAGCACGGTATATTTGCTTACTTCGTTATGGAGAACATTTTCAGCCTCAACACGGGCAAATGTAGGCAGCAGCTTATCCTTTGCCTGAGGGTGGGTATATTCCTTTGTAATGAGGACATCTTCATCCTCGATACACATAAATATATCACCGAGTTCCATGTTTACACTTGCGGCACAACGTTTTACGAAAGCCGCCAATTCTTCCGATTTTTCGTAAGGGCGTTCCTTAAGGGAATCGTTAAGTTCAAAGACCTGAGGGACATTGAACTGAGATTCAGAGTTTGACGAGCCCTTTCTTGATTTGATCTGCAGACCGCCGTCTGATTTTTCGTACTCTGACGGAGTAAGTATAAGAAGACCACGAGTAATCTGCAGAACAGTTGCTACTGATTTCATAAACACACCACACTCTTAAAAATTTTATTTATAAAACAAAAAACACATCACCGAAAGTAACAAACATACTGACGGTTATAATATTCTTTTTATTATTTTATCACAAAAATATTCAGACTTCAATGTTTATTTTATAAAATGGTATATTTTGTGCATATAGTTACAAAAACAATTTCGTCAATTATCCAAAATCGCATATTTTACGAACAAAAAAAAGTCCAGCTCATTGTACACTATTGACAATTATCGTTCCAAACTGCTGCCGACACAATGAGCCTGTCATACAAGCAAATCAAAAAAGCCCGAAACACGAAGTTCCGGGCTTGATTTTTTAAGTATAGATTTTATCAGATGTCAAACATCAGATCAGGTGTGCTCATAGAGGTTCTTAAGTGTTTTACCAGCGAAGCCGCTATCTTTTGAACCAGGGAACTTTGTATAACCTGTTGATGTGTTACCAGCTGTGTAGATGATTGTACCATCTGTGTTGCTGTAAGAATAGTCTTCAGGGTTCTCGTTTGCGAACTTAGAAGCAAGACCATCATAAAGGATAGCGTCATTAACTGTGAGGGCACCTGCATAAGATCTCTTTGTTGATGTTGTAGCATTTGCAGCAGGAAGCTTTGATGCTTTGCTGCTTGAAAGACCGCCGAGTTCCTGGTTATTTGAGTTAGCGTTGATAGAACCTGCAGATACGCCTGCATAGAGCTTCTTAGCAGCTGCATCGAGCATTGAAGCATTTGATTCTTTTGCTGACTTTGTAGCGTTGTCGATGATACCTACAACTGCAGGGATAGCGATAGCTGCGAGGATAGCAAGGATAGCGATAACAACTACGAGTTCTACGAGTGTGAAGCCTTTTTTGCTCTGCTTAGCGAGCAATTTCTGTTGGAGAGTCATGATAGATTACCTCTTTCTTAAAAAAATATTTTTTTGTTTGAACTCAGCATTCTGAAGGGTGGAACGCTTTGTTCTTGCGTTGAATATATATTAACTCTTTATTAACAAAATGTCAATAGTTTTTTTCAAATTTTTTAAATTGCTTTCATAAAATAAAGCTATGGCTTTTTATGCACTTTTACCATCATTTTGCCTGCAAACCCCACATTTCAGCACCTTTTTGTTTAATTTATATTACACATCATATATTTTTTTGTGCAATATAATTATTAACAAATCATGAACAAATCTTTTATCTGTTCATGATTTATTAACAATTTTAAAAGATTATCAATTTTTGCGTTCAAA
>CADCDE010000030.1 GCA_902800065.1 uncultured Ruminococcus sp.
GAGTGAGAGGCTTATGGCTTCTCGCTCCCTATTTTTGTTGCGATAAGAAATCATGGACTTTTTGGAATTTTATGGCTTATGAGCGTGATTTTTGACCTATCTGTTTATTGAAGTATGTACACATTGAGAAAGAATATTCAAGATTTTGATGTTTTTTTATATATGTATTGTTTTTGGGTAAAATATGTGCTATAATACACAAAAGATATTTTATTTAGGATGTATTTTTAGTTATGAGGAACAAGTATTTGAATAAAGATACACAGTTTATTTGTCAATCGGGAGTGAATGTTCGGTTTATAAGTCAGAACTGTATTCAAAATGTGAGGGTGATGGGTAAAGGTATTTTGACGGATAAATGTATATTGAAACTTAGCGGAACACCTCAGCCGGGGCAGTGTCCGTTTACTCCCGATCCATCTAAAAACGGTGCACCGCCGGGACCTTGTGCGAGTGTCATAATAGGCGGAAGTGGATGGAATAATTCATCATCTTTGAAAATATCAGGTCAGTCGGCACTGAAAAGTGATTGTTCATTGAACTGTCCTTTGGGTGGAGTAATAAAGCCGTCTCCACCTACATTTGTCAGTTTGAGTGTCGGTGACGATGCAGATACTGTTAAAACAGAGTCATCTCAGAAAAACAGTATCACTGAAAACGAGAATGTCAGAAAAGAATTGTATCATACAGAACATAATGAAGTTGTTTCAGACATATCGGATGATAAATACGCACTTTGTAACAGCGATAAATGTGATATGGCGGAAAGCTGCCCATATCTGAAGACCTCTTGTGAGCTGGCTGAAACCGATGAAAGCAAGAATGCAAGTATATTACAGAAAAATATGGGTTTGGATTCGGATTGTGGGAAAATAGAATCTTGTTATTGGAATGGTTTTCAATGTTCCGTGCAGTATCATCATATAATACCGGTCAATCAGTGCTTTAAGGAATTTCCATCTCTTGTCAGGCTGGCAAATTTCTACGGATATGATATCAATAACAAAAAGAACGGCATTTGTCTGCCGGGAATGTCAAGGGGGTATAACGGAAGTTCGGAACGTGAAAAATTAGAGATAGCTTTTTATGTAATGGATCGTCTGAAAATGCAATGGCATAAAGGTTCTCATTCCTATTCCGATCCGTTTGAGGAGATGAAAGGGATTTCTCAAAAAGCTGACAGGATATTCAAAAATGAAATGGATCATTTCAAAACTTACAAAACCTCTGTAAATGAAATTCTTCAGAAATATCAAAATACGCTTTTTAATAGAAAAATATGCAGAGCAAAAAACTATGAACTGCAAAAGAAGAAATTTTGTGAAGATATGGATCATATATGCAAAAAAATAGAACTGAAAATTCGTGATTTTGAGCGTGATCCGAAGAAATGTACAGGCTTTTATGTTTCCAAAAAGGCATTGTATTATGCTCATTATGATGTTTTAAAAGATTATATTGATGAGATATTTTAAGGGAGTGAAATACCGGTGAAAAATTACTATGTAATGGAAGCGTCCTCAAATGTTGCAGAATATATCAGGATTAAGGATTTTCCGGAGAAGATCAAGCTTGCCTGTTCATTGTCTGAGTTTCAGTATATAGACCGTAGTATTTTATATCTTGAATTGGATGAAAACAGCGGAAATGTATGTCAGGATATTATTTACAGTGAAGGCGTTCTGCTGATATCGGAGAAAGTGAAAAACTTTTTTGATTCTCTGAAAATAGACTATCTTTTTTATAAAAAAACTGTCATAGAGCAATCTGAAACCGGCAGAGAAGAATTTTACTGGCTGACAGTGCCGTTCAGAATAGATTGTCTTGATTTTGAAGAAAGTGAAATAGATACTGTGCTGGAATCAGCTGATAAGATCGTGATTGATGATGATAAAACAGGCAGGTTTGATATTTTTAAATTGAGTGGTGTTACAAATTTTGAAATTATTTTGACGGAAAGATTGGCTTGCAAAATGAAAGAACAGGATTTTTCAGGAATGCATATCTATCGTATTTAAGGAGGAAAAAAAGCAGAATGGGTAAAATTATGGAACCAATGAAAATGGTAAAACAGACGGGGACAACTATTATATTTGAGGAGTTCAATAAGCAGAAGACAGACCTTTATACTTTGCTGACTAGAGATGAAACTCCTATCGCATTGGAAAAATTCAAAAATTATCTGATAGGTGATGAAAGCGAAATCGCTGTGAGGAGCTTTAGCGAGTTCATTGAGAAATTCGCTCCTACTATATATGAAACGGTTGTGAAAACAGGGGAAAATACCTCTCAGTTTATCTATCATTTTGAAAAACCGGAGGGCGAGTGTGTAGAGATACAACTGAAAGATCATGCATTTTATAAAATGATTTTGGCAATGATGGACAGAAAGGGAAGCAGTGCAAAAGGGAATCTTGAATTTTCCTATGATGATCTTAAAAAAGCACTTACTCCTCAGTCGGAGATGGAAGAATGTAAGCGTATCAGAAAAAATCTGCAAAGTAATACGGATACATACCTGAAGTTGCTTGAAGAGGGTGGACCAAGCTCCGAAATAGAAAGATTTGCCGAGAATATCGAGATGTATCGTGACCGTATTATCAGTAAATATAAAAATAAGAGTCCCTTGGCACTGTTGCCTCTGCTTATCGCTGACAAGCAGAGACAGCTTGATACCATGAATGAGGCACTCGCCAACTCAGCCGAAAGCAGTACAGGTGGTCTTCCTTCTGCGTCGTGCCAATATACATTTGATAATACGGGCAATCTGCTTTTGATTGAACGGAGTGTTTCCGATGACAGTGAAACAGCCGTTTCAAGTCAGAATACGGCATTGGTAGAGGCTTTGAGAGGGGATTTTCAGGATTTTGCTCCGGATACGATAAGAGAAAATCAATATATAGAAAATCTGGTTGTCAGTGCATTTGTTCCAACAGGAGGCTCCCAGCTTTCCGTTCAGAACAGTGAAGAACTGGAAAGACAGAAAAAGCAGTATCAAGATGTGTATAAAGACAGTCTTGCAAACTTTGCAAAAGCAGTATCGGAAGCTGTGGAAAAATTCATAGGTGTAAAAGCCTTTTTTGACCATGCAGCCTTTGACGGAAAGTTGGCAGATGATGTATATTTGATTATTGCCAATTGCAGGATCGGCACTATATTAAATAACGAGGAAGCTAAAAAAAGATTTGAAAAATATTTTAAAACACTAAGCAATGAAAAGGATATCAACAGGATATGGTTTGGAATTATCCCTGCCGTTTTGAACAAGGACGATAATGTTTCTGCTGTGAAAAAGACCAGAACAGATCCCTTCGGAAGAAGGACATACAATAAGGAAACGAAAAAGAAGTCTGATTTTGATCTTACTACACTTGATGAAACCAAAGAAATGCTGAAGATACTTACAGAGGCAAAAATCATGACATTCGTGAGCTATAAAGGCTCCGAAAATACAGGCTTTACCGAATTGAATACCGAAAAAATCAAGAAATATAAAGAAGACTTTGCAAGCGTCGAAAGTGAATATGCAGTATTCTGCTATCCGAATTTCACAATACTTCCCAAAGAAAGAAATGACGTGAAAATCGGTACGGAATATGATTCCAACGAAAAAAAATCGAAGGATGTAAAGATACAAATACCTGGAATATATCTTGACGCATCTTATGTTGCAGCAGGTATTACAGTCGGTACACAGAATCATAGGCTCCTTCAAGCCAAGGGATTCAAGGTCAATCCCAAATATCCTTGTGTGCGTTTCGATATCGAACTTGATGATAACTTCAAGAAAATTACAACAACACTTAACCGTGAAACGACTACCGAAATGGATAAAAATATAAAAAATGCAATACTTGAGGAGCATTTTGGATTTGTGTTTGCTGACAATAAGCTTGTTTATGACGGAAAAGTGATCAATAATGCCTATGTGATGAATGCCCGTACATTGTGCAGTGACAAGGGAGTTTACAAAAATATTTATAAAACGCTTGTCAGAAATCTTGTCAGTCAGATGCTTTACTGCCTGAGTGACAAGATTACAGGAAAAATTGTAGGTCAGTTTGTTGATGATTATGTCGAAAGCTGGAAAAATGACAATAAGGATATTGACAAGAATTATGCTAACAAGATACTCCTGAAGGGCGAAAGCATCGAACTTGACAAGGCATCAAGAAAGATACTTGTCAGATTCAATAAAGAGGAAGAATTCTGGAATGACATTAAAATTGATGACAATGAAAGCGAGGAATAATGAATGAAATACATTTTAACAATTCAGGGGGACAGCGGAAATATCGTTATCAGGTCTGAAAATAACAAAGGAATTATCAAAAAAGTTGATTTTCTGATATCACAGGACGAGCTTGATACGAGCGATAAATCGGAAAAAATGTTCAATACGGTTGTTGTAAGAGGAACGATTGATGATAAAACACAGTCTGAAACAAAGGAACTTCTTGAATGGTCCATGAAAACAGCAAAAACGGAGGCATATAAGAATGTATCTTTGATTATCAAAAAAGATGAGGATGTTATCAGGGACTACTATATGAAAGATATGTTCTGTACAAAGTACCTTGAATTTTTTGATGAGGGTTCCGACAGCAGCAAAGGTGAATTCATACTGGAAATGAGGCAGAGAAAAGGCTCGATTGAAACCATAGTCGTTGAATGTTGAGGAGAACATGATGAAAATAAGCGGATTTGAAAATATTATATGCATTGATGAATTTGTTTATCGCCTAGCTGTTGACGAACATGAGGAATGTAATTTCACAGTATCGGTTTCCGACAGGGAATTAGATAGCTGTGTCGGACAGCTTGGAAACAAATGCACAGTGGAAAACGGTGATTTCAAATTCTGCGGGACTGTTACGGAAATTTCTGTGAGAAGATATTTCAGCAGTAATTCTCTTGACGTGAAGATAAAGGGAGATACGATAAAATATGACAATGACAAAAAATATCGTATCTTCCAGAATGAAAATAAGACTGCTTCGGACATATTGAACTGCACTTCTATGTCTGAGGCAGTTTGTTTTCTTGAACAAGATAAAAATATCAAGGAAATTATCGTTCAGCACAATGAAACGGACTGGGATTTTGCATTGAGGCTGGCTCATTATCTCAATAAGCATATCTACCCCGGTGAAACGGTGCGATTCGGTGATCCGCAGAAGGAAACACTCTCTCTTGAAGAAAAAAATATTATTGATATGAAACTGACTTTAAGAGAGAAAAAAAGTGAATGTTCGTGCACAACAAGAAAAAATCTGAATTTTGGCGGAAAGGTCAACATCAATGGAAAGGTTTTTACTGTTGATGAATATATTTATCGGCTTGTGAAAGAAGAATATATCAAAGAATATCATTTAACGGAATACTGTTCCGATTATATCAACGGTACGCTTCCCTGCTATACACTCACTGCAAAGGTGAAGAATAATAATGATACAGATAAAAAAGGCAGGCTTCAACTGGAATTTATGGAGCCGTATGAAGATACAATGAAAGATCAGCCGTGTATGATAGAAATGGATTCTTTGTGGGCTTCAAAATCAAACGGATTGGTAATGATACCCTCAGTGGATGATATTGTAATAGTCGCCATTAATGACAAAACGGCAAGGGTAACGGCTGTTAAACGTACAGAGGCATTTGGAGAGGCATATGAAGACTGCAATACAAAATATATATTGATAAATAAAAATATATACGCTCTGTGGAATGAAGAAAAACTTCATATCAAGTTTGGAGATAAAATAGAAATAATTGTTGATGAAGAAAGTATTTCTAATATCAATGACAAAAGTCTTGTCAGAATCAATGAAAAAGGGATATATCTTGACACAGGCAAAACACAGGCTCAATTTGAAGACGGTACAAAACTGAAAACAGACAGCCTTGAGATAGAGGCTCAGAAAAAAGCAGGTATTACTTCAGCAAAAGTAGATATAAAGGGAAACAGCGGGGTGAATATAAATTGAATTATCATATCAACAAGGAATCATTGAGAGAGCTTATAGATAAATATGGATTTTCGCCGGATATAAAAAAAGTTATGTCTGATCTATGTGATTACTCAGAAGAGGTACTTGACAGAATGGAGAAAAATATACTTTATTCCAAAGCTCAGCTTAGTGCCTGCAGATTCATATCATTGCTCATGGATTGCCACAATGTAGAGGAATACGGGGAATTGTCATCTGTATATAGCATGAACACATCCAATTATAATATATTTGTCAATGCCGATTACGAGGAACTGAAAGAAATAATTGGGGATAACGGTCAGCCACGAATTTATAAAGGTTTTTACAGATCAAAAAATGATACGTTTGAATTTGAATATACTCTGAGATTTAATGACCGTTATTTGAAAATACAGGAACTGATATTTGATCTGGCAAATTTATATAAAACAGAAAATGCTGTTCTTTTTTCGCCATATATCAGAAAATTTTTTGATGTATGCATTTCGGAGGAAATACCAAAAAATATAAAACCTGAGAATATCAGCTATGAATTTGAGAAAAATCATATCCCTGTCATTACCGATGCTGTTTTGCTGTGGAATTTCAGCGTTACGGAAACGGAGCTTATCAGGGCAGATGCCAAAATACCATATGGTCAGACAGTAAAATACCGCTATCATTTTAACAGCAAAAAAAATTCCTCCTGTTTCATACTGCCCAAAAATAATCAGACGATAATATATGGAATAGACGCAAATGAAAATGGAATAGATATTTCTTTGGACCACGAATTTGAGGAGTTTATTCTTTTTGAATACCGTGATGTTGACTTTCAGAACAGCAAATATAAAAAAATGGAGTCAGCAGGCAGACTGTATTCCAATTTTACGGATAAAAATTGTCTTGCAGCAAAAAGAATATTATCACAATGTGATATAGAATATGCAATCTATCCTTTCAGAGACTATCAAGGAATACAATGTGAAATAACGCAAAAGCTGAATGAGATATGCAAGCGTTATTCATATAAGTACAGACCGTCACCTTCAAGGCAGATGAGCAGTCGTAAACTTAGAAGAGTTATGCTTAAATTTACTTTTGAAAGAAATGAGCAATTCAAACATGACTATATCAATTATGTTCTGGATTATCTTGATTATTACTATCCCGAAATAGAATGGGTAGGTGGAATGTGATGTCGTATATATGGGAAGATTATCGTCCTGAAAAAATATTCCGCACAGGCAAAAAAATATCTCCGTATATGGAAATAGCGGAAAATAACAGTGTACTGTGTGAGGTCAATCCGCTGATAAGATTCAGTGAAATATTTTCGGACAGCGATATTTTATCCGAAAATGAAGCGTTGGAAAATATAGTTTTTCACTATCTTGCCATGACGGATATGCTCAGCGGCATCAATGAAAGTCAAGTAAAAGTGAATTGGCTTGAAAAAGAGATATTAAAGGGCAGTTTTGGTGAAAAGCTGAAAGACAACTGGGAAGTGATACAGCTCAGACATCAGGAAATATTGCTTTATACACTTCTGCACAAGCTGGAAACACAGCAGATAGAAAATGAATTTTTCAATGCCTGTAAAAAGCTTTTTGAAAGTACATCGCTGATATACGAAAAAAACACGGATACATATTATTTCTACATCAGTGAAGATAAGACGGAATATAATGAAATGCTGCTTGATACAGCAGTGATGATGTTCTGGGATATACAGTACAGACTTGAAATTATATGGAAAAATCACTACGGTATCATAGATTCTGATGATACCATGAAAATACACAATATTTATATATTATAAAGGAGAAGATGAAAATGGGATTTTTGAGCGATATAGGAAGTCCAATAGGTGCAAACGCAAAAAGAAATAAAGTAAATAAAAAAGTAGGCGAAGAAGTACATGAAGCAGTACATCAGACAGTATCTGAAGATAAAGGAGAGTATGAAAAAATGCACGGCTGGAAAAAAATAATCAATGAACTCAACGGAAAAAAAGGTGTAAAGCTTGTTGCAGAAAAGGAAAAAAATAATAAAGATTATACAGCGAAAGTGGAATTTTCTTCTCTTACGGAAAAACATAATATTTCCGTACCGAACAAGATAGATATTTTTGATGGTCTTGATATTACGGAACGTGACAGACTGTATGTTTCTTTGGAGAAAATAAAGTTTTTTGATACAGTTGTGCTTATAAATGGTGAAAATGACCTTGCAGGTCTTTTTAAACTGAAACCCATTGTCATTGACGAAAAGCCTCAGTATATACTCACGGCTGATGCAAGAGAACTTTTTATTGTGAACAATAAAAGCTCCAAATATTATTTTGCCTTTCTTGGAATGGATATGCAGCAGTATAAAGTGCCTGTTGAGGTGAACTGTCAGGAGCTTATGACCGCTTCCACACATCTCTGTATCGATTTCGGTACATCAAATACAACTGCAGGGTGCTTCCTTGATGATTCCTATGTTGATAATATTTCAAACATTGCTGTTATTAATGGGAATGTTGTACTGAATTCCGAAAATATCGTGAAATTCATTGAGCGTGACAGGGATGACGGTTCTGATATTGTATCTTTCAGCAGTATCGTGCCGACAGTCGTTTATGTGGAGGACTGCAGCGATAAAGATGATATTATATATTCTTTCGGCTATGATGCGGCAAGGAAAGTCAAAGAAGATAACTATTGCCCACAGGCAAGCTGCTTTATGGAAATAAAACGCTGGACTTCTAATATAGATGTCAATGAAGAAATCAAAGATTCCAAAGGAAACAAGGCTGTTGTGAGCCGCAAGGAAATTATTTCAAAGTATCTTATGTTTGTTATAAAAACGGCTCAGAATCAGTTTAAATGCAGGTTCAGAAATATACATATATCCGCTCCCGTAAAACTTAAGGAAAAAGTATTGGGCTTGTATGCAGAAATTCTCGAAAAAAACGGATATGTCCTTGAACAGAAAAATGCTATTGATGAGGGTATCGCTGTACTGTTCAGCATTATCAATAACCAGATACAATCGGGCAATTATAATAATAATCAAGATGAAAAAGCTTTAATCATAGATTGCGGCGGAGGTACATCAGACCTTGCCTCATGCAGATACAAGATAGAAAAAGATGAAGACGGCATTATCAATCTTGACATAGTGACACAGCATATGAACGGTGATGTGAACTTCGGCGGTAATAATATAACCTATCGTATCATGCAGTATATGAAGGTAGTGTATGCAAAGAAGCTCGGCGGAAAGAGAGTAAATGTTGATGATATCATAAAACAGGACATCAATTCCATTTTCTCATATATTGAGGGTGAAATCGGTGATGACAATGATATAAGAGTAAAGGAACGCTACGAGGAAGTATATAAGATACTCAATAAAGAATATGAGAAAGCTGAAAAAATCATTCCTACACGATATAAAGAACATGAAAATGAACCTAAAGAAATCTATGACAAGATAAAAAACAATTTCTATTTCCTGTGGAAGCTTGCCGAAGAAATGAAAAAGGAATTTTACAGGACTTCTATTTCAAGATATACGTTCCAACAGAAAAATGAGGATGATGATATTGATCTGCATACCAAGAAAATCGAAAACTGGAGAATATCCGTTATGCAGAACGGTGTTCTGAAAGAACAGGGCTATCCCAATATCATATACAATGCCAAGGAAATAGATAAAATTCTCCGTGCGGATATATATTATCTTATCAGAAAGTTTTTGAATCCTCTCTATATCAACCGTGTTTCAGCGGATTCCTACAGTAATGAACTTGATACCTACAGTCAGATAAAGCTTTCGGGACAGTCCTCGAAAATCAATATTTTCATGGACGCTTTGAAAGAATTTCTGCCAGGCAAGAAAATAAAAAGCGGTCGCATACATTCAAAGGACAATGAAGCAGAAGAATTGAAGCTGACCTGTCTGAAGGGAGCTGTCATGTATCTTCATTCTCTCGAAAAATCCAATATTGAAGTGACTTTGCAGAATGAAACAAGAAATATCCCTGTTTCTGTTTATATCAAAAATCAGAACGATGAAGATAAAGAAATGTTCTGTCAGGGATTTGACTGGGAGCAGCCGGCACAAAGAAGAAGAATCACAAATTCCGGCAAAGAAGTTTATCTGCACATGAGAAATATTGATAAAGATGTCCGTGAGCCGTATAAATATGTATATGAAGATATTTCTTTTGCAAGGACAAGCTTTGATGAACTGACAGAAATATCAAAAGGAAAAATATCGCAGGACATGATAGATGAAATGCCAGCAAATAAAAAATATATCTTTGTATTCCTTGATAAAGAAAAATGGGGCTTTGATATCCTTCCCGTATATAAAGATGAAAAAGCTAAGCTGTACAGAGGAGATGCAGAATTCTGTTCGTTTGAGATGGATATTCTGCAGAATACATTTTTTGACGGCAGAAAGTAAGGTGAATGATTTTGTTCATACCCGTTTTTGAGAAAGGTCTTATCTTAAAACAGCATATGCTTGAAGCATTGAGAGACCATCCAAATGAATTCATAGAAAAACTGTTTGCAGAATACGGAAACGGCATCATTACAGGCTGTAATGTAAGTGTGTCTGATAATACGCTCCATATTGGTGAGGGGATAATTAAAATAAACGGTCAAATCTATATTTTGACAAAATCGTTGTCTGTTGTTGCCGAAGATGAAATAAATTATGTGTATCTGAAAATCACGTCCGAAAGCCTCGCTGACGGAACGAAACTTAATATTGATGTGATACAGAAAAATGAAAAGGATGATTCCCTGTTTGAAGTGGTAAGATATACTAAAAATGCCAATTTAAAGCCTTACAGCAAAATTGATGAATTATTTTCCGATGTTTCCAACAGGATAGACCAAAGATATGTATTCCAGAGTGTTGCAGGCGGAAATACTCTTTTGGCGGGATATTACCGCCTGTATGCTGAAAAGGTGCTTTCAAGCGGTAATGCCGATATGCAGGATACAGCATTTGCTTATCAGTGCATGAACGGTATCGGCAGTATTGAGATAGTGAAAGCGTATTTTCATACAGATGACATCAGCAATCAAAATATCCTGTCACTGATGAAACAAAGGCTTTCCAAGCTTTCCGCAAACTCCCCCGAAACCAAAAAAACCGAGCCTGTACAGGTGAAAAGACACATAACTATATCTTAAAAAGGAGAAATCAAAATTGAGACTGACGTTCAAAGAAAAATTTATCAAACTTCTTGATGACGATGATGTTATCAAGAAATTGAATAAGGTGCTGAAACTAAAAAATAAAACTCCCGATAATTCGGAAGTTATGTCAGCGGAATATAAAAGGCTTGAAAATGAGAATATCTCTTTAAAGAGTCAGCTTGAAAAAATCACAGCGGAAAATGACAGACTTGAAAACACAATCAGCGAAAAACAAAGAGATATTATCAACTTGAAAAGCTATAATCACGACATACTTGAAAAGTATCACTCAAATCAAAAAGAACTTGAGGAAACAAAATCAGAGCTTTCAGAAACAAAAGCCGAGTTGAAAAAATCCAAAAATGTTTATATTTCTTTAAAGAGTCAGCTTGAGGAAATCATAGCGGAAAATAACAGGCTCAAAAATACAATCAGCGAAAAAGACAGAGATATCATCTATTTGAAAAGCCATAACAACGATATACTTGAAGGGTATAAATCAAAGGAAAAAGAACTGTCCGAAACACAGGCTGAACTCCAAAAATCCAAAGCTGTTTCTGATGAATTGACAGGGTATTTCAAAAATCCTCTTGAACTGTACGACAGGTATAAAAATCTTGATGACAGGATAAAAAGACAGTTGTCCAATATCATAATCGACAAAAGTATCATGACATTTATATCTTCGTGTTCACAGTACGGTAATCTGGAAATGCTTTGGGATCATACAAAATATCTTTTGCTTAATGGTGAGGATATAAGCGTTCCGAGAGATATATTCGGCTATTTCTTTGAATTGCTGAACGAGTCGGCAGAAAAACCGCTGTATACATGGAATGAGGACAGTATCAGCACACGCTATGATGACAGCCGTCATATTTGCGGTTATGGCAGTTCCGCACAGGGCATTGTAAGAGAAATACAGCTTCGTGGCTATGCTTCGGCAAACACAGGCAAAATCATTAAAAAATCAGTTGTAAAAGCTGAAAGATAAAATTACAGGAGTGAAAAATACCATGATAAACAACAGAAATGTAGAAGTTTCAAAGACAGTTACACACATCAGCACCGAAAGCAGATTGTATAAATTGATGTTTCCGATGGTAAAATCCGAAATTATACTTTATAAAATGAAAACATTGATTGATGAATTCAAAAGCACCTTTAAAAACACTCTTTGGATAGAATGTAATAATCTCTACTATGTTCCAAAGTTTGATATGATCGTAGAAAAAAGAGACTTATATTCAAGTCTTAAAAACAGCTATCCTTCAACATTTGGCGGTATAAGTACAGTTTGCTTTACATACGAACAAGCAAGAGAACTGTTTTACACTAAAAGGTATCGTCTTCCGCAGTCACTTCAAAATGCTATAAAAAACAGCTTTAAATGCGACTCAGGTTATGAGTGGGGATATTATATATCTTGTCGCAGCAGTAAAAATGATGATGGTAATTTATCTATGAATAGCGGCGGATATGGAAATGCAGGCTCAGGTTGGGATGGTAAACTAAGAATAGTTTCTGCGCCTATGAAAAAAGAAGATTTTATAAAATACCTACTGAACAAAAATTATGTGTTGGCTGATAATGAAAAATATAAATTGCTTAACAGCTTGATAGATGCTTTCAAAAAACATAATATTGTGCCAGCAATAAAGGGGATTTATTCGGAAGATGAATATAACAATGCTGTCAATCAGTTGACGGAAGTTGGTGATGAAATTTGGAACTTGTTGCCTGAAAATGACAGGAACTTCGGTAAAATGAATGACGAGATGTTTGAGGATTTGATTGACACTGTTTTGAGTGCTGATGAACTGAGAGCTGACCTTGAACCTGATGACAGAAAGTCTGTTGAGGACATAAACAGAGGTCACTGGGAGCTTTGGGACGAAAAAGAAAGCGGTCAGATGGTTGAACTGCCCAAACCGCTTGTTGCAAGAAATCCTGTTGCAGACATTCGCCCCGATGGTCTTATCGGTATTGACTTCGGTACAAAAAGCACTATCGTTTCATGTCAGGACGGCAGCGACAAAACCAAACTTCTCCGTATCGGTGTAGGCGAACTCAGCAAAAAGGCTGAAAAACATCATTATGAAAACCCGACTATCCTCGAATTTGTCGATATCGAAACCTTCCTCAAGGATTACTCGGGCGAAAACGGCAGACCTCACACGAATTTCGTTGATTTATATGTTTCTCACCGTGCCGCAAACAACTTCAAGGACAGCAGCGACAGCAGTAAATTCTATTCATATTTCTATGACATCAAACAGTGGTGCGGCAGTAATCAGCGTTACAGTCAGGTAAAAATAATTGACCAGAACGGAAATATAAAACTGCTTCCGCCTTATCTTGAATTGGAGGGAGAGTTTGATCCCGTTGCAATTTATGCGTATTATTTGGGATTGTTTATCAATAATATGCGTAATGGTATTTATATGAATTATATCCTGTCATTTCCCGCAATGTACTCAAAGTCTGTCCGTGACAAAATGCTTGAAAGTTTCCGTACAGGCTTGAAAAAATCCCTTCCCGATGCAGTTCTCGAAAATGAAACGCTTATGGCTGATTTCAGTGTGATTTCGGGAATCAGTGAGCCTGAAGCCTATGCGATAACAGCCTTGAAAAGCTATGGCTTTGAACCAGAGGGCGATGAAAAAATTTATTACGGTATCTTTGATTTTGGCGGAGGTACAACGGATTATGATTTCGGAATATGGCGTGAAGCTGACTTTGACAATAAAGAGGAAGAACTCTATGATTACGTCATTAAGCATATTGAAAATGGCGGTGACAAGTATTTAGGCGGTGAAAATCTGCTTGAAAAGCTCGCATTTGAGGTATTCAGGGCAAATGCCGATAAGCTCCGCAAAAATGACAAATCGGCAGGATTTTCATTTTGCAAGCCTGTGGATTGTGATGATTTTCCCGGCAGTGAAATATTGATTTCATCATCTCAGGAGGCAAGGCGAAATACAAAATCTCTTATGGAAGCACTCAGACCTTTCTGGGAGGGGTTACATTCATATAATGCAGAAAAAGAACTTTCTGATGAAAATGTTATTCCCTCTACCCTTGCAGAAGACGAGTTCTATGAATTGGACAGTGACTGCACTATCCTGAAAGACGGCTTTATCAAGGTGACACTGTTCGATAAAGAGGGAAATCCTCAGGCTAATTTCCAGCTTGATATAGACAATGAACAGGATAATATCAAAGTTGATTTGCTTGGTATCCTTGAAAATGAAATTGATAAAGGCGTATATAACTTCTTTGAGGCAATGAAGCCGATATTTGAAAGAGATGATATAAATATAGATTCTGTCAGTCAGGTACAGATATTTATTGCAGGCAATTCCGGAAAATCACCAATTCTTCAGACCTGTTTCAATAAATATATTCCGATATATACGAAGATGCTGAAGGGTGAAACGGAAGAAGAATTTTTTGTGATATTCCCGTCACTTGGCACGCCGGAGGCTATCGGGATACAGAAAAATCGTGGTATAGAAATAAACGAAGAAGATATACTCATGCCTACCGGAAAAACAGGTGTTGCATACGGATTGATAGATGGCAGAGATGGCGGACAAATCAAAGTTGAGTCCGACTGCTCGCATGACAAAGAAGCCAAATTCAAATATTATCTTGGGATTGCAAAGAAAAATAAATTCATTTGCAAGACAGACAGGAATATTGAATACAATCAGTGGTATGAATTTGTCAGTGCAGGTAGGGAAAATTTTGAACTGTACTACTCTACCTTACCGGAAGTGGTTACTAATCATGTTTCGAGTGATAAGGTATTTAAAAAGAGATTAAAAATCAGCCATACAGATGTCGATGCTAAGATTTGCATAAGAGCGGTTTCTCCAACAGAGATAGAATATGTTGTCTTTAAAAATGAAGAACTTTGTCCTGTTGTCAGGGTGGAATTGACGTAAGAAAAAGCAGATGTGGCAATAAATAACGGGATTTGTAAAGTGAGGTGAAGCGGAACTATGTTGTTTGTTCAAAATATTATTTTGCGTTATCAGAAAGATGTACGCTATGCGAATTATGCCAATCAAAGAAGAAGTATTCGTTTTTGGGAACTTCCGTCAACTGATTTAGAGGAGAATGAAGTGTTTGTAAACAGGGTATGTCTTGGACAAAGTACATTCTTGAATAAAAATTTTCTTGTAAAGGATACAAAAAATATCCACTGCTATCAGAATATAACCAAATCCTATGGAGCGGAAGTATTTTATAATGGGCGTTTTATCAATAATTCACCGTTTTCAGGAAGATTGGCTGTCGTAAAGGAAGATGACAGTTATCAAATAAAATACTGTGGAAAGCATGATTTAGGTTTTTACAGTACAAAAATGACTATCGCGAAAAATGAATACGGCAGAATTGTTTTTAATGAAAGGGGTACTTATGAATATTCGGGTATTTGGTATTATGAACTGAATATATATAATTTTGTAAATGCCGATTACTCCAAATACAGTCCAAAGCTGTTTTTCAGGAAACAGCCTGATTATGAATTTGAGGATATGAGGAAGTTACGCTACAATGGCTGACAGATATTTTTGTGAAAGAAAGATTTGAAATGGATAAAGAAGATAAGCGTATATTTACGCTGAGTGAAGAAAAGCCTGTAAAGGCTGTTGTAAAAATGGGAGTTCCGCTGATTGCAGGAATGTTTATCATGGTGCTTTACAATCTGGTGGATACATATTTTATCGGATTGACGCACGATGATTACCAATTAGCGGCTGTCAATCTTGCCTACCCTGTTATGATGATAACGATAGCTGTTTCCAATATGATAGGAACAGGCTCGTCATCTCTTATTGCAAGAAGTCTTGGTGCAGATGACAGGGAAAAAGCTGACCATACATTGACAGTCGGCTTTATGCTTACAATCATTAACAGTATTATCGTGGCGGCAGTGGGATTGATTTTTCTGAAAGCTATTGTGCAGGGACTTGGTGCAAAGGACAATACTACTATTTATACAGAGCAGTATGTGAGAATTATTCTGATTGGAAGTATTTTCACAATGGGAAATTATACCTTCGGGCAGCTTCTTAGAAGTGAGGGTTCCGTAAAATATTCAATTGTCGGAATGATTGTCGGTACGATAGTCAATATCATACTTGATCCCATTTTTATATTTACGCTGAATTTGCAGGTACAGGGAGCGGCTATTGCCACTATTATCGGAAACGGCTGCGGAATGGCGGCATCATTGATGTTTTATATCAGAGGAAAGACACTTTTGAAACCGTCATTGAAATGTATCAAGCCAACGGCTGAAATTCTGAAAGAGATATTTTGGGTAGGCGTTCCTGCATCTTTGGAAACACTTCTGACATCAGCGGCTTATATCGTGAATAATAATCTTGCTGTGGGTTATGGCGAACTGACGGTTGCGGCAATGGGAATTGCTCAGAAAGTGCTGTCGCTTGGAAGCTACATTTATCAGGGATTTACCGCCGGTACTCAGCCAATTATGGGATATAACTATGGTGCGAAAAATTATATAAGAATGATGAACATTTTGAAAGCAGGTGTTACAGTTGTCAGCGGAACGGAATTGGTCTTGATGGGTTTATACGGGATTTTTGCACCGATTTTGATAGGCATATTCACCGAATCGGCAGAGGTCATATCTATTGGCACAATGGTATTGAGGACATTGATGTTTATACTTCCATTTGTAGGGGCGATTTCAATGTGCCGAATGTCATTTCAGGCAATGGGAAAACCGCAGTATGCTTTCGGGATAACGCTTGTGCGGCAGTTGATATTATATGTGCCGCTGTTATTGATTTTGAATTATATATTCGGTTTGAATGGAATGCTCTGGGCACAGCCTGTCACGGAAATGATTATGATGGTATCGTCAATACTTATTCTCTACGGAGCTATACGCAGAGAGAGCAAATAAAAAAAGGCATTTTTATATTACTTTATGTGAAATGGTAGATATTTATTATGAAAATTCTTTCAGTGAGTGGCTGTCCATATGAAGATTATGATGGGCAGATACTACATTTGTATACGAAACTTGATGAGGGAGAGGAAATTCGTCTTAACGATATTATTTCAATAGAAATGATGGACGATACATTTCTTAAAAGAGAAGTCTTGCTTATCAATAGCGATTATTATAATATATCAGAAAATGTGAGGAAAAAGATTGAATCGGGTGAATATGGAAAATCTGATAATCCAACAATGAATATAAAAGGTTCTTGCAGTGCAAATATTGTTGTGAAAGATGTACCTTATCATGAAGTCAAAACTGATGAAGAAATAGCCAGAAGAAAATTTTTGGAAGAACAGAAAAAAATGAAATGCCTTTCACCTTTTAAGGAACTTCATTTTGGTGATAAAAGCATTTACAGGAGTGAGAGGTTTATGGCTTCTCACTTATATTATTGCATTAATCCATTAAGCTGAATGACGGGAGTATCAGCTATCATAATCAAAAAATAGACCTTACAAAAAACGAATTCAGAATACTGATGACATTCATCAGAAAGATTAAACCATATCTAAAGAAACGTAAGTTCGATGAAAACGAAAAATTATTATACTGTCATTCTGAGGAGCGATAGCGACGAAGAATCTTTTGAAGATTCCTCACTGCGTTCGGAATGACATACTTCATTTCATCATTGTCAGAATATTTTTCAGTTATATCGAACTCACGTTATGTGAAGCCATAGCATACACCTATAGTCAGAAATTTATCTTTTGTGATGGAATCGAAAGAATCATTGACATCAAAAAAATATTGTGATAGTATATTAATATGTACTGAAAAAGTGAAGTTTGTTTATGAAAAAATAGTAATTTTAAGCATATAAATTTAGATTGAAAACAGAAAAGAGGACTTTATTTATGGGACTGGGATTGAAAGAAAGAGACTTGTTAGAACTGCTGCAAACATCTTCGGAAGTGCAAAGAGTTATACGTAATATTGTCAGCACTATGCCTGATTTCCAAAAAAATAAAATATCTCCTTTGGAGGAAAAAATCAAGGATTTACAGTATCAGCTGAATAGCAAAAATACACAGCTTCAAAAGATACAACGTGATTATTCTGATATGCAGCAGAAAAATCAAATGCTGCAAAACGACATTTCTGAAAAACAACGATCTTTGCAAAAGCTTTCTGATGATAATCGTAAACTGCATGAACAAATCAGTGACCTTCAAAATGATCTTAATGAAAGCTCGAAAAAAATCAATATACTTAAAAACGTATTTGGTGAACCTGTCAGGTATTTGAATTTATATAAAAGTCTTTCTGAATCTACAAAAACAAGCTTGTATAATGTAGTGAATGACCATGATACAGTGTCATTCATTGTTTCATGTACAACTGAAGATAATCTGAAAGCTATCTGGGATTACACCAGAGAGATTATTGATCTCCCAAAGTATTCGGAAGATGCCGATATATTAAAACAAATTTTTGATTATTTTTTCCGCATTTTCAACGATTCGCTTCCCGAAGCCGTATACATCAGGGATGTTATCGAAGAGGGGACTGACTTTGATGATGAATATTATGACAGAGCCAGCGGAAGTGCAACTTATGGTTCTGTTCAAAGTGTTCTTCTTTTAGGGTACCAGTCCAGAAATACCGGAAAAATTATCAGAAAATCTCTTGTAAAAGTATAAGGAAAAAAGCGTATGGCAAAAATTAATAAAGACACTTTGACCGATAAAAAAATTATGTATCTTACCAATTCTTTGCAATTCCAAAAAAGTCAGAAACTGGAAAACGGTGATCTTTACCTTCTCCATATATCTGAAATTTGCTATGATGAACAGGCTCCCAAAAAGGAAGCTCTTGAAAATGTGCTGTCTTCACTCAAAATGGAGGGAATTTATTTTTTATTTCTGATTGTTGGAAAAAAAGAAAAAGTAGATTTTTATTATGGCATTGCAAAAGATTTGAATTCTGATGTTCATTTGAATTTTGGTATTAAATCAATCGGTGATAATATTCTGAAACCGTCAATTCAAGGAAATTTTCGTGGAAGCAAAGTAACTGCACTTTCATCTGATGAAAAAAAGGAAATCATGGATTTGCTTGCTCAAATGCCCGAAACAGGTGTTATTGAAGGTGTTCCGGGTGCCAATAAGGATGATGAAAAATATCAGGGAATTGACAGACTGATGAATGTTATGTACGGTGATGATTATTGCTTTATGATAGTAGCTAAACCCTTGAACATGGATGCAATTTTTGAAATACAGAAAAATCTATATCAATTTTATAATATGAAATTTCCCCTTTCAAAGATGAGCGTACAAACAGGTCAGAGTACCAATTCCGGAAAATCTGAATCTGTAACCGGAGGAACAAGTTCTACTGACGGTTCATCCGGTTCTACTACTATAACGGATGGCACTTCGGAAAGTGATACTCATACTGATGGAACAAATGAAGGACATTCCAACAGTGAAACTTCCAATGCACAAAGCAATAATACCAGATCCACAAGCCATTCCGGAGGTGAAAGTCACTCTGATGCTCACCAGGAAGGAAAAAATCACTCTGAATCAAAAATATTGGGAACAAGCCATTCCGACTCCAAAAGTGAAAGTATCACCAATGCTGAAAGTCATGGTTCTTCCGATTCAAGCACAACGACCATTGAATATGGTGACCGTGAAATACAGGATTTTATCAAATTTATGGATGATATTGCTTTTCCAAGACTTGACTATGGAAAAGGAAAGGGTATATTTCTGACATCTATGTGTGTGTTTGCTCCACAAAAAATTGCTCTGCAAAAAATTAAAAATACCGTGACTGCATTGTATTCCGGGGAAACAGGAAATAAAATTCCTCTGCAGTCTTTCAGCCTGACTGAAAATGCTAAAAATGCGTTTCGGTCTTTTCAGCTTCCCTGCGGAAAGTATCAGTATGATACAGAGGAGTCTTACCTGACACATTTCGCTATGCACCATTTTGTTGATAAAAACAGTCTTACTTTTCTTGGCAACTGGCTCACAACCAACGAACTTGGCATGATAGCCGGACTTCCTCAAAAAGAAGTAGCCGGTTTAAGCCTGAACAGTGAAGTGGAATTCGGTCTTAATTTTACTAAACCAAGTGATACGAATAAAATTGAACTCGGATATCTGATTCAAAACGGAAATGTTCTGAATGAAAGTCCGGTCTATCTCGACAAAGCCGATCTGGACAAGCATATTTTTGTGTCAGGCGTGACAGGCAGCGGCAAAACAACGACTTGTCAAAAAATCCTTCATGATGCTGATATACCCTTTCTGGTGATAGAACCTGCTAAAACAGAATATCGTATCATGATGTATCAACATCCAGATGTAATGATTTTTACTTTAGGGGATAATCAGACCAATCCTATCAAAATGAATCCTCTGATATTCTATCCTCATGAAAGCATTACTTCAAGAGTGGATATGCTGTGTGCCTGCATTGAATCCGCTTTTGACATGGAAGCCGCCATTCCTCAGATTATTGAGCAGGCTCTTTATCGTGCCTATGAGGACAAGGGATGGGATATTTACAGTAATCAGAACTATCAGTTTGAGAATCCCTTTGATGGAACGGGAAAAGCATTTCCGACCATTTCGGAGCTTATCAAACAATGCGAATCGGTAGTTAATGAACAGGGATTTGATGAACGGCTGAAAAATGACTATATCGGTTCTATCAAGGCAAGACTTCTTGGACTTACCAGTGGCGGTAAAGGCTTTTTGCTTAATACACATTCTTCCGTTGATTTCATTGATCTGCTTGATCATAAAGTTGTCTTTGAACTTGAAAATATACGAAGTAGTGCCGAAAAATCTCTTATCATGGGATTTATTCTAATCAATCTTTCAGAGGCTATCAGGGAAAAATACCGTCAGAGCGGTATATTCCGGCATATCACACTTGTTGAGGAGGCTCACCGACTGTTAAGCAAATATACTCCGGGTGACAATATGAGTAAAAAACAAAGTGTTGAGATGTTTGCAGATATGCTTGCGGAAATAAGAAAATACGGAGAATCCCTTATCATCGCTGACCAGATTCCCAATAAACTTACTCCCGATGTCCTAAAAAATACCAATACAAAAATTATTCATCGTATTTTTGCGGCAGATGATAAAGAAGCTGTCGGAAATACAGTAATGCTTAAAGATGAACAAAAAGATTTTCTCTCAAATCTTGCAACAGGTCGTGCCGTTTATTTTACAACAGGTACAGACAAAGCTATTCAAATTCAGATACATCAGTCAACTGATACGTCCGTACAGGCTCCTCAGAATTGGGAGATAAGAAAAACGGTTATTCCTTATTATATACAGGAATATCAAAGGGGTTTGTATCAGGGAATGGACATTTTTACAGAACCGCCCACCCGTCAGCAATTTGACTGTATCGTGAATCTGAATGAACACCTTGCTAATAAATGGCTGAAACAGTTTAAAAAGAATTTTATGCTGAATGACACTGCTTTACAGGAAATTCATGATGTCATTCAAATTATCGGCAAAAATCAGTTTTTTTCTTATCTTCGCAGATATGACAGAAATTTGGAAATATATGTATCAGAAGTGATATGAAAGGAATGTTTAAAATATGGGATTAATTAGTATAGGCAGTGCAATAAGCAGCGTTTGCATTTTTGTGGGAAGAATTTGCAGCAGTATTGCAGGAGCTTTGGGAGGAACTGTTCTCGGTCAGGCTGCAACTTCATTTGTATCAAAAATCGGTCTTGCGATTCCGGGATTGAATATCATTGCAACTATCATTCAAGTGGCGAATATTATCGTCAAAATAGCCGAAATTCTGGGATTGAAAAAAGAAAATGAAGATGAACCGGATGAACTTGCTATGAAAGCCGAAAAAGATGATAAGAAACCTGAAGATTTCGACTCCGTAGAGGAATATATCAATCACTTGCATAATGATATAGAGCTTTCCAAAGAGGACAAGGAGAAATTGGATAAAATGTCTCCCGAAGAAAGAGCCGCCTATCGTGCGACAGGTACATATCTTTATACCAAAGCCTGCAATGAAAAGCTGGGCTTTGATACAACAGGTCTGAAAAACCCGGACTTGATTGGCATTAATTCGGAAATACTGACTGACCTGCTGAAAATCGGTTCTGTTTTTACTCCGTCGGATTTTGTGATTTGCAGTAAATATCTTGCTCAAAGCGGTCTCAATACAAAACAGCTATCCGATTATTTGCACAATCGTTCGGAAAATATTTCTGTTGATGAAAAAGTTAAAAATGCCATCAAGGACACTTTCATAGAGCAGAATCCTGATATTTCCAAGCCTGAGATTCTGCAGAAACTTTATCAAATGAACATAGAGGACTGACAATGAACATACATCACTGCTTATTCTGGATCAAAAATAATAGGATAACCGCTGTTGTATATAAAAACGGTTCTTTGGAAATTATGCAATTCAACGGTTATCCTGACAATTCGCTTAATGAAGACTATTGGAACGATTGGAAAGAATTTCGTGGTTTCTGCACAGGAGATAAAACGGATCTATGCTTTGTATATGACAATAAACCTGATATGCCGAAACAGCTTCTTGAGGCTCAATGTGATTCTGTATCTGCCGTATGGTGCAGGAACAATATACAAAGTGTATTGGAATTTCTGTGTGTTACCGAACCGACCGAAATATTTTCAGAAAATGGTGTTTTGCTGATGAAGGCAGGCTGTTTTCGTCATGCTCAAAAAGAAAGCGTTTCACGCATGACGGCATTATATGTGAATGCTCAAAATGAATGTACTGTCAATAAAGAACAGGCAGAAATCACACCTTTTATAAAAGTAATGCTGAAAGAGCTTAATCAATATTATGAGGAGAATGACAAAAGATGATAGAAGCTACAAAACAAGTATATAAGGTTATTCTGCGTGATAATGTACTTAAAAAAGTGATTCATGCGGAATTTTACAAGTCGCTGAGACAAAAGGCAAAAAGTATTTATGACGAACTCGAAAAAAAATATTTTTCAGCTCCTGTCATTAAATTTTCACGTGGGAGTATCACAGTTTTATATTATACACAGAAACAATTTGGTATTATTATTGCTAAAAAAAGTTTACAGGACAGTTATCTGGATATAAAGTGTGCTGTACTGAATGAAAAAAGAATTGTAGATATATTTGGAAAAAACTGTCCTGCCGAAATTCTGAATGAAATCAAAAAAGGCAAGTCTTTTAATAACGGTCACTGGGTTGGATTTGATAAAGGCTCTTACTGTGTTGAAACAGGTCAGTTTTCCAACTGGAATGATGATGATTCTATTCAGGTGGCTGTCCTGCCTATTCCAATGCAGGATTTCAAAAATGCGATTCTCTCACAAAATTATACCATACTTACAAACAGCACTTTGCAAAAAGCTGTCGATTTGCTTAAACAACGCAGTATCACAGAAACAGCAAATAAATCTGAATATATTACAGAAGCGGAAGTTGACAAATTGATTCCAATTCTGGATATTGACAGAAACGCCATACAAAAACAGGTTTCAGAGCGTGTCATGGGTAATTATACAATGCCAAAAAATATCATTGATATGTATACAGATGAACTGCTTGCCTGTGATAAAATTCGTGCCGATTTGGAATGTTATGATAAAAAATGTCTGGAAGATGTCAATTCGGGACACTGGGAGCTTTGGTCTGAAAAAGAACCGAAACCTGAGAAAAATCAAGTCCTTGTTACTCTTGAAAAACCGCTGATTGCTCGAAATCCTGTTAAGGATATTCACTGGGACGGACTTATAGGTATTGATTTCGGTACCAAAAGTACCATCGTTTCCAAACAGGACGGCAGAGAAAAAACAACTCTTATCCGTATCGGTATCGGACAGCTTGCCAAAGCTGTTCAAAAATTCCACTATGAAAACCCTACTATCATGGAATTCCGCAATTTAAAAAAGTTCCTTGCAGATTATATTACCAGCGAGGGCAGACCTCAGACTTCCATAGATGATTTGCGTGTTTCTCATACTGCGAACAATGATTTAAAATCATGTACAAGAAGTGATGAATTTTATTCCTATTTCTATGATATCAAGCAGTGGTGCGGTGATACCGAAAAAAACGTTAAAATCATTGACCAGCAGGGAACAGAATATATTCTCCCATCTTTCGTCAAGCTTTCAGATAATCAATTCAATCCTTTGGAACTGTATGCCTATTATCTGGGGCTGTATATCAATAATATGCGAAATGGTATCTATCTTGATTATATTCTTTCTTTCCCCGTTACATACGAAAAAGCTGTTAAAGAAAAGATTCTGGACAGCTTTACAAAAGGTCTGAAAAAATCCTTGCCCGAAGTTATAATAAATGATAAAGAAGTGATGAAAAAATTCCGTGTCAGACAGGGTGTCAATGAACCTGCTGCCTATGCTATCACTGCTCTGCAAGGCTATGGCTTTGAGCCTGATGAAGATGAAAATATTTTGTATTCTATTTTTGATTTTGGCGGCGGTACAACGGATTTTGATTTTGGATTGTGGCGTATTTCAGACGATTCCAAACGTGAAGAAGAACGCTATGATTATGTTATTGAGCATTTCGGCTCTGAAGGTGACAAATATCTTGGCGGTGAAAATCTTTTGGAACTGCTGGCTTTTGAAGTGTTCAAAGCAAATGCACCATATCTCGGAAGAACGCCTAAAAGAAATTCTACCGAAAATCAGACTCCGAATGCAGGCTTTTCTTTCACCAAGCCAAGAGAATGTGATGAATTTCCTGGAAGTGAAACTTTTATTTCCGATTCACAGGAGGCAAAGCGTAATACCAAACAGCTTATGGAAACTTTGCGTCCGTTCTGGGAGGGAATAATAGGTATTTCCGACACAAAATTAACAGACAAATCTGCCGATAAAAAAACATCTGAAAATACCGATACCATTGAATATGAGGGATATATTTTCCGAAACGATCAGGAGTATTCTTTCCCCATTAAAGACGGGTGTATTGAAGTGGACTTGTTCGACAAAGACGGTATCCGTAAGCAAAAACAAAAGCTGTATATCAAAAGCAAGGAAAATAACATTGACCTGAAACTGACAGAGATACTTGAAAAGCGTATTGAGAAAGGTGTGTTGAATTTCTTTACATCAATACCCCTTGCTTTCAGAAATCAATCAGCTGTCAACAGCGGTGCGGACAGTATTCAGATATTCCTTGCAGGCAATTCCAGTAAATCGCCGATACTCCGCAAACTGTTTGAACGCTATATCAGTGAAGCCAATGCAAAAAGCACTGAAAATAAACCTGACGGCGGATATTATCATCTTTTCCCGCCGCTTGGAACAGACGAGGCTGTAAAGATACAGCGTGAAAGAGGTGTGCGTACAGATAATGATGTTACTGCTCCCAATGGAAAAACAGGTGTTGCGTATGGTCTGATAGCAGGTCGTGACGGCGGCAAAATCAAAGTCATCTCCGAGATAAAAGCAGATGAACAGACAAAATTCCGCTATAATCTGGGCATTTCAAAGCGTGGCAAATTTACTATAAAGCTCGACAGAAATAAAGTTGATTATGGCGAGTGGGTACGCTTCATAGATGCAGGAGTGGAGGATTTTGAAATTTATTATACATCTCTGCCGAATGCCGCCCGAATGGACATTGGCGAACAGGGCATTTATAAAAAACGCTGTCGCCTGCCCGAAGTAGATGCAAACAAAGATGTATATATCCGCACGATAGAGGACGCTCCCGAAGATATAGAATTTTGTGTATCAGACAGAGACACCCCCTCCGAGAGTGCAGAGATAGTTCGAGTACATTTAAGTGAATGACAGGAGTGATAAAATTATGGCGAACGAAATTATAGAATTTGGAAATTGGGAAGGTAAACCTATTAAATGGAATATTTTGAAAGAAGATGATTTTCAAATGCTTCTTGTCAGCAAAAAATCATTAATATATATGCAATATGCCAACCAAGACAATTCAACATGGCAATCCTCTAATGTAAGAAAATATCTTAATGAGAACTTTTATTATGAGGCATTTTCCAACAGCGAAAGATTAAAGATAATAAATGCCCTGCTCCCTGATGTCGGAAATGCAAAGGACAATATATTTGTTTTAAGTTATGATGAAGCTAACAGTCTTTTATCAAGTGACAGCAAAAGAAAAAACAGCTTGAATATACCACAAAGAAATAACAATTATACTGTTTTACGCACTCCAAATAATTATGAACGTATAACCTTGATTTATCGTGAGGGATATTTTACAGATGGTTGGGCATCTGCTGATTGGTGGGTTAATCCAGCCCTGTACCTCAAAAAATGATGCCTGAATACATGAATGATATATAAAAAATGAATGGGTGAGAGGCGTATGGCTTCTCACTCATTTTTGTACCAATTTTTATCATATCAAAAATTCTGACAGCGGCATTGTAATAGAGAATTTCTGCATTTTCAATAGCTTAATGCAATGACATGGGGCGGTCAATTATATTTATTCTACCACAGAATCGTCACTTTGGATTTTTTATTTTTGCATTTTCATTTTACAATCTCCTATTATTTATTATTGACAACTATAAATGAACAAATCTGAAAAATGCACAAATAAACTGTCATTCAGAGCGTAGTGAGGAATCTTAAAAAGACCTTTCACTTCGTTCAGGGTGACAGATACAGTGTTTGTGCATAATCATGAATAATGGATACATTTTATCATTTATAGTATTAATTTTTAACATACAACAATATTCTTTTTTATCCAATTATATTATAACAGTAATCTTCTTAAAATATTTTTATGAATAAAATACAAATTCGACAAATTACGACAAAATTTATGTAAACTAAAGTGGTATAGAAAAAAATTTTAAGCAGTTGTATAATATATGTGAAATTCATTTCCAAAGGAGATTTTTTATAATGAAAGACACTTATGTTTATGAAATTACGGAAAGTGAAACATTTGTAGAAGAAACAGGAAAAATAATATCTTATGGAATAACAATCTATAATTCAGACAGAGAGCTTGCAAAGCATAAAAATGAATCCTGCCGTGTGGACAATATTTCACCTGACCATAACAAGATACTGAAACTTAAAGATATTATGGAAGAACTTGAGCTTTACCCGATACATTTGCGTGATGTAGTAGAAGATTTTTTGGCATGAAACAAAAATCCGCCTGTAAGGATATTATACTCTCAACTTAAAACATTTAGCAAAAAAACAATTTCATACTTTCATATTGAGAACGATTGAGGTATAATGGTATCAAATACAATTGATAGGAGAAGTACTTGCCTTGTATAACTTCATTGGCAATTTTATCAATATCAATTTTTTCGGTGTAGTTGAGTGCTATCCAGCCCTTGATACCATCATATTCGGTAAGTCCCCATGTATAACCACTGCCAGAAGTCTGATTTGTAATTTTCAGCGTTGTCTCGTAAGGTACTGTTCCAAGAATATTTTTCTTAGTGCTTGCACCCTGACGGATATTCAGACCGTCATTTGCGGTGACTTTTACGAAATAATCTACATTTGCAGAGGAATTGACATCATATATTTCGGTCTTTTTTTGAGTATTTGTGGATGTAGTTTTTGCTTCGCTTGTCCAGAACGGTCTGTAAAAAGCGTAAACTGAATAGTCATTCAGATAGCGTGTTTTACGCTTGAAAGTCGAGGTCATAGCCCAATTGCCATTGATTCCATCAACATTTCCTTCAAGGGTTGTAATGATATTGCCGTTGACAGCTTCGACAATGCCGATATGGTCGCAGAAATATTTGTCATGTGACGAATAATCCTCGTATCTCAGAAAAAACAAATCTCCTGCCTGCGGTGATTTTTCGCCTTTTCGGAACCATGTACCATATTTGGCGTCAGAATATCGGGGAATAGTTCCTGCACCGCCCTCAATGCACTTTATGTATTTGCCTATGAACCCGCAATCGTTCATGACTGATGATACTGCAAAGGCACACCAATGGTCAATGTAGTTCAATCTCAGCTTCGTCATGCAGACATATTTTCCGTTCACTCCGATGTATTCTCTTGCTTTCGTCAAGAATTTTTCTCTGTCAGTCATTTTGTTCATCTCCTTTAAGTTCGGGAAGCCCTGCGACAGATGTAAGCAGACTGCATACAGCAGCTATAGCCGATACTGACAGAACATTCAGCCAGTTTACTTCATCTATCGCTGAACCTACAGTTATTGTTGCGACAATTGTTTGTGCAAAGGTTTTCAAGGCTCTGATGCCTGCAGCTTTTATCCATTTTTTCATGGCTTTCCCTCCAAATCCTGTATTCTGTGATTTATCACCTTGATTTTTTCTTCTTGCAGTTCTATCTTGTCTTCGACACGGTACATTCTTTCGATAAGATTGTTGTGCTTCTCGACTTTTTCCTCAAGTTTTTTGATACGGTATTCTGTTAATTTGCTTGTAGCGAAAATTCCTGCAAAAGTGCCTACCAGTGAACCGCAAAGACTGATAATTGTGTTTAGTATCTGAAAATCCATTACTCATCATCTCCGTAATTTATCATTGCAATGTTTTCAGCATAATTATTTTTGTATTTAAACATTAAAAAAATATCTCCTTTTTTGAATATATTAATGTTCTTTTTCAAAAGAACATTTCGTATATAATGCAAAAAGTGTATGAAATTATGCCTGATGAGGTCGAAAAAATATATTTTTTATCTGACTTTCGTGTATTGCCATTCGGAAGTCTGTGATTTTTATTACTGATGTTTTTTCCTAATATATGTCAAAATCTTTTTTATTTAAGATTTGCTAACTTATAGTAAATATAACAAATCAAATGAGTGAAAGAACTCCATTTTAGACCATTTTTAACAAAAGTAAGTCATTTTGATGCTATTTTCTTAATAGATTATTACAATTTATAATATAATGTATTATAATGGTTAATAAAGTGTTGTGATAGTTGATAAAAATTGTTGATTTTTCCCTGATTTCGGAGAATAGTATGGAAATAAAAAAAGAAGAAAAAAGTTTGTCCGCCTAAACCCGTATCGACAAAGCGACTTGCAATCAGTCTTTTGATAAGAATTTTGGTAATTGCAATCGTGGTATGGCTGGTGTTGGCGTTTGTTCTCGGTATCACAATTAATTACGGTAATAATATGCATCCTGCAGTCAATGACGGTGACATGATAGTTTCGTTTAAGCTGCAATCCCCCTATCTCAATGCCGCAGTCCTTTACAAACATGACGGTAAAAGCCGCACGGACAGAGTGGTCGGACTGTCGGATGATGTGATAGATATTACCGAAAATGGTGAGTTGTTCATTAATAATGCCCTTGCATCTGAGGATATTTTCTATCCAACTCATAAAGATGAAAATTCAAATATTCAATTTCCGTACACGGTTGAGGAGGGCAGAGCGTTTATTCTCAACGACTACAGAGAAAATACAGATGACAGCCGCAGTTTCGGTACAGTTGCCTTGAAAGATATTGATGGTCCTTTTCTCATTACCATGCGTCGCAGGGGATTTTAAAGAATGCAAGCCTGTCTGATATGTCATGTGCAGATATATAAAAAATTTTTTTATTAAAAAAAGGAGGACAACCCAAATGAAAAGAAAATTTGCTATATTTATGGTAATGCTTTTAGCTTTTGCACTGCTTATCAGCACTACCACAATCACAGTTTCTGCGGAAACGACCTACACCCCCATCGGCGGTTCGGCAACATTCGCAAAAAAACTTGTCGTTAATTCTGATACTAATATTCCGAATATTACTTTCAGCTACACTATCAGACGTGCTAATGCGATAGCCGCAACTGCTTCAACAGTTGAAATTTTGGAAGCCAACAGAGCAGGTAATGTTGAAACGGCTGTATATACCAATAACGACACAGCAGGTGCTATTTTTGGTCTTTCAACGGACACCGATCTGTCAGCTCCAACAGTAGGCAAAAAGTATGCTCAGAAAACCGTTTCGGTAAACTTCCTGGATGACACATTTACAAAGCCGGGTGTTTACAGATACATTATCACAGAAACAACTACTCCGGCATTACCCGGTGTTGTTTATGATGAAAATCCTATCAGTGTAACCACAGAGGACAACAGCACGAATCAATGGCTTCATTTAGCTGAACTGTCGGAACTTACACAGAAAGATTATATTACTTATTATGCAGATAAAGTCAGCGTTTCAATCTTGAGCCGGTCACTCCTGGAAATGTATTGCTGACAAAAAAAGTAAGCGGTTCAGAGAACATTGACTTCAATCTTGTGGAATATCCGTTTCAGATATGGTATAAAACCGAAGAAAACGGCATTGAGCATCTGCTTAAAAATGATGAGTATATCAGAGTAAATTATCAAAATTCCATTCAAAGAGTGGACTATTCACCGTCATATACACTCCGAAACAGTTCGGTAACTTATGAATCTGTATATTTTCTAAATCCCGGAAAGAGTGCCGAAATAAGATTTCCTGATAATATCAGTCAATACAGAATCATAGAATGTGGCATAAATCAGGAAGTTTATGATACTGTAATTACGGGAACAGCAATCAACGGTACTGACAGAAAATTATATGATTCCGGTTGGATTAGCGTTGCACAGCGACCTGTTATTGTATTTGACAACCATGTCAATCCTGCCTCACTCCGTACTTTAAGTTTCACGAAAAAGTTTTTTGACGAAAGCGGAAATGAACTCACACCAGAACAGGATTCAACGGGATTCAATTTCCGTTTGTATCTCAGCAACGGTACAGATGATACTCTTACTCTTGCAAATATGACAAAATACTATGTTACCGCTCCCAATGGAATGTTATGTACATGGGATTTCACAACACAGCCATTTGTCGCCTTCAATCAAAGTGATTATTCCTCTTTGACACCCGAACAAAAATCACAGTTTACTTTTGAAACTTCAATAAACGGTGCCATTTACAAAATTTCTGCTGGTTACAGCGTTGAAATTCCGAATATCCCCGTAGGTACTAAATTCAAGGTTATTGAAAGAGAAAATGAAATCCCCATAGGGTATAGTTTCAAAAGCTATAAGCGAATAGATGGAAGTTATCACGCTGAAGACGGTGATATGACCAATATAAATGCTATTGCCAATCATTCAGATTCACCAGTTTCTTACACCTATGCAGTGACATATCACTATGGAACACCCGTTTCACAAGCTCATAGAACAAAGCAGTATTTACTCTCAAACATGGTGACAGTGTAAAAATAATGCTTCCCGTGAACTCAAACATTACAGTCAGTGAAGACAATCAGGATTACTCGACGATATGGCTGAAACTGTTGGCAATACCAAAACCTTCCGGCTTTTCAATGAATCTGTACTTGCGGTCACAAATCACCTTGACGCTGTGATACCTACAGGAGTATTTCATACAGGAGTCGACACAGAGATTTTTATAATGGCAGGATTTTGTTTGTTTAACGTGAGTTCGATGAAAACGGAAAGTTATTATACTGTCATTCTGAGGAGCGACAGCGACGAAGAATCTTACCAAGATTCCTCACTGCGTTCGGAATAAAATGTCTGACAGCATAATCTGCAGTCAGACATTTTTTTTGTGAAATAATTGTTTTTGCAAAAATATTTTATATAGGGGTACGGCTGATAAAGTATCCGGGTATTACTACAAAAGCAAAATACGCAAGGCTTATCAGTGTGAATACAAGAAGAAATTTTTTTCCTTTTCCTGGATATTCCCTGACATACAGACGATAGTTTATCACTGAAGCGAGAGAGCCGATAATTGAACAAAGACCGGCGGAATCAAGTCCGTAGAGAAGTGCCCCACGATTGACAGCAAACGGATAAAGAACGATTGCCGCAGGCACATTTGAAATAAACTGACTGAGAATTATACTTCCTTCATATTCATGTCCTGTTATTGCATTGCTGAGAAATGAAGCGATAGTTTCATTTCCTGCAACCGAGGACGAAAAGACGAAGAAACAGAAAAATGTCAGCAGCAGAACATAATCGGTCTTTATCAGTATCGTGCGGTCAGTTATAAGGATAGTCAGTGCTACATCAAGTACTGCCCACATCCAGAAGCCTGTTCTTGTAACAATGGTGATTATAACTACTGCGAATACTATCAGATAGGTTATCCGCTGTCTTTTTCGTTCAGGCTGCCATTTCCCGATAAAATCAGAATTGCCTATATCTGTTTTTTTATGTATATCTCTGCGATACGGAAAAAGTACAAATGCAATAAGTATTACTCCGGATATTATCCATATCGGAAACATATATGAAATAAAATGCCATGCACTTACTCCTGACTGTCCGAAAATAAAAAGATTCTGAGGACTTCCGAAAGGTGTCAGTAAGGAGCCTCTGATTGCGGCAATATTTTCCATGGTTATTATCGGAAGTATGTATTCTTCCTTGTTTCCTGCCCTGAACAATATGATTGTCAGCGGAACGAATATGATAAGTGATACGTCATTTGTCACGAACATTGAAGAAAAGAATACCGAAAAAACCAAAAACAGTGACAATCCTGCCATAGTACGGATATTCCCTGCAAGACGGAGCAGAGGACGGAAAATATTTTCTTTTTTAAAGCCCTCCAGAACCGTTAGCATCATAAAAAGTGTTCCGAGAGTTCTCCAGTCAATATCATTGAGAAGCTTTACTGACGGCGGTGTGATAAAAAGAGCCGCCAGAGCTGCCAGTATTGATACCGACAGCATTATTTCCTTTTTGATAACTTCCAATACTTTTTTCACTATCTGTTCACCTGCCTAATTATATCGAATGCACTTTTCGGTTGCATTAAACAGTGTCAGCCATCCCATTGAAATTTGATTTCGGGATGTCTGATTTTTTTTCCTGTTTCTTCTTCAAATTCTCTGCGTAAAGCATCTTTTCTTGCTTTTGATTTTCGTGAAAATGTCTTGTATGACATATCATACTTCAGGAACAGCCATGATGAAAGACTGGAAGCTTTTTCGGGATGAACTTCAGCACCTTTATAACGTTCTGTCGGCGACATATTATAGAATTCGGGACTGTGTCTGGGCATATTCAGCCATTTATTTGGTTTGTGTACTCTGCTCATTAAAAAAACTCCTTTTATATATTATTCTGTATCTTCTATTATTTGTCTTATCTCATTTTCAGCTTGTCTGACTTCCTCAAGAAAGGCTCTTGATGAAATACGCAATGCCCCGTTTCCTAAAATAATTATCTGTTCCATGTGGTCTGACGTTACCACATAGACACGATGACGTTTTGCAATACGGTGTGTGACTTTTTCGATATACATATCTGCCGTTTCAGCTTCTTTCGTATAAACGATGCTGATGCCTCCGACCTGTTCGATTTCTTCCTTTTGTCCCTTGACTTTATATGCATCAAATACCAGTATCAGATCACATTTATTATAGCCCTGATAGTTGCAGAGAATATTGATCAGAGTGTCACGGGCAGCAGCTATATTATCTTCCGCTAACTTTTTCAGATGATCCCATGAGAATATAACATTGTAGCCGTCTATAAGAAGATATTTTTTATTATCTGACGTTTCTTTTATGTTTACAGGCTTATCTTTTTCAGGCTGAGCGGTATAAACTGTACTTGACTGAGGTTGGTGTCTGCGTTCAAAGGAACCGTAGGTGGACTCAAATATCCGTATCAGTTCCCTGTCAAGTGCAAATATATCCTTTTGTGAGCGGTATTGGGATAACGGTCGTATCGTTGCAGTTTCTGAGGCTTTAAGACCAAGTGTACTGGCAATGTGCATTTTTGACGGAACCTCGTTCCATTTGACAATATATCCTGCTCCATGGGAACAGAAAACAGAGTCACACGGATTATCTGTATCATGTTCGGGATCATAGTTGAATTCTGCTATCACCTGCTCGGCATTGTGGCAGGGTTCATATCCGCTGAAACGACATTGCAAAAGTCCTTTGCCGTGAGTATACTGTATGACCTCTGTGTTATAATTTATCATTTCAGAAACAGGGGCTTTTCCTGTGAAAAATGCTGTATCATCATGTGTACATGGCGGTTCAAAATTACCTGACATTCTTTGTATATCGGTCATTGCCCTGCCTACGCATTCAGCAGGTACTTCAAGGGTAAAATCATAATACGGTTCCAACAGGATACTTTCAGCAGACCGTAAGCCCTGGCGGACAGCCCTAAAAGCTGCCTGACGAAAATCACCGCCTTCGGTATGCTTTAGATGTGCCTTGCCGGAGGTAAGTGTTATTTCCATATCCGTTATCGGAGAGCCTGTCAAAACGCCTATATGTGTTTTTTCATAAAGATGGGATAGTATAAGCCTTTGCCAGTTGCGGCTCAGGATATCCTCGGAGCATTCAGTTTTAAAGACAAGACCGCTGTTTCTTTCAGCAGGCTTCAGTATCAGATGTACCTCCGCATAGTGACGCAGGGGTTCAAAGTGTCCTACACCCTCCACCGTATCGGCAATAGTTTCCTTGTATATTATACTGCCCCTGCCGAAGTCCACGCAAAAGCCAAAACGCTCTTTTATCATAGCTTTAAGGATTTCAGCCTGCACCTCTCCCATGACATCCAATTGGATACAGCCATTTCTGCCATTTCGGTTTATGTGAAGCATCGGATCTTCTTCAGCAAGGGAACGCAGCTTTTCAAAAGCTGTATGCTGATCTGTTTCAGGAGGAAGTATCAGGGAATATGTCATGACAGGTGTTATCACGGGCATGGAGTTATTTTTCTCTTTTCCGAGACCGTCACCTGACTGTGCAAAATGTATTCCTGTAACGGCACATATTGTCCCTGTATCAGCCTGTTCTGCAGTCGTGAATTTTTCTCCTGAATACAATCTTATCTGAGCGACCTTTTCATTTTCGGTATTTTTGTCACTTTTGAGAACATCCCTGACGTGCAGTACACCTCCCATTATTTTCATGAAGGTCAGACGCTGTCCCTGCTTGTCCTCTGATATTTTGAATACCTTTGCACCAAAGATACCGTCATCCGGAGACATTTCCGTGAATTCATCAAGTATGGTCAAAAGTTTTTCAACACCGTGCATTTTGAGTGCCGAGCCGAAAATACACGGAAATAATTTACGCTGTTTTATGGCTTTTTTAACGGATAAAGCAGAAACTGTATTGTTAAGGCAATATGCTTCAAGCATATCATCATCAACTGCTGCAACAGTTTCGTACCAAATGTCATTGTATATTTCGGTGAAGTCTGTGCAGCCATCACTGAATTTCACATGAAGCTGATTGAGGATATGCTCTTTTTCTGCTCCCGCCAAGTCCATTTTATTTATGAATATAAAGCATGGTACATGGTATTTCTGAAGTAAATGCCATAATGTCTGTGTATGACTTTGTATGCCGTCGGTTCCGCTGATGACTAAAACGGCATAATCAAGTACTTGTATTGTCCGTTCCATTTCGGCTGAAAAATCAATATGTCCGGGTGTATCAAGAAGTGTAAAATGGGTATCTCCGTATTCAAAAATTGCCTGTTTTGAAAAAATGGTGATACCTCTTTGACGTTCATGCGAAAATGTATCTAAAAATGAATCACGGTGGTCAACACGCCCAAATTTTCGTATAGCCCCCGACAAATACAGCATAGCTTCTGAAAGAGTGGTTTTGCCTGCATCAACGTGTGCAAGCATACCTATAACGATTTTTTTCATCTTAAAAATTCCCCTTTGTTTATCTTAAGCAATCAGATACCTGTCGATGATGATTTTTTATATTATATCATATTATTTATAGATATTTCTACAAATATTTTATATTTTTAAATTCAGGATGAAATGGGCAAATATAAAAATTGTACTATAGTAAACGTCAATGAAAATGTCCTTTTGTCATTCTGAGGAACGAAGTGACGAAGAATCTTTCAAAGATTCCTCGCTTTGCTCGGAATGACATAGAGAATTTATTTTGTCGTTTACTATAACAGTCTGTTACTCCGAACACAGTTTAAAAAAAACAAAGCGACCAAGATAGCTCTTAGTCGCTTTATATTAATTATTTTTCTTTATCGGAATATCTTTGCTTAAGGATGAATAATATTGCGGCAAATGTCACTGTCATTATCAGCAGAAAAACAGGCATATCCGTTTTTATCCCTGTCGGCAGTATTCCGTTCAGTGTATTGGTGACTTCAAGTTTAGTGTCACTATTAATTTTAAAAGTCTTTGTATTTGTCGTTTCGGCAGAATCGGCTCCTAATTTGAAGGAAGCTGTATAATTTTCACTGTTTTCGGATATCGTTACATTTTTTCCTTTGGGTAGGATTATCGTACAGGTATCATTGTGCTTAAGTGTGAAAGTTCCGCCTGAATGAAGTTTTGATGTTTGTGGAGTGCCATTCTTTGACCATACATATTCATCATCAGCAAATGCATCCTCTACAGTCAGGGTAAATGTAAAGTTCTTGTTTATATTGCCGAAATTTCCCTGTACAATCTTTGTGACAGTAAGCCTTGCCAATGGAGTGTTTGGAATCTTGAGTGAGTAAATGATATCGTCTGTTCCTGTAGTCGTAAGAAAGCTCTTGTGTTCTGTACTTTCAACGACAAAGTTTCCCGATTGCGTGATGGTAAATATGATATCTTTATCAAGAGACTTATAGTTTTGGAGAGGAGTGACCTCAGTAAGATAATATCTGCCCGGAAGGAGTATTATATCTGGAAACGGAACAAGTCCATTGTTATCCGTTACAAGGTCATTACAGCCTGAGACCGGAGTGATGTCCCTTACATATCCGCCGACACCGTTAATACCACGATAGAGAGCAAAATGTACATTGCTGAGAGGATTGTGAGTTACGCTGTCCTCTTTTATTACCCTGATAGTATACGGCTTATTGAATAAGTCGATATAAGCTGTTATCTTGTCATTGGCATTTGTGGGATGATGCCATGACTGCCATTGGTCTTCGTTTCCGGTGAGATGAACATTGTTATTATTATCAACAGAAAATGTCGCTGAATTCGGCAGTCCGATATATCCTGCAGGAGGATATATTTCTGTAATAGTATAATCGGTATTATGCAGAAAGTCATATATAACTGCTATCCTGCCTTCAGCATCGGAGGTAAATTCAGCAAGCTTTGTATCGCCCTGTTTAAGTTCAAATACACCATTTGCAAGAGGCTGATTCGTATGCATGTCGTACAGGGTAAGCACAATACCGCCTTCACGGACATTTGTGATAGTATATGTTTTGACATTGTTATTGAAGTTTTCGGAATATTCAACGGTATAAGAGAACGTATCTTCAATTCCTTTTTTGGAAACGATCCCGATACTTATACTGTCACCCTCGTTCAATTTAGTGATGTTACTGTAACCTGTGACTGTTTCACCATCAGAGGCAATAACAGGATTTTCGAGCTTTACTTCTCGTATCGAATAATCACTGATTTTTTTACCCTCTTGGAGCAAATCGAAATAATAGCGTACAGAGGTATTTGGGTGGCGAATGCGTTTTACCGTTCCAGCGATTAATTCTTCTCCGACGTAAACAGCCGTATATATCGGATCATGCGATTTGGCACAGAGAGTGTCAGTCCATATCTTATTTGCTTCAATTCCAAAGCCACGCTTATTATTTATGAGCATAAGCGGAGAATCGTTTTCTCTGATACGTCCGATATTTTCAGGATCGCCATGTGCGACAAAGTATGTGTTGTCAACTCTCTCGTATGAAACCAATTTGTATCCCAAAGGGATTTCATAATCTCTCTCAGTCACCATGAATTTTGTACCGACAGGCAGGTTTGGTACATGAACGGTATAGCCTGTGGGTATCTTTGAAATAGCACCGTTCATGGAGGTCTCAAAAGTAACATCCTCCTTTTGTGATTCGTTCAGTGTTTCAATCTCAGCAAATGTTGTTCCGACGGAAGTGAATTTCTGCTTATCTACGTCCCATTTGCAAAGATAGCCATTTGAGTCTGTAATATAGTACTTATACATATTAGCAAGAGAGAGAGTATCATCAGAATTTTTGGACAACGACAGACGGAAGTTGAATGTGGTAGGATCATTTTCGGCTGAAAGTACCTCATTGAACTGGTCATACAGTACTTTTTTGAAACTCAGTGTACGGAGTGCATCTGACTTTACATGGTTTTCAAAAACTATCGAAGGTCTGTTTATTATACTTTGCCAGCCTGAATCGAAGGATTTACGGTTGGTATTATTGTTGATGGATTCACCGTTGATTTCGTCACCGTTTACATAAACATGGTCATATACATCTGTATTGATACCACATTCAATAATATGGTATTTGAGCGTTTTTTCGGGAAAATGTATATCTGCAACCATACCGGGATTAATGAAATATACCGAGTCATAAGAAACTGTACTGTTAGGAGGAGTATAGCTTTCAAGATAATTTACTTTATGCGTCGAATTCTGATAGGTGACATTTGAAACGGACGCTGTATTTGTCAGCAATTTATGTTCACCTTTATCATCCTCGTACCATATCTGGAAAGGGTATTCCACAAGGTTGAAATCAATATCATTCGAGCCGGTAACTTTTTTTGTAAGCATTGCTTTTGTTGGAGTAGAATGGCTGAGATTAAATCTCATATGCAGATTGGAAGCACCTGCTCCACGCTCCATATAGAACAGCTTCATTGTATGCGTGGAATTATCTTTAAAAATATTTTCACCATTTTTGAAATACTCCGCAAGATAAGCATCAATTTCAGCCTGTGTTGCATTGGGATTACGGTTTTGATAGTTTGATGTGAAAATTTCACGGAGATTTGTCTTTGTTTTCTCAACTATGACATCACCTGTTGAGAAATTTACACTTCCTGCAAGAGCGGAATGGATACCGCCAAGGTCAATGACAAGTTCATCATCAACGTAGAGCCAGAAATCGTCATCTCCCGTGAATTCAAAGATAATGTCATGTCCCCAGTTATCCTTGCCATCAGGTGTCTGTATAAAGGTCGCTTCCATTTCCATGCCGTTGTAGTAGTTAGGACTGTTGCCGACGGTATGAAGTCTTTCATACTTTCTTGGATCTTCATCAGGCAAAACTCCGATATTAGGTCTGTCAGGATCGGCAACTGCACCGTAAAGATTCTGCGGATTTACTGTTGAATACTGACCTGCTGTGATGGTGTCATAAGGAAAAAACTGACCATGCTTCAGGGTAGTCTTGTTTGTATTGTCAGTAGTACCAAGTTCTTCATATACGGTGAAATCGCTGACACGCTGGTTATCGTCATTGTAAAGGGTAGCGAAATTCTGGCAACTGTCAAATTCAAAATATCCGCTGTCTTTATAAATACTCTCTATAAAAAGATGGTTTACATCATTTGCTCCGCTGTAAAGCTCGGAGAAGTTCCTGTTGGTCTTTGTCGCTGTGGGATAGCCGTTTTCATTGAGTTTTGTTGAAAGCAGATTTTTTGTTGCAACAGTTTTTGAAGTAGTATCTTTTGTTCCGAGAATCGTATTCTGTCCTGAAGAACCTGGGAAATCTATCATTTTCATTTTGATACCAAACTCATTGTTGTCAATGGTATCAATTTTCGTAAGGGTGGGAACAGGTTTTGAAACCACTGCAAAATAATATGTTTCCGCCTTTGAACGTGGTGCAGAAGTGATATTTTTGTTTGTATCATTACTTTTCAGACCTGCATAGGCATAATACATATCATCCCATGCAATTATATCGGTATAGTAATCACCTTCACGTCTTCCGGGCATATTTATGCCTATCTTACTGCTTGAAAGCACCTGTCCGTCTTTTAGCTGAGGGGCAATATATTTTCCCGAATAGGGATTATAAAGCTCATAATAATATTTTGGTGAACCGTCATCATAGGTGTATTCGGTAAATTCCCACTGCATGGTGTTTATACGATTGCCCACCCACATGATATCGTCACCACGCTCATAGCACTGATACAGAGTTCCGTCATGGTCAACTGCATAGAAATCATATCTCTTATCCGCATCATTCCAGACACGGGTATATACTATTACCATAGATTTATCGGTAACATCCGAAACGCTTATCTTATCGGCTGAATAGCAGATATAATCGTCATCAGCAAGACCTGACAGATTTGTCAGAGACAGCCATTGATTTTTGTCACTTGAATTTGTGTCTGTCAGTGAAAAATCACTTCCGTAAAAGCCTATGCTTTTGCCCTGATACGAAAGCATTATATTTTTGCCATCTGATTCAAGTGTCAGGGGAGTTGCATTCTGCACATCGGTCAGTGACAGGGTGTTGCCGTTGAAACAGAGATATTTTGTAACGCCGTCCACATTTGTTGAAAGCGTATAGACATTTTGTGATACAGAGTGGAATGTCCACATGGCAATATCACAGTCCTGGGCAACATATAATATCCTGCTGCTTTGATTGTTACGGACAACTAAAGATGTCATATCTACCGAATTGCTTTGAGTATTTGCTATAAGACCGTAGCCGAGTGTACCGCCCGGATACCGCATCAGACCGTAGGTTTTGCCGTCGAAATGATACATATAATCAGGATAATCGACTGTATCGGCATAAATTATTTTAATATGCGTGTTTATCTCATTGTTGTTGTCAGTATAATATCTGATACCGCCGCCGCTTGTGGAATGCTGAAGATACATTGTACTGTTGCTTTTGTGGAAAAAGAAAGAGTTGTCATTTGAAATAGACTCTATTTCAAAAGTATCCGCTGATGTATCGCTCAGTTCTATATCTTTAGCATCATTTGAGGATATACTATGCAGATATTTTTTTACTCCTTTGACGTAAGTATATAACTTGTACCCGTCAGTCCCGTTTTCAAAATACCATTTTGCAGCCTTGGAGATATCTTTTGTTTCAGTCAGACAGTGTTTGCCATTGACATCAGATGAAAAATATATGTTTTCATGATAGAAAAGATAGAAGCCTGCATCGGCTCTGGAAGATGTCAGTGCATCGGCAGAAGTCACCCTTTCAGGCTCTGAAGCATTGACAATGGCATATACGCTGAAGCCCGTGGCATAAAAGCTGATCTTACCGTCTTCAATTGTAAAGTCATATACCTGCTCATATTCTCCGTCATCTTTTATATGCCAGAGCTGTGTAACACAGTCTGAAGCAATTTTCGGATCAACAATCTCTACCAATATAGGACTGTCATCAATGGGCTGAAAATCTCCCTTTTTGCCTGTAATGCTGATGTCATAGGCTGCAAGGAGTTCTGCAGATTGGGTATTATCATTTTTATCCGGAGCAATGGGGAAGCCTTCGGAGTATTCAGATGTTACATCGACAGCCTCAGCAGAAGCATTTTCAGGCATGATACCGTTGAGGGTAATATATTTTTCATTATTTTGTCTGTCGGGGTACACCTCAAGGCTTTGTTCAAGGTATGTTTCTACAACTGCATTCGTTGTCACGGATGAAACAGGTATACAGGATAATGCGATAACAACGGCACAGATAAGGTAAAGCGTGCATTTCAGATGTTTTCGGCTCAGTTTAATAACTTTGGTCATAAAGATGTCTTTATGGATATTTTTCATACGCTTGTCATCCTTTCCGCTATTTTGTTAATGCTGAAATATAATTTACCGTAAGAATCCTTATTCAAATATTGGTATATTAAGAACTATAGTAAACGACAAAATAAATGGCTCTATGTCATTCCGAGCAAAGCGAGGAATCTTTGAAAGATTCTTCGTCACTTCGTTCCTCAGAATGACAAAAGGACATTTTCGTTGACGTTTACTATATATTTATTCAGCATTTTGTATTAGTGCAAATCATTATAATCCAAATTTTATTGATTGTCAAGAACAAGGCTGTTATCATCACTGAAATCAAATTTTGTAAATATCCTCGGCAATTTAAATAAAATATTATTATCTGTCAGGTATTTTAATATGACATTGGGAATTTTTTTGATATAATTTTTACGTTATTTTGTTATTTTTCACAATCTTTACAGCTGATATACAATTAATTTTTCATCCAAATTTGCAAAAATTTTAAATTAAAGTCAAAAAAATCCTCCACCTATAAGTTATATTAGCATAGGTGGAGGAATATGTTATCATTTTGTATAAAAAAATTATTTATATTTTCCTGAATTTCTTACGAAAACTGATGATACCAAAATAATATTCATGGAACCATCGCCTGTCGAAACTGTAATTGTCTGCTCAGACTGTTGTACCTCTCCTACAAAAGCAACTTTTTTACAGGATATGCAGCGTTTTCCTTGATGCCGTCATCTGTTTTGACATACGCATATACATATACATCATCCCACTTTATAACGGCATTGTCAAAAATTACAATGATAGATTAATAAATCAACCGTTATTTGAATATGACATAAAATCCTATTTCATTGAATATAATATATAAAATTTTAATCAGCAGGTGATAATGTGATATTGAAATGGAAATCGTTTTTGTATTCGTTTTTGATAACATTTCTTTTTGCGGTCTTAGGAGGGATAGTTACATACATAGGTATCCCAAGATTTGAAGGTGCATTGCAGCCGCCTTTGTCACCGCCTGCATATTTATTTCCCATAGTATGGTCGGTATTATTTTTATTGATGTCGATAGGGGCAGCAATAATATATGATTCAGACAATGAAGATTCTCCGAAAGCACTGTTTATATATACTGTCCAACTGACGCTGAATTTCTGGTGGTGTGTGCTGTTTTTTGGATTCAGACTGTATTTTGTATCATTTATATGGATTTTGATACTTTTACTTACAGTATTTATAATGACAGTGTTATTTTACCGTGTGAATAAAGCAGCAGGGCTTTTGCAGATATTTTATATTATATGGCTGATGTTTGCGGCATATCTTAATTTCGGGATATGGTTTTTAAACAGATAATATTGCAAATGAGAAAATTTTATGTTATAATCATAAAAAACTGACGGAGGATGTGTAAAAATGAGCAAGTATAAAAAGGTGAATATTCTGTTGATAAGCTTCATGGTGATAGTGCTGCTTATACCATTGACCGTAATGATAGGCTTCCGCCATGCTGAGGGAACAATAGCCTCTGTCAAGAAAAGCAATTCCGACACGCATATTGCAAAAATAGAATATCAGCTTGACGGTGAACAGCATACTATAACACGCACATACAGCAAATTGGAAAGAACACCTCAAAAGGGTGATAAAGAAGTGCTGTTTATAAATCCCCTTCTTGAGAATACTGTCCATATGACATATGATTTTATACTGTTTCTTATAATAGAGATATTGTGCGGCATTCTTCTGATAGTAAATATAAAATTCAAAATATTGTCATAACTAAAGACCGTTCCTGTTTTTTTGCAGGAACGGTCTGTTTTTTATTCTTTTGATTTTATGGCTTTGTTTGTTTTATGCTGTTCCTTGAGGAGCTTTATTATCTCGCTAAACTTCGGGGGATTGCCGTACATAAGTACACCTATCCTGTAAATTGCAGCGGCGAGCATTCCCAAAAGATATATTGAAACAAGCTGGATTATGATTGAAATTATTATTTCGTAAAGAGCGACATCTGACATTGCAATTCGTGCGAATATTGCAATTGGTGCGGTGAAGGGTATGTATGAGCATATTATCATAAGAGTGTTGTTTACATCACTTGTCATTGACATCACGACTATCATGAAAGCAGCTACAAATATCATCATAACTGGAGTTGTAAGGGTATTGAGGTCTTCGCTTCTTGAAGCAAGTGATGACAGTGAGCCAAGCAGGAAGGCATATATGAAATATGCAGTTATGAAAAATATCAGTGCATATATCACAGTTGAAGGCGGCATTGAAAGCATATCCGAAAGATTTTCGGGGAGAGATTTCAGTGATATTGTCTTTAATGATGCAAATGCGGTTGCGATTATGACTACAAGCTGAGTCAGTCCCGCAAGACCTGAGCCGATAACTTTACCGAACATGAGATGCGTTGGCTTTGCACAGGTAATGAGCATTTCCATTGCACGGGTATTTTTTTCCGTTACAACGCTTTGGGATACCATCTGACCGTACATTACGATTGCCATGTAAAGTATCATTACAAGGACATACGTTGAGAAATAGTTTTTAGTCTGGTCAGTACCTGTTGTTACAGTATCGTAAACCATAGGTGCGTCAAGGATAGTCGCTGTTCGGTCATAGTCAACTCCGAATTTTTCAAAATTGACTGCACGGTAGATACCCTTTGCAGCCTCTGATATGATTATTGTTTCCTCGCCCATAAGAGAGTTATTTTTTGTAACATATGTAAATGATATCGGACTGTTGAGTATTACACCGAAGGTATATTCTGAATTATTTACCTTTGTTTTGATATCCTCAATGTTTTCGTCTGTCACTTGTACAACACTGTTAGGATAGTATTTTTCAAATGTCTTTGTTACGAGATCATTGTTGTTTTCGTAGGCATTGTTTATTATACCGATTATATTCATTTCACCGGGGGTATCTTCGCCTTCATCCGATTTTTGCATATCCATTATAATAGCCGGTACAAATGCCGTTCCAAGTATAAGCAGCATCAGGATTATAGTAGTGATAATAAAAGCCTTGTTTTTGATACAGTTGAGATATTCAAACTTCAGTACCTGTAAGATATGTTTCATACTCCCACCTCCGTATATTGAACGAATATGTCATTGAGTGACGGTTCACAGACTTTGAAACAGTCAATGTCAAAATCCTGATTTGAGAGTTCCGAGAAAAGACGGCTTTTGAACTCAGGTGACTTCATTTTGATAATAATGGTATTTTCGCCGTCAGCTTTGACATCGGTTATATCATCTGACATTTTCTGAAGTACAAACGGGGAAATTTTTTCAAAGTCCTTTGAAGTAACAGCTATTCGGTCACGGGGATAACTTCTTTTTATATCCGTTATTTTACCGTCAACAGCGATTTTCCCCTGATTGATAATGGCGATACTTTCACAGAATTCCTCAATGTAATTCATCTGATGGCTTGAGAAAAGCACCACTGCACCGCCTGTTATCATTTCCTTGATGACATCTTTCAGTAGCATTGCATTGACGGGGTCAAGTCCCGAAAATGGTTCATCAAGAATAACTATTTGAGGGTCACACATGAGAGTAGCAGCAAGCTGTATTTTCTGCTGATTGCCCTTGCTGAGAGTTTCAAGTTTTTTGTTCTTGTACTCAGTCATGGACATTCTTTCAAGCCATTTTTCACAGGCTTTCTGAGCGTCCTTTGAGGACATTCCCCTGAGCTGTGCAAGATATACAAGCTGATCGCATATCTTTATTTTCGGATAAAGACCTCTTTCCTCCGGCATATAGCCGATACGAATATTATTTCTGTTTATCTGCTTTCCGTCAACGAGAACCTTGCCTTTATCGGGAAAAAATACTCCCATGATAATTCTTATGGTAGTAGTTTTACCTGCACCGTTTCGTCCGAGAAGTCCGAGAGCAGCACCGCTGTGAGCCGTGAATGAAATATCTCTGAGTACTTCCTTTTCACCGAAGCTCTTAAAAATATTTTCTGCTTTGAGTTCCACGAAAAGATGACCTCCTTTATAAACTTTTTTATATAATCTATAAATGAGCATATCCGAAAAATACAACAATAACTTGTCATTCCGAACAAAGTGAGGAATTTTTTTAACGTGCGTTCGATATAACTGAAAAATATTCTGACAATGATGAAAAGAAGTGTGTCATTCCGAACAAAGTGAGGAATCTTCAAAAGATTCTTCGTCGCTGTCGCTCCTCAGAATGACAGTATAATAATTTTTCGTTTTCATCGAACTCACGTTTTTTAAGTTCCCTTCAACATTTATAGTTATAATTAAAGTTTATATATTTATTCAAAATTTGTCAAGTTTATATTAAAAAAATATGTATCATTTTAACTAAAAAAATACCAAAAATTTTTTATATTTTATATATAATAGATTTATTGACATTTTTTTTTAGGTATTGTAATATATTAATTGTACAGTGTGCGGAATGGAAACGGGACTTTCCGTATATTGTCTGCGAAAAAGACAGCCAAAGATACTTTGTCGGAGTTATTGAAGGGGAACTTTGATGAGTGTTAAAGGCTGTATTTTTTTGTAAAATTATATGGAAATAAAAATATTTTTGTGATACAATAGTCTTATTAAAATAAATAAGGAAGTGTTTGGTCTTGATAAAAAAATATATTTACGGACAGCCAATAGAAACCAATGCAGTTGTTATGGATATTGAAGCCGAAAAAGACAGTATACAGGCTCTCAATGAGATACAGACAGATGACGGGAAATTGTTTTTTACATATTTCATGGAAAATGATGATATAGTATACGGTCTCGGTGAGGCTAACAGGGGCATTAACAAAAGAGGATATATTTACGAGAGCTTTTGTAGTGATGACCCTTTGCACACGGAAGAAAAACGTTCTTTGTATGGGGCACATAATTTTATTGTCATCAGCGGTATAGTAAATATAGGAATATTCGTTGATACTCCCTCACAGGTGCAGTTTGACATAGGCTATACATCAAAGAATGTTCTTAAAATAACACCTTCGGATGATAATTTGAAAATATATATCATAGATGGAACAAGTGCCTATGATATAGTAAAGCAGTTCAGAAAAATGATAGGCAGAAGCTATATTGCTCCCAAATGGGCATTCGGTTTCCAGCAGAGCAGATGGAGCTATTACACGGAAGACGAGATTCGTGAAGTTGTGAAGAATTACAGGGAAAATCATATCCCGCTTGATGCTGTTTATATGGATATAGACTATATGGACGGATATAAGGATTTCACCGTGAGCGAGGAGAGATTTCCGAATTTCAAAGACTTTGTTCAGGAAATGCGTCAGCAGGGAATAAGGCTTGTTCCGATAATAGATGCAGGTGTAAAGATAGAAGAAGGCTATGATATATATGAGGAAGGAAAATATTATCAGCTTTTCTGCAAGAAGGCAGACGGAAGCGATTTCACGGCAGGAGTATGGCCAGGTAGGACACATTTCCCTGATTTTATGAATACCAATGCACGAAACTGGTTCGGAAGCAAATATCAGAAGCTGATAAGTGACGGTATTGAGGGCTTTTGGAACGATATGAACGAGCCTGCAATGTTCTATACTGATGACGGTATAAAAGAGGCTGTTGATTATATAAAAGAGTTTGATTTTGATACGAATGATTCAAATAAATTCTTTGAACTCAGGGATAAATTAACAGGTCTTGCAAATAGAAGAAAGGATTATGAATCGTTCTATCACAATATGGACGGTCAGATAGTCCGTCATGATAAAGTGCATAATCTTTACGGATACTATATGACGAGGGCTGCTGGTGAGGCTTTTGAATATATAAATCCCGATAAGAGAATGTTATTGTTCTCACGTTCATCATATATAGGTATGCACCGTTACGGAGGTGTCTGGACAGGCGATAACCAGTCGTGGTGGTCACATCTTCTTCTGAATATAAAGATGATGCCGTCACTTAATATGTGCGGATTCATATACAGTGGTGCAGACCTCGGCGGATTCGGCTCGAACTGCACGAGAGATTTGCTTTTAAGATGGCTTGCCTTCGGTATATTCACTCCTCTCATGCGTAATCATACTGCTTTGGGAACAAGAAATCAGGAGTGCTATAATTTCGGTGATACTCAGGAATTCAAGAATATAATTGCAATAAGATACAGTCTTATCCCGTATCTTTACAGTGAATACATGAAAGCCTGTCTTAATGATGATATGATGATAAAACCTCTGAGCTTTGAATATCCCGATGATGAATTTGCCAAAACTGTTGAAGACCAGCTTATAATAGGCGAAAGTATCATGATAACACCTGTATATCAGCAGAATGCAATAGGCAGATATGTATATCTCCCAGAGGATATGCTTCTGGTACGTTTTGCGTCACCGTCAAAAAGAAGCTGCTGTGTGATGCACAAGGGAATACATTTTATCTCTGTGGGATTGGGTGAGGTACCTGTATTTATCCGCAAAAATAAATTGCTTCCTTTGTGCCGCTCGGTTGAATGCATTGATATGCTCGATACATCAAAGTTTGAGATAATTTCATACACTGACAGGGAAATAACTTATACTATGTATGAGGATGACGGATATTCAAAAAATTATGATTCTCCCGATAATTTCGTTGATTTTGCCATAACGGAAAATGACGGACAGCTTGGAGCGGTATGCAAAAAGACGATAGTAAAGCTGTCGCTTTTCCAGTAATAAAAAATACAGGATGTTGAAATTTGTTGCAGGAATAACAAAAATGCCGAATGTTGAAAGTATAATTTAAAAAAAATAACGCATTTTTCAACACTTTTAACACAGTTTTCAACCGAAATTTCTGAGTTTTCAACTTTACATACAGTATAATATATAGAAAATCTGTTCAGAATAATATTATACGAAATTGAAAGCGAGGTTTTTGGGATATGATAAAGGGAATTAATCACACTATGATAGAGCTGAATGACACAGGAAATGAATATTATGAAAGAGCAATACTGATTGTCAAGCCCGAATATGCATCTGTTCAAAGAGCGATACTCGAAGATGAAGCAAAAAAAATGCTCAAGGAATTTGATGTGCCGTCAGCCATGAAAACGAAGAAAAGTAAGCTGAAGCAGGCTGTAATGCTTGTATGTTCAGCGATAATCGGCGGAATAATAACTGCACTTTTTTGCATATAAACATGAATTTTTATACTGTGCATTGTCATATAAATTGACTGCACAGTATTTTTTTATTTAACGTGAGTTAGATGCAACTTAAAAACATTCTAACAATGATGAAATTAAGTATGTCATTCCTAACACAGTGAGGAATCTTGATAAGATTCTTCGTCGCTGTAGCTCCTCAGAATGACAGTATAATAATTTTTCGTTTTCATCGAACTCACGTTTTTTATTTATGTGAGGTCAATATGAAAAAATGTTTTTGGCTGATAAGCTCTGTAATAGTGTTTATATGCGGATATGTTGTTCATATCGGGTATGAGGTGTCAAACAGGGCAGCATGGAGTATTCTTGTTTCAAGCATAAATGACAGTGCATGGGAAATGACAAAACCCTTTGCCCTTGTATACATAATGTTTGTATTCATAGAATTATCATGTCTGAGACCGTCACTTCTTCATTTTGTATGTTCAAAGATACTAATGCTTCATGGATTTGCATTTATGTCCGTGATATTGCTGAAAATTTTTCCGAAAACTCCGTTTTTGGTGATATTTGTTTCATTGTGCGTGGCTGAGTTTCTTTCTTATTCGATAGACAAATCAAAGTGCAGGATAGAATTATTCTTTGTGCCGATATTTATATCGTTTGTGTTATTTTTTACTGTACTGCTTTTTGCAAGCGTATATCCCCCAAATATATTTCCGTTTATTTGAATCAAATAGTCTTGACTAATTTTGTAAAAGAAACTATAATTTATATTGGAGTAACAGCGAAAAGCTGATTTATTTAAAACTAAAAGGAGAGTACATTAAAATGAAGAATTACAACATTACACTGCTCAAGGGTGACGGCATAGGACCTGAGATCGTGAATGAGGCTGTAAAAGTCCTTGACAAAACAGCAGAAAAATTTGATTTCAAAGTGACCTATACAGAGGCACTTTTGGGAGGCTGTGCCATTGATGCAACAGGAGTACCGCTTCCTCAGGAAACTATCGACAAATGCAAGGCTTCAGATTCAGTTCTTCTCGGAGCAGTAGGAGGTCCGAAATGGGACACTCAGCCCGGTAATAACCGTCCTGAAGCAGGTTTGCTTGGTATCAGAGGTGCATTGGGACTCTTTGCAAATCTCCGTCCTGCAGTCATATTTGAACAGCTCAAAGATGCGTCACCTTTAAAGAGTGAAATCATAGGCGATGCTATGGATATAATGATAGTCAGAGAGCTTACAGGCGGAATATATTTCGGCAAAAGAGGACAGTTTGAGGAAGACGGCGTAAAGGCAGCTTATGATACCGAGAAATATAATGTTAATGAAATAGAGCGTATCGGCAGAGTGGCTTTTGAGATGGCTATGAAAAGAAACAAGAAGCTGACCAGTGTTGACAAGGCTAATGTTCTTGATTCATCAAGACTCTGGAGAGCAACTATGATAGAGCTTTCAAAGGAATATCCCGAAGTCGAACTCAATCATCTCTATGTTGACAACTGTGCAATGCAGCTTGTCAGAAATCCAAAGCAGTTTGACGTTATAGTGACTTCAAATATATTCGGTGATATACTCTCTGATGAGGCTTCAATGATAAGCGGTTCAATAGGTATGCTGGCTTCCGCAAGTCTCAACAGTACAAAACTCGGTATGTATGAGCCGATACACGGTTCAGCTCCCGATATCGCAGGCAAGGGCATTGCAAATCCGCTTGCTACGATACTTTCAGTTGCAATGATGCTCAGATATTCTCTTGATGAGCCGCAGGCTGCTGATGCGATTGAAAAGGCAGTTTCAGAGGTGCTGAAAACCGTCAGAACACCCGATATTTATACTGAAGGCACTAAAAAGGTATCTACAACTGAGATGGGTGACGCTGTTTGTGCATTGATATAAAAAATAAAAAGGCGGTAAAATTAATATGGAAAATATAGAGCTTGCCTTGACACTTCTTATAGCGGGATTTGTAATAGTATTCGTTGTGCTGATACTGCTGATAGCTATAATCACGCTGTACGGAAAAATAATACAGTCGGCACAGAATGCCGTGTCAAACAAACGTGAAAAGAAACTTGAAGAAAATAAAGAAAAGCAAACAGTAAAATCAATTGTCCGTGAGGATATCGAGGAAGATGACGGAGCGATCCCCGAAGAAATAATAGCTGTAATTGCGGCAGCAGTTGACGCTGTATACGGAAACAAGCCGCATAAAATTAAAAATATCAGGCGTTCCCGTTCAGTACGTTCTTCCTGGGGCAACGCAGGTATTGCCGAAAATACCAAACCTTTTTAATTCATAATGTATTATGAGTTGCGTGAAATAAAAATTGAAAGGAAGAAAATTGAATGGGTATTTTTAATCAGCTCGGGGAGATAATCGTCAATCTGTTCAGGGATTCGGGACTTTGCTCCCTAAGCTGGGAAAATTATGTGATGATAGTCATTTCATTTATATTGATGTTTCTGGCTATCAAAAAACAGTATGAACCGCTGCTGCTTCTGCCAATAGCATTTGGCATGATGCTGGTAAATATTTTCCCTGGAATAATGGGAAATCCGTCAACAACTCTTATGACCGAACAGCAGGTAATTGCAGCAGGCTTTGATCCGTCATCATATACAACGACAGTGTTTGACGGTGTGACATACTATAATGTAACAAAAAATGGCGGACTGTTCTATTATCTCTATCAGGGAGTACATCTGGGAATATTCCCGCCGCTGATATTCCTCGGAATAGGTGCAATGACGGACTTCGGACCGCTTATAGCCAATCCCAAGAGCTTTATACTTGGAGCGGCTGCTCAGATAGGTATATTTATTACATTCATAGGAGCAATCTTACTCGGATTTATGCCGAAGGAAGCAGGTTCTATTGCTATCATCGGAGGTGCAGACGGTCCTACAGCCATATTCGTAACGTCACAGCTTTCGCCTGAATTGCTCGGACCTATCGCTGTTGCAGCATATTCATATATGGCACTTGTGCCGATAATACAGCCTCCGATAATGAAGCTGCTCACAACTAAAAAAGAGCGTTCTATCGTTATGGAGCAGTTAAGACCTGTTTCAAAGCTCGAAAAGATACTTTTCCCGATAGTCGTTGTAGTTCTCGTTGCAATTTTATTGCCCGATGCAGCTCCCCTTGTTGGTATGCTTATGCTCGGAAATCTCTTTAAGGAGAGCGGAGTTGTCGAGAGAATAGCCAAAACAGCTCAGAATGAACTGATGAATATAGTAACGATATTCCTCGGAGTGACAGTCGGTGCAACTGCAAGCGGAACATTGTTCCTTACCCCGAAAACTCTCGGTATAATAGCACTTGGTCTGATAGCGTTCTGTCTCGGAACAGCCTGCGGAGTACTGTTCGGCAAGATAATGTGCTGGGCAACTCACGGAAAGGTAAATCCGCTGATAGGCTCGGCAGGTGTATCTGCAGTTCCTATGGCAGCAAGGATATCACAAAAGGTCGGTCAGGAGGAAAATCCTGCAAACTTCCTTCTCATGCACGCTATTCTCATGCACGCTATGGGACCTAATGTTGCAGGTGTTATCGGTTCAGCCGTTGCTGCAGGTGTACTTATAAGTGTATTGAAATAATTTACAAAAGCCGTTTGCAAAAAAGCAGACGGCTTTTTTATGTGGTGCACAACTTAAATTATTTAAGTTCGTGTATTTATACAAAATTATAAATATCTGATGAAAATATATTGACTTTTTTGTGATAAAGCTATAAAATAAAAGATAAAATTAACGTGAGTTCGATGTAACTTAAAAATATTCTAACCATGATGAAATTAAGTATGTCATTCCGAACGCAGTGAGGAATCTTGATAAGATTCTTCGTCTTTTGTTTTCATCGAACTCACGTTAAAATTATATACTGGGAGTTGAGAATAATGGAGAAACGAGTTTTTCGTAAGATAATTGCAATCTCTTTTGTAACAACAATGCTTGCAGGAACAGGGGCAATTACAACAAGTGCATTGTCGTTAACTGATATATCTGTTAATGATGCAGAGATTTTTGTTTTGGAGACAGGTCAGTGCGGTGAAAATGTCAGCTATACTCTTGACAGCAATGGAACACTTGTTATAAGCGGTTACGGGGCTATGTATGATTATCCGTGTGAACCTGAAGATGTTCTTATACCCGATGCGTTTAATGATTCAGAAGACTGGATTTTTGACACGCAAAATGAAGATCCGCCAATTATATACGAGGATGACAAGGTTCTTTATTATTATGATAATCCGTTTTATGACAATGGTAATATCAAGAAAGTTATTATAGAAGACGGTGTTACTTATATCGGCACAGGTGCTTTCAGATGCTGTAAAAATATGGAAAGCATAACGATTTCTGATGATGTTGTCGAAATAGGCAGTGAGGCTTTTGTGGGCTGTCAAAGTTTGACAAGCATCAAATTGCCAGAAAAACTTGAAACAATTGCACAGTATACATTTTGGCAATGTTCAGGTCTGACTGAAATAGACCTTCCGAACACTGTAACATCAATAGGCACAGGTGCTTTCGATGAATGCTCAAGCCTGTCTGAAATGACTGTTCCCGATGGTGTGAGCTGGATAGGTTATAATGCTTTCGCTCTTTGTACAAGCCTGAAAAAGATCGTTATTCCAAACAGTGTCACATATATAGACTTTATGGCATTTTTCGGCTGTGATGATTTGACAATATACGGCAAGGATGACAGCTATGCAAAAATCTATGCGGAAGAAAACAACATACCGTTTGTTTCAGACAGCAAGGCTTTGGAAAATAACTCGGAAATTGCCGCAGATGAGATATTTATCGGACAGACTGTGACCGTTACAGCAAAGGCTGACGGCGGTAAAGGAAATTATACCTATGCTGTTCTGTACAAGAAAAAGACCGATACAAAATGGGTAGTAAAGCAGAATTACACTGAAAATGATACTGTATCAGTAAAGCCTGCAAAGGCTACAGACTATGATATTTGTGTCAAAGTAAAGGACGAAAATGGTGACATTGTTAAAAAGTTCTTTACAGTAAAGGTAAATGAGCTTCCCGCAGTTGATCCTCTTGAAAATAATTCTTTCGTTGATTTTGAAACCTTGGGTGTAAAGAGGGTACTTACAATTACAGGATCGGCAAACGGCGGAGCAGGTGATTATACCTATGCTTATTTCTACAAAAAAAGTTATGAAACAAAATGGAGCACAAAAAAGAATTTCAGTGAAACTACCTCAGTACAGATAGCTCCTCAGACTATTACCGACTATGATATATGCGTCAAGGTAAAGGACAGCAGAGGCACGATAACAAAGAAATATATTACTGTCAAAGTACAGCCTGGACTTTCATTATATGGTGAGGTAAGTCCTGGAAGCATTATTAAGGGACAACAGATAAATATTACGGGTTCGGCAACGGGCGGAAGCGGAAATTATACCTATGCTTATCTTTATAAGAGAGATAACGGTTCATGGAATGTACTCAAGAATTTTAGTACAGCTTCATCAGCGTCACTGAAGCCTGCTTATACAGGAACTTACAGTATATGTGTAAAGGCAAAGGACAGCTACGGAACAGTTGTAAAACAGATCATTGATGTTCCTGTAACACAGATAGAATTTAATGCTTATCTTGATGAGGAAACTTTACAGATAGGTGATACAGCTACTGTAAATGCTGAAGTTAAAGGCAGCAATGACAGCTATACCTACGCTTACTTTGTACAGGAAAAGGGTGCAACAGCTTGGAAATTCATAAAGAATTTCAGTGAAACGCAGTCTGTTGAGTTTAAGCCTGAGGCTGTCGGTGAATATACTATATGCGTAAAAGCAAAGAATGTTTCTTCTGGACAGGTCGAAAAAACATACCTGTCACTGAATGTTGTTCAGGAAATAAACAATGCAAAGGGTATTACATCAAGAATAATAGATGATTCCATGACTCAGGTTGAGAAAGTCAAGGCTATACATGACTGGCTTGTAAATAATGTTGAATATGACATGGAAAATCTTATGAACGGAACTCTTCCCGATGAAGATTATACTGCCGAGGGACTCTTTAAGAACAGAAAGGCTGTTTGCGACGGATATTCAAAGGCATTCATGCAGATGGCACAGTATGCCGGATTTGATGTTATAATAGTAACAGGTGTAGGCTACAACAGTACGGGAAGTGCTGAAACTCACGCATGGAATCAGATAAAAGTTGACGGCAACTGGTACAATATAGATGTTACATGGGATGACCCCGTTTTTACATCGGAAACCTCTTTTGACAATCTTGTGTATGACTATTTCCTTGTACCCGACAGCAAATTCAACAGAGATCATCAGGCAGATCAAGGTCAGACAAGGTATAGATGCACTGCACCCCAGCCTTTGGAAAATATAACAGGTGATGTTCTTGAAAATGAACTTGCATCACATGAGGACTGGTTCTATTGTGAGACCACTGATGAAGTCAAGGCTGTTGCAGCCGATATCCTTGCAAAAGGCAAAACACAGTTTACAGTTATCTATAAAACTGATAATATGGATATGAACGGCGTTTTTTATGCTTCGGCTGATGCTGCAACTGAATCAAGAAAGGTATCAAGTACAAGCTGTGAGTATATGGTCTGGAAGATAGAGGGCTATGAACAGATGACAATATTCTTCACCTTGAGATAATAAGAATTTATTAAGGCGGTGTATCGTCTGAAAAACGGTACATCGCCTTTTATTTTTGCAGAAATTCGATAAAACTGTTTGCATTTATTGAAGGTTTGTTTTATCCTAATGCGGCAAGAATCCGACTTCTATAAGTCGGAGATGAATTGCCGCCAGCCCGTAAGGGCTGCAAAAATCTTGACAATTCAAAAGTATGATGATAAGATATAATTATAAAATATTTGATAAAAATAGGTGGTGAAGGTCAGTGAACAAGGCATATAAGTTCAGAATATATCCGAATGAAACACAAAAAATATTGTTCTCAAAAACTTTTGGCTGTACA
>CADCDE010000031.1 GCA_902800065.1 uncultured Ruminococcus sp.
TCCTGGGATAGGCGCTTCTATCCTTACACCGGTTGCAGCGAGATTCATTGCTATATCATCCGAAAGATTTGTTATCTTGCTTATTTTCACACCTGCTGCTGGCTGAAGCTCATATCTCGTAACGGAAGGTCCCCTGCTTATATGAGAGATACTTGTCTGTACACCGAAGCTCTTGAGTGTTTCAACGAGCTTTTCAGCACTATGGTTAAGCTCTATCGATATATTCTCATCATTTTCTTCAGGTTGAGGATCAAGAAGTGTAAACGGAGGAAGAAGATAATTATTTTCAACAAGCCTCATTTGTTCTCCTTGTAGTTCTCTTTTTACATCCTCAAGGGATATTTTTATTTTCTTTTCAGTCGGCTTTGGATTTGTTTCTTTATTTTTGGGGATATTTTTCATCTTTTTAGGCTTCTCATAAACAGGCGAAAAATATTCTCCGTTTATATACTTATCACTTTCGGCTGTATTTTCAGTATCTCTTTTTTCTTCACTGTTTATCTTCTTATAATCCACAGTTACCTTTCCGGAAAATTCAGGTATATCTTCACCTATATGCTCCATATTTACGGTATTATCGTTTTTATCTTTTTTGATATTCTCAGCAGGTTTTTCCTTTATTTTTTCAGGCTTTTGCTCGGTTTTATCTTGTTCATCTTTCTTACCTTCCTCATCTGCCTCATGTTTTGCACCGAACACCGCTGTAAAATTCTTAACGATATTTTCTTTTATATTCTTCTTTTTCTTTGGAGCATCATCATTGATCTTTCCAGGACGATATATTACCTCCTTGTCAAGCCGTACAAAGTTGTTATTCTGCTTCGGCTTTGCTTCTTCATCATTAGTCTCAGGGAGCTTTTTCTCTTCCTCGGCAACAACAGGCTGTTCTTCAGGTTTGGTATCCTCCTGAAGCGGAGAAACAGCCTTCTTTTCTGCATTCCTCTGCTTGAATTCTTCAAAAGCCTGCCGCTGTTCTGCTTTTATTTTTCTTTCCTCATCACGGACAAGAGTTCTTATTTCCATTGTATCAGCAACTTTTTTTACAAGAGGCTCCTGTATCATTTTCATCATTTTTCCGAATAATACGAGCAGACATTTATAAACCAGAACTATAAACAGCAGGAATGAGATTATACCTCCTCCTGTTGCACCGAATATTTTAGCGATTGGGATACCGAACAAGCCTCCGAGCATACCTGTTCCTATATGCTGACCGCCGTTTCGATAGCACTGTATCATTTCTGTTCCGTAATCAGATAATTCTATCCCGCTTGAGGAAAATGCAAATATTGTCGATGCAAATGCAATTATCGTACCGGAAAATAATATAAGTCTGAAAATAAGACGATAGCTTGAATTTTTTTTGAGCATATAGTTAACGGAATATATATTCAGTACAGGTATCATAAACCCCAAAAATCCGAATAATCCCCAATAATTCTCATGCAGGACAAGCCAGAATTTTTCGCCCTGTACTATATAAAATAATAAAAATATCAATGAAAACAAGAGTAAAAATATTATCTTATTTTTCTTTTTATTTATTATGTACTTTTGTACTTCATCCTTTTTTCTGGGATCAGGCTCTTTCTTTTTCTGAACAGGCTTTTTATTTGGAGCAGCAGTATTCGGTTTTGAATTTTTATTTGATGTATTTCCCTTTGCCTGCGGCTTGGACTTGGTTTTTGACTTTTGTTTTTCCGCCAAAAACAATGCACCTCCAACATCAATTTCACGAATTAATCGGGCAACACTTATTATCAAAATGCTGCCCGATGTGTTTTTTAAAATACAAGAGCTTTTTGCGTGAATACATTCACACCGAGTGCAAGTTCAAATATACTTATCACAAGAACTATCGCACCTACTATTGCTGTATAAATTATAAATATATACATTTTATCAGTCTTGAGCAGCCACTTGAATATCTTTATTGCAAAGAATCCTACAACTCCAGCAACTGCCATTCCCACAACAATGCAGATATAATCTCCGAAGCTGAGTGTCAGACCGTTATCCGAGAACAGAGCATCCTTGCCTTCAAGAAGTGCTGCTGCAACTATTGCAGGTGTGCCGAGAAGGAATGAATAATCCAATGCTGCCTGTTTGTCCATACCACGAAGCTGACTTGCTGCAAGAGTCGAGCCTGAACGTGAAAGTCCTGGGAAAAGTGCCGCAAAACACTGTGTAAAGCCCACAGCAAGAGCATCACTGATCTTATAACGTCTTCTGGGTTTCTTTTTGCCGTCAGCATATTTTTTATTGCGTTTGTCGCCTATGTAAAGCAATGCACTTGTCGCAAGCAATGACAATCCGACTATTATGAAAAATCCGTCATTTGCGAATTTGTCAGCCAAATCCTTCAGCTTCATGCCATTGCCTATCGGCAGGAACATTACAAACAGCGGCAGCAAGCCTATTACTATCATAACCGCCATGTTTTCTTCGCCTGTAAGGTCTTTTAGTTTGAACTGCTTGAAAATAATCTTTTTGCATACGCTTCCCAATGCTTTAAAGAGCTTTATCACTGTTTTGAAATACACTGCAAGTACTGCTGCCAGTGTACCTATATGAAGCATTACAGAAAAGAACAGATTATTTTCGCTCATTCCGAATATATGCTGACATATAGTAAGGTGTCCGCTGCTCGATACAGGCAAAAACTCTGTCAAGCCCTGTATGATACCCTGAAAAATCGCTTCAAATATGTTCATATGTACCGTTACTGAAAACTTATAAAAAGTTATAAAAACAACTTTTATGTTTCATTCCTTGTTCACCGTGTCCACTTTCGATATGATAGTCATTATCTACTAATGTTGGCATGACACTCCGAAGGCGTAAATTCCCCGCTAACGTGCGGGTACACACGATAAATACCTTTCATTGTGGCTGAATATCGTGCCAGTAACATTTCCTTTCTTTACTGATTTGCCAAAATAAATAATTGTGCTTGGTTATCGCTTTGAATTTATTACGACGGCTTTACAAAGGATTTTATATTTTTTTACTGTTATCACTCCCTTTAAAAATATAAACTTCAACAAGCTTTTATAAGTTTTTATAAGATTAATTTAACTGTTAAAAGCCTCCGAACTTTTTTCCGACAGAAAAAAGTTTTTCTGTCGTTTGATTATTTTTGAGTCCTGTGTTTTCGGCCCTTCCTCTTGTCTATCATCTTATACAACGCACTCACAGCATCATTCAAATTGCCTATACTGTCTATGAGTCCTTCCTCGACTGCATCCTGACCGTCAAGGATAGTACCTATATCCATCACGAGCTCATCCGTATTCATTGCAAGCTGATTGTATCTTTCTGCAGATATACTTGAATGTTCCGTCACAAAAGCCGTTATTCTCTGCTGCATACGCTGAAAATACTCAAATGCTTGCGGCACTCCAAGCATTAAGCCGTTCATTCTGACAGGATGTATCGTCATTGTAGCTGACTTTGCTATAAAAGACTTTTTTGCCGCAACAGCTATCGGTACTCCTATCGAATGTCCTCCGCCGAGAACGAGAGATACAACAGGTTTTTTCATTCCTGCCATAAGCTCAGCTATTGCAAGACCTGCCTCAACATCTCCGCCAACAGTGTTCAGTATTATCAGAAGACCATCTATCTTATCATTCTGTTCAACGGCAACAAGCATCGGTATGATATGCTCATACTTTGTAGTCTTATTTTGAGGTGACAGGATATAATGTCCTTCTATCTGTCCGATAATAGTCATACACTGCACAACATATTCTCCGTTGTCGGATATTATCGAACCTGTTTCAAATACATTTCCTGCCTGTCTCTCACTGCACTGACAGTCTTCCGTCTCAGCGTTTTCAGGTATATCCGTGATCTCCAAAGAGGATATCTTTTTTTTGCCCATTAATTTCGCCCCCGAATTTATTATATCCATATCGGGAGAACGACATACATATAAGTATATCATTTTTTTTTTTAATCTTCAAGTATTAACAGAGATTTTTTTAATTATATATATGTCTGTAATATCCGAAATATTACAGCTTCAGTTCACGGCTTATCAGTCCGCACAGTGCAAGTATCGGAATAGTCAGTATCCCCCACAAAAAGCTGTACAACGGGCATATCTGTCCATGAAAATTCATCGGCTGTTTTGAATAGTCCCATACCTTCAGCTTCATCTTTATATTGAACAAATATCCCGACAAAAATTCCATCAAAGTTATAACTGCACTGCCTGTAATACATTTTATCCACAGTGAACATAACTCTATTTTTTTGAATATCCTGTATAATATTGCAAAACACGTTCCGCCTGTCAGCACCATTGACCAGTGTGTATAATTTCTCCAGAGAATCTCTATAATTCCGTACAATGCACCACCGAGAGTCATCAGAAAAATATTGCACCCAAAAAATTTTTTCATACAAAACCACCTTCTTATGAAAGTAGTATTTGTATGAAAAAACAAAATTATTTATTTGGATTTCTTTGATACAAAGATAAATATTACCACTGCTGGTGACAACAGACAAATATAGCTGAAACTGCTTTTTTCATCAATAAAACACCTCAACTCAGGAATCCGTCTATGATAGTTGCCTCTGCTTCTTCTTCGGTCATTCCCAAGGTTCTGAGTTTAAGTATCTGTTCACCTGCAATTTTTCCGATAGCCGCTTCGTGTATCAATGCCGCATCAGTGTCACGTGCATGAAGTTCGGGAGCTGCATCAACTTTTCCGTTCTCGGATATTATCGCATCACATTCGGAATGTCCCGTACATGGAGCATTTCCCACTATAACCGAATGATATCCCTGATGTGAGTTTCCTCTAGCAACTGAACGTGAAATCAAATCGACACCTGAATCCTTGCCGTTGAGTTCCACAAGAAATTCCGTTTTGGCAGTCTGTTCCTTTTCGGTAAGTATTCTTTCTCTTATAAGCAGCTTTGCTCCTACACCAAGCTTTGCGGCAGTTTTTCTTGTTGTCCTGTCAACTCCGCCAATCTGTGCAGTGTCCATTTCAAGAACAGCGTTTTCATCAAGCTCAGCCTCTGTTACAGGATCTATTGAACGCAGTCCTGTACCGTGACCTGTTCCTATATGCTTCTCAAGATACTTTACCTTTGAATTTTTACCGAGGATAAATCTGTGTATACCATTATGTCTTGCAGGCTCACCTGTTTCGGTGTGTATACCACAGCCTGCCACTATGACGACATCAGCATTTTCACCTACATAGAAATCATTATACACCAAGTCATCAACATCACCGTGAGTTACACAAGCCGGTATTGATACAGTTTCGCCTTTTGTATTAGCAGCTATGAATATTTCAAGTCCGGGCTGGTCTTTCTTGCTCTCTATCCTTATATTCTTACTCGAAACACGTCCCACACAGGCTCCGTCTTCCCTTATATTATAAGCTCCTTTAAACTCTCCGTTCCATTCGGAAATCTCTCTCAATAAATCCTTTGTTATCTCTTTCATATCAGAACAATGCCTCCTGCTTTGAACATCTGCCTATTATACTTTTGTTTTCGGAAAGATTCTTCATCATTGCATCCGCCGGACCTGACATTTTTATCTTACCGTCAGCTACTATTGCTATTTCATCGGCTATTTTTAGTATTCTTTCCTGATGCGATATTATAATGATAGTTCCATCTATATTCTTACGCATCTCCTCAAACGTATGTATGAGATTCGTAAAGCTCCATAAATCAATTCCCGCCTCAGGCTCATCAAATACAGTCAGTTTCGAGTGTCTTGCAAGGACAGTTGCTATTTCTATTCTCTTTATCTCACCGCCCGAAAGAGTTGAATTTACCTCTCTGTTGACATATTCTCCTGCACACAATCCCACTTTACTCAATATATCACAAGTCACATCTCTTTCAAGTTTTTTTCCTGCCGCAAGCTCCATTAATTTCTGTACGGTTATGCCCTTGAATCTTACAGGCTGCTGAAATGCAAAGCTGATACCCATTTTTGCACGTTCAGTTATATCAACGTCAGTAATATCCCTGTCATCAAGATATATTTTTCCGCTGTCCTGTTTATAGATACCTGCTATTATCTTAGCAAGAGTAGTTTTTCCTCCGCCATTAGGTCCCGTCAGCACGACTAATTTTCCGTCAGGCACTTCAAGATTCAGGTCTTTCAGCACGGATACACCGTCAGGCGTACTCCATGAAATATTCTCCAATTTCAGCAAATTATATCATTCCTTTTTTAATAAAAAATTTTCTATGTCATTATATCACAGCTGCATATATAAAAACAATATAATTTTTTATTTTTTTGTATTAATCAACGTGAGTTCGATGAAAACGAAAAATTATTATACTGTCATTCTGAGGAGCGACAGCGACGAAGAATCTTTTGAAGATTCCTCACTGCGTTCGGAATTTCATCATTGTCAGAATATTTTTCAGTTATATCGAACTCACGTTAATCACATAAAACAATATCTTGCATAAACCGCATTTTATGGTATAATAACAATATTATAAATGAAAAGGATTTTTTAATCATGCGACAAATCGAAATAACAAAAAACGACAGCGGTCAGCGTTTGGATAAGTTCCTTACAAAAAGATTCAAAAATATGCCCCAATCCCTCATGTATAAATATATCCGCACAAAATACATAAAACTTAACGGCAAAAAATGCGAAATATCAAGCCGTCTCAATGAAGGTGATATTCTCACGCTTTATATAAAAGATGAGTTTTTCGAGGAACAGCCCGATGAATATGATTTTCTCAAAGCTCCCGTTAAACTCGACATTATCTATGAAGATGAAAATATTATCCTGCTCAACAAAAAGCCCGGATTGATAGTTCACCCCGATGAAAATTATCACTTTGACAGCCTTATCGCACGAGTACAGCATTATCTCTATGACAAAAAGGAATACAATCCCAAAAATGAAAATTCCTTTGCCCCCGCCCTCGTCAATCGTATTGACAGAAATACAGGAGGTATTGTCATTGCCGCCAAAAATGCTGAAACTCTCCGCATTATGAATCAAAAACTCAAAGACCGCGAATTGGAGAAATTCTATCTCTGCATAGCTGTCGGAATATTCAAGCAAAAATCCGCTTTACTCACGGATTACCTTGAAAAAAATGAATCCCAGAACCGTGTTTACATCTCAAAAAAGCCCACTCCCAATTCAAAAACTATCAAAACAAAATACACTGTTCTCGCCGAAAAAAATAATTTCAGTCTTGTTGAAGTAGATTTACTGACAGGTCGCACACATCAGATAAGAGCCCATCTTGCATATATCGGACATCCTCTGTTGGGCGACGGAAAGTATGGAAAAAATGAAATAAACAGAAAAATGGGCTATAAATGGCAGGCACTGTATTCCTACAAATTATCATTCAATTTCACAACTGACGGCGGTATCCTCGAATATCTCAACGGTAAAACTTTCACTGCACCTGATGTATGGTTCACTGATTATTTTGAAAAAAGCGATTATCTGAAATGAGGTGATTTTATGACAGATATACTTGAATTTAAAATTATTGACCCCATAGCCAAAAAAGAAGAATGGGCTTTGGATTATATTAATGACAACATAAAAATTTCAGCCGTTGAAATATACATAAACGGCAGAGAAATTATTGATATTTTCAAAGAAATTGAAACTCCGTTTGCCAAAAAAGAAAATCACCCGAATTTGGCAGGTGCTTACGGTCATAAAAAAGTTGAAGAACTTTTATATGACTTAACAGAAAGTGATTACAGTAAAAATTACGGTGTAGCTTTGGTGATATGCAGTGACTGCGGTGAAGACGGGTGTTGGAGTGTTTCTGCGTTTGTATCGGAAGATGACAAATATGTATATTTTAAAAATTTTCATAACGGTCACCGCAAAGATTGGCAATATCCCATTTCTTATCAATTTACCAAAGAAAACTATTATTCAGAATTGCAGAAGCTGAAAGACTCTCTGAAATGAGGTGACTTTTAAATGTGTTTTATATGCGAAAGAATTGATATGATAAAAAGTAACACTAATCCGTATTTTGTCAAAGAACTTGAAACAGGTTATGTGGTAATTGGTGATAACCAGCATTTTAAAGGATATACAATTTTTCTCTGCAAACAGCATAAAACTGAACTTTTTTATCTCGACAAAGATTTTAGAACAAAATTTCTTGAAGAAATGAGTATCACTGCACAGGCTGTTTCAAATGCCTTTCACGCTGAAAAAATGAATTATGAATGCCTCGGAAACGGTGAAACTCATTTGCATTGGCACTTGTTTCCACGTGTCAGCGGAGATATCGAAACCTATGGTAATAACGGAAAAGGTCCTGTATGGTGGTATCCTATGGAAAAAATGTATAGTGATGAAAATCGTCCGTCTGATACGGAATTGAAGAAAATGAAATCACAACTTTTATATGAATTGGAAAAACTTTTATAAATACAAAAACTCCGCTGATTTTTTGATTTCAGCGGAGAATTTATTTATAATTTCAGTTTTTCTTTTATTTCGTTAAGCCATTCGGGGCGTAAGCCGTTTGTATACAAAAATTTATGGTTTCTCATTTCGGCAACTTTTATAAAGCCATTTTCATTATCAAAGAAAATTACTTGGTCACATAGCGGTATCACCTTTTCAAGCGATTGAATTCTATTGTTATACCTATGAATAACATATTCTTTGGGTATATCGTGACCGCCTTTTTTTACCCTGTTAGCAATTCGTTCAAGACTTTCTTCAACAGAATTAAGACCAACATAATACATTGTTACATAATAGCCTTGTTTTTTAGCCTGTTTTATAGTTTTTTGGGTTCGATTTCCGGATAAAGTGGTTTCCTGTGTAAATGAAAGATTGTTTTCAAGGCAGAAATTTATTTCAGAAATAGCCTGTTTTCCTGATTTTATATTATCATAGTTATTTTCCTTTGCTATTAAATCAGCATCTATAATATATCCGAGTTCTCTGTTGTCGCCCTCAATTGCACCTCTTAAACTTGATTTGCCTGTACCGTTAATGCCTGCTATTATAATATATTCTTTCATATAAAATCAAAACTCCGTCTTTATACTTCTCAAAAACAGGTCTGACAGACCATTTTTTGCAGTAGTCTTGCCGTTGATGACATTATAGACCGTCTGACATATAGGCAGGTCTACATTATATTTCTGTCCGAGATAGACAAGGGCTTTTGTCGTGTCGACTCCCTCTGCAAGCTTATCGAACTTTTCACCATTGACGAGCATTTCACCGAATCTTCTGTTATGGCTGTACTTCGAGAAAAGAGTTGCTTCATAGTCACCCAAGTGGCACAAGCCGTATGCTGACAATTCATTTCCGCCCATTGCTTTTATTAATCGTGAAATTTCTCTTGTTCCTCTGGACATCAATGCACCCTTGAGTGATGAAAGATTAAGTCCGTCAAGCATACCTGCTGCTATTCCGATAGTATTCTTTGCAGCTGCACCTATTTCAGTGCCTATCAGGTCATTGCCTACATAGAATCTTATAAGCTCACTTGAAAATTCCCTGATAAGCTCATGCTTCAATTCAGCGTGGCGGGAATCTATGACCATACAATTCGGTATGCCTCTGCTGAAATCCTGCGGATGTCCTGGACCTACCCACACGGCAACGGGAGTTTCTTCGGGGACAAATTCCTCTACTATCTCCGTCAGACGCTTTCCCGTTGAAACCTCTATTCCTTTCATGCAAAGCACGATTTTTTTCCCTTTTATGTCTAATGCTGCTACTCTCGGAACAAATGAACGAACTGCCTGTGCACTTATCGAAATTATCATAACATCCGCACTTGATACAGCTTCTTCGAGATTATCCGTTACTTTTATACTTTCCCTGAATGTCAGCATATTATTTTTTCTTGTATCTCTTATTTCTATGAACTGAGGGGCATCGGACAATCCCCATATTGTGACATTGTGACCTATTTTATCCAGATACCATGCTATAAACGAACCCCATCTTCCACAGCCTAAAAGTGTTATATTCATAAAAAACGCCCTCCTCAAATTGAATTTATTGGATAATATTATAGCACATAATAATATAAAAATCTATAAAATATTTGTACTTTTTTAATAATTGTGTTATAATATAATAAATATTTTTTTGGAAAGGTATTTTTAATATGAATATTATTATTGTAGGATGCGGAAAGATAGGTTCAACTATCCTTGAAAGTCTTGTTGAGGAAGGTCATGATGTTGTCGGTATAGACAATGATGAACAAGTAATCACACAAATAACAAATGTACATGATATCATGGCAGTATGCGGAAGCGGTACGGATTATGATATGCTGAAGGAAGCAGGCGTTGCAAATGCAGAGATGTTTATTGCCGTTACTTCATCTGATGAACTCAATATGCTGAGCTGTTATATGGCTAAAAAAATGGGTGCGAAACATACAATAGCCCGTATCAGAAATCCCGAATATACTCAGTCAAATCTCGGTTTCCTAAAACAGCAGCTTGATCTTTCCATGGCCATCAATCCTGAATCGCTTGCGGCTGTCGAGATGTTCAATATTCTTAAACTTCCCTCTGCCGTCAAGATACAGACATTTTCTCAACGTAATTTTGAGATAATCGAAATCATACTCAAAGAAAATTCCGCTCTTGCAGGAATGAAGCTGATGGAACTGAGAAACAAATTCAATGCACAATTTCTTATATGTGCGGTTCAGAGAGGTGAGGATGTCTATATCCCATCGGGAAATTTTCAGCTTATGGCAGGTGATAAAATAGGTCTTACGGCTTCACTTTCTGAAATCCAAAAGCTGATGCGTTCCCTGAAAATAGAAAAGAAACAGGCCAAGGATGTTATGATACTCGGAGGAAGCAAGATAGCATATTATCTTGCAAAAATGCTTACTACTTCAGGTAATGGTGTAAAGATAATAGAAAAAGACCATGAAAAATGTCAGGAGCTTTCCGAATCTCTTGATAAAGTTGTTATTATCGAGGGTGACGGTGCAGAACAAGAAATTCTGCTTGAAGAAGGACTCAATTCACTTGATGCTTTTGTTGCTCTCACGGGAATGGATGAGGAAAATATACTTATTTCGATATTCGCTTCATCCCATAATGTTCCGACAGTTATCACAAAGGTAAACAGAAATGAACTTTCACAGCTTGCCTCAAAACTCGGCTTGGACTGTATAGTTTCGCCCAAAAAGATAGTTTCTGATGTAATAGTCCGTTATGCAAGGGCTCTTGAAAATTCCCGTGGAAGCAATGTTGAAACTCTGTATAATATTATGGATGACAAAGCAGAAGTCCTTGAATTCAATGTCCGTTCAGACTTCAAACAGGTAAATATACCGCTGCGTGACCTAAAGCTCAAGCCGAATATACTTATTGCAGGTATCATACGTGAAAGAAAGCCCATTATCCCGAATGGTGATGATATGATAATGAAAAATGATAAGGTTATCATTGTGACCTCGGAACAGAGACTTAATGATTTATCAGACATTATAAAGTGAGGGTAATAAAATGAACAGACGAGCCGTTTTTTATACCATAGGACAAATAATAATCCTCGAAGGCATACTTCTTACATTACCTCTTTTGGTATCATTCTGCTTCTGGGAAGAAAAAAGTATCATTGCCTTCTCAATAACTATTTTTATTGCCCTTGCTTTGGGAGCGTTGACTCTTATCATATCCAAACCGTCAAATAAAATAATCTATGCCAAAGAAGGCTTTATAATTGTTACCTGTGCATGGATAGCACTCTCTGTCATAGGCTGTGTCCCGTTCATCATCAGCGGTGAGATACCCAATATATTTGATGCATTCTTTGAGACCGTCAGCGGATTCACCACAACAGGTGCATCTATACTGACAGATGTTGAAAGCATGAGTAAGGGTATGCTTTTTTGGAGGAGCTTTACTCACTGGCTGGGCGGTATGGGAGTACTTGTTCTTATAATGGCGATAATCCCCAAAAATACAGGTACAGATTCAGGTCGTGCAATGCACATTCTCAGAGCCGAAATGGCTGGTCCGATAATCGGAAAATTAGTTCCGAAAGTCCGTGATACCGCCAAAATACTCTATTTCATATATTTTGCACTCACTGCACTTGAATTTTTCTTTCTTCTGATCGGTGATATGCACTTCTTCGACAGCCTTGTCCATGCGATAGGCACTGCAGGTACAGGCGGTTTCGGAATAAAAGCCGATTCTCTTGCAAGCTACAGTCCTTATTCACAATGGGTGATAACCATATTCATGCTTCTTTTCGGTGTAAACTTCAACCTTTTTTATTTACTCCTTTTAAAGCGTTTCAAGGCTGTATTCTCCAACCGTGAATTGTGGTGCTATGCAGGTGTAGTTTTAATTTCTATAGCCGTCATAACATGGAATATCTTTCCTATTTACAATAATTTTTCAGACTCCCTCAGACATTCCTCCTTCCAGGTTGCAGGAATAATCTCCTCAACAGGCTTTGCAAGTGCCGATTTCAATCAGTGGCCTCAGCTTTCCAAAAACATACTGTTTTTGCTGATGTTCATGGGCGGCTGTGCAGGCTCTACTGCAGGTGGTCTGAAGGTTTCAAGAGTAATGCTCCTTTTCAAGCTCATCAAAAAGGACATCAGCAGACTTCTCCACCCACGTTCAGTTACTGCCGTAAAGCTCGAAGGAAAGCCTGTTGATAATAACACGCTTTATGGTGTCAGCACATATTTTGCTATTTACATAGTATTGATATTAGGAACTTTTCTGTTCATATCATTTGAGCCTCTCAGCTTTGAAAGCAACTTCAGTGCGGCAGTTTCATGTATCAATAACATAGGTCCGGGATTTGACCAGACAGGTCCTATGGAGGGATATGCTGTTTACTCCAACTTCTCAAAATTCATTCTTTCAATAGCAATGCTTCTCGGCAGACTTGAAATTTATCCTGTACTGCTTGCATTCTATCCGAAAACATGGTCAAAAAAATAATTCATAATCTGTCACTCTGAAACACGCAATGATGCAGGATATTCAAAAGATTCCTCGCTCTGCTCGGAATGACATACAGCAACATTAAATTCTTAAAAGGAAATAATCTATATGAGTAATTTAACCGATATATCTTATGTAAAAAATATTCTTTCAAAACATGGTTTCACTTTTTCAAAGGCTCTCGGTCAGAATTTTCTGATAAATCCGTCTGTTTGTCCGAAAATGGCTCAAATGTGCGGTGCAGGAAAAGATGTCGGAGTTATCGAGATAGGTCCGGGAGCGGGTGTACTTACAAATGAACTTGCCGAAGTTTCATACAAAGTAGTTGCCGTTGAACTCGATAAAAGACTTCTGCCTGTACTTGACGAAACACTCTCTCATCATGATAATATAAAGATAATCAACGGTGATGCCATGAAACTTGATTTTCATGAGCTTATCAAAGAGGAATTCGGAGACGGTCATGTAGTTATATGTGCCAATCTCCCCTATTACATAACATCACCTGTTATCATGCGTATACTCGAAGAAAAACTCCCAGTTGATTCCCTTACCGTCATGGTACAAAAGGAAGCTGCCGAAAGAATCTGTGCTACTCCCGGAACACGTCAGTCTGGAGCTGTCAGTGCAGCTGTGAGATACTATGCCGAACCCGAAATGCTCTTTAAAGTATCTGCCGGAAGTTTTCTCCCTGCTCCCAAAGTCGATTCCGAAGTAATAAAGCTGAAAATACTGCAAAAGCCGCCTATAGAGGCGGCTGATGAAACATTATTCTTTAAGGTTGTCAGGGCTGCCTTTCTCCAGAGACGAAAGACTCTTGCAAATTCCCTCAGTGCAGGCTTATCCATGCCGAAAGCTCAGATAAACTCTCTGCTTGAAAATGTCGGCATAAAATCAAATGCCCGTGCCGAAGAAATGACCATGCAGGATTTCGCTGACATTTCAAACGCTCTTTTTAGACTTTAACTTCCTGCTGTCATCAAAGAACATATTTTCTATCTTGTATGAAATAATTGCTGTTGCTACTCCAAAAACTGCTCCGAGGATAACATCCGTCGGATAATGCACATAAAGATACAGTCTTGAAAAGGCTATCGCAAATGCAAGAAAGTATGCTAATATTCCAAGTTTTCTGTTGTATATGAATATTATCGTTGCCGCACTGAATGCAAAAAAAGTGTGTCCTGACGGGAATGAAAATTCACTTTCGGGCGGTACTATCAAACTAACGGTACTATTGAGGTCATAAGGGCGTATTCTTTTAACTATTCTCTTTAAGATGATATTACACACTATCGCTCCAAATATTATATCAAATGCAAGAGATCTTCCAAGTCTTCTGTATCGCTTCACTGCAAGACACAAAATTGTTATAACTATCCATAATATCGCCCAATATCCCAAAAATGATATACACGGCATAATCTTATCACAAAAATCACTTCTCCATTCCTGAATGTGATTCAAAACAGTAAACTCCCATTCCATTGTACAATACTCCCTTAATCAATATTTTTAAAAATATTATAACACATATCCGAATAAAAAAACAGCCTTGATGAAAATTTCGTAGAGGCTGTTTTTGAACTTTACAACTATCAATGAGCAAATCTGAAAAATGCACAAACAACTTGTCATTCCGAGCGTAGCGAGGAATCTTAAAAACACCCTTCACTTCGTTCTGAATGACAGATTTTTTTGTTGAATTGAAAAGAATTGTGTGATAAAATTTTTTATAGGGGGGATTTTATTTGAAAAAGTATAATACAAAGGAACAGATGTCAGAGGCATTTCTTACAGGGGCAATTTTATCGGTTGTCGGCGGATATTTTGACGCTTACACTTATATTGCAAGGGGCGGTGTATTTGCAAATGCTCAAACAGGAAATATTGTTTTGCTTGGAGTAAAACTCATGGAAGGCGATTTTCTTAAAGCCCTGACATATTTTATTCCGATATTTGCATTTGTACTCGGAGTATTTGTGGCGGAATACATAAAAAAAGTCGGCAATTCAAAGCATCTTCACTGGCGACAGATAATTATTTTAATAGAAATCCTTATAGTGACTGCGGCGGCATTTATTCCCAATGGTGACAAGGGATTCAAGACCTGTGATATGATAGTGAATATAGCAATATCATTTATATGTTCATTGCAGGTGCAAAGTTTCAGGAAAATTCACGGAATAGCCTGTGCAACTACTATGTGTACGGGCAATATGCGTAGCTTTGCGGATAATCTTGTACAATATAATGATACAAAAAATAAGCAGTTTCTCAAAAATGCATTTAAGTATTTTATGATAAATCTTTTCTTTATAATCGGTGCGATAATAAGTGCTCCAATTACAAAGACATTCGGTAAAATGTCGGTTATTTTCTGTGTCGGCGGGCTTTTGGCGGTATTTATACTGATGTTCAAAAAGCCTTTTGAATCCAACAAATAAAACAAGCGGTATGCTGAAATTTCTTCGGCATACCGCTTTTATTATTCAACTTTTATTTTTTCTTTGATTCGATTTCTTCAAGTGCCATTTTTATGAAATCTTCAACAGGCATTGAACCCATATCAGCCTGCTTACGTGAACGTACAGAAACTGTGCCGTTTTCAACCTCTTTATTGCCTATTACAAGCATATAAGGTATTTTCTCAAGCTGTGCTTCACGAATCTTATAGCCTATCTTCTCACTTCTCAAATCAGTCGTTACTCTTATTCCTGCCTGAAGGAGCTTTGCTTCAACTTCCTTTGCCTGTTCGGCAAGATTTTCACTTAACGGCAGTACTCTCACCTGTTCAGGGCTCAACCACATCGGCAAAGCCCCTGCAAAATGTTCAAGCATATATGCAAGCGTTCTTTCATAACATCCAAGTGATGTTCTGTGAATGATATACGGCAGCTTCTTCTGACCGTCTTTATCGATATAATACATTCCGAATTTTTCAGCCAAAAGCATATCTATCTGAATCGTTACAATAGTATCTTCCTTGCCAAATACATTCTTATACTGTATATCAAGTTTCGGTCCGTAGAAGGCAGCTTCATCTATTCCCACTTCATATTCAAGTCCTATATTATCGAGTATCTTTTTCATGACACTCTGAGCATTTTCCCACTGTTCAGCAGTTCCTTCATATTTATTGTTCGGATTTGCAGGGTCCCACTGTGAGAATCTGAACGTACAGTCTTCAAGCAATCCCACTGTATCAAGACAATATTTAGCAAGCTCAAGACAGCCTTTGAATTCTTCTTCCAACTGGTCGGGGCGAAGTATATAATGTCCCTCTGAAATTGTAAACTGTCTTACACGGATAAGTCCATGCATCTCACCTGACGCTTCATTTCTGAAAAGCGTTGACGTTTCTGTTAATCTCATTGGCAACTCCCTATAAGAACGCTGTTTATTGAGATATACCTGATACTGGAAAGGACATGTCATCGGACGGAGTGCAAAACATTCTTTCGTTTCATCATTCGGGTCACCAAGTACAAACATTCCGTCAAGATAATGGTCCCAGTGTCCAGAAATTTTATATAACTCTCTCTTTGCAAAAAGCGGTGTTTTCGTCAGCTGACAGCCACGAGCCTGTTCCGTATCCTCTACCCATCTTTGGAGCAACTGTATAACTCTTGCACCTTTCGGCAAAAGTACAGGCAAGCCCTGTCCCACATAGTCAACTGTCGTGAAATATTCCAACTCACGACCGATTTTATTATGGTCACGGAGTTTGGCTTCTTCAAGCATTTTGAGATGTTCTTCAAGCATTGACGCTTTCGGGAATGATACACCATATACTCTGCAAAGTTGATTGTTCTTTGAATCACCTCTCCAATACGCACCTGTACAAGCCGTCAATTTTATAGCCTTGATATTTGCAACGCTCATAAGATGCGGACCTGCACACAAATCCGTAAATTCACCCTGCTTATAAAAACTTATCGGTTCACCCTTATCAGAATGTTCCTTGCACAATTCAACTTTATAAGGCTCGCCCATTTCCTCGAGCATTTTCACAGCTTCATCAGGCTGTAAGAAAAATCTCTCTACTTCAAGACCTTCCTTGACTATCTTCTTCATCTCAGCAGTAATTTTCTCCAAGTCTTCGGGCGAAAACGGCTTTTCCACATCAAAATCATAGTAAAAACCGCTGTCAATAGCAGGACCTATCGCAAATTTAGCATTCGGGAAAAGTCTTTTTACAGCCTGTGCCAATACATGAGATGTTGTATGCCAGAAAGCATTTTTACCTTCTTTTGAATCAAATGTCAAAATCTCAACTTTACAGTCGCTTTTAAGCTCCGTTCTCAAATCGCACACTTCACCGTTTACACGAGCCACACAAGCGGATTTATACAAACCTCCGCCAAGATTTTTTGTAACCTCGGCAACACTCACACCGTCATCAAATTCTTTAATGACACCATCTTTCAGTTCAACCTGAATCATTTTTAAAACCTCCAAAAATAAAAAATTAATAATTATGAATTATGCACTATTTTTATGAATCAAAAAAGCCTCACCCAATAATGCATAAAAGCACTACGGGGCGAGGCATTAAAGCCACACGGTTCCACCCTGATTAAACGGAAATAAAATCCGCCACTCATTGACACCCTTAACGCAGGTTATACGGTACAATTCATCACTGCACAGCTCCAAGGCGGTACACGGAAATTCAAACATATAGGACAGCTTTCAGCCGATGACCGTCCCTCTCTGAATACATTTATATTAATTTCGTGTTCCTTTTCAACGCTGTTAACTTATTTACAAGTCAATAATAGCACTAATCAAAATATTTGTCAACCATAATTTTTTAAAAAAAATACAATGCATTTGACAATATAAAAATTATGTGATAAAATTATGAAAAATAATATTCAGGAGATGATATTTGATGAAACCGATTATTTTTTGTAACATTACCTACATGGCACTTTATGATGGAATAAGAAATTTTGATAAGCCTGTTAATGGTGGCGGATATGTTAAAAAAACTGGTGATGCTCATGAATCTCATAATTTTGTACCATTGACTAATGACAAGGAAAGTTTTTGCCTTGGATATGTTGAAAGAACTCACGGAAAAATAAATCTTAGAAATATTTATGGTTGCGAAACAGTTGATGGACAACAGATAGATGGAGTTATTGTGGTTTGGTGTGCTACGCCGAAAAATGGACAAAAACGAGTTATTGGTTGGTATAAAAATGCAACAGTTCTTCAAAATTGGAATTACATATATATCAAGTACGAAGAATGTGATGAAGAAAAAGAACAAGATTATTATTTCAAAGCAGATGAAAAAGACTGTGTTTTGTTGCCAGAAAATGAAAGAGCACTTTCAAAATGGTATGTTCCTACCAGCAAATACAATAAATACCACTTTGGATTTGGACAGGACAATGTGTGGTATGGTAAAATAAGTAAAGATACAAAAAAAGCATACTCAAAAGATGAATTGGATTTATATCAAACGAAACTCGATGAATATTTGGAAACTCTCATAGAAAACATAGAAAATTATGACGGTGAAAATTGGCTTGATGATTTCAATTAAAATTTATATCTGCTTACATAACAAAGTGGAAACCCGATTTTTTCGGATTTCCGCTTTTTATTGCATTACTTTTTCTTGAATCCGTCTTTGAGCGATACACTTCTGTTGAAAATGAGATTTTCAGGGGTGCTGTCCTTATCCAAGCAGAAATAGCCTAATCTCATAAACTGATAATTTGACGGAACTTTCGCTCCCTCTACGAATTTTTCAGCCTTACAATTTGTAAGTGTAACAAGACTTGTTGGGTTGATATAGTCAAGGAAATTTTTATCGCCTGTATCGGGTTCGGGGTCTGTAAAGAGATTGTCATACAAGCGTACTTCCGCATTGACATAATTTTCAGCGTCTACCCAATGGATAGTACCTCTTACTTTTCTGCCGTCGGGTGTATCTCCGCCACGTGTTTCGGGGTCATACTCTGCATATACTTCAACGACTTTGCCGTTTTCATCTTTCTTACAGCCCGTGCATTTCACGATATATGCTGACTTCAATCTTACTTCATTTCCCGGATAAAGTCTGTTATAACCTTTTACTTTCTCCTCGATAAAGTCGTCTGCTTCTATATAACATTCACGGCTGAATGTGATAGTTCTGTGACCGTCCTCGGGGCGATTTGGATTATTCTCAACATCAAAGGTTTCTGTCTTGCCCTCGGGATAGTTCGTGATAATCAATTTAATAGGATTCAAAACTACCATTATACGCTGTGCCTTTTCGTTCAAATCTTCCCTCAAACAATGCTCCAAAAATGAATATTCAACCACGCTGTTCACTTTGGAAACGCCTATCCTGTCACAGAAATTACGGATGGATTCAGGGGTATAGCCACGTCTTCTCAATCCACAGAGTGTAGGCATTCTTGGGTCGTCCCAGCCGTTGACATACTTATCCTCGACAAGCTGACGGAGTTTTCTTTTACTCATAACGGTGTTATTTATACCCAGACGGGCAAACTCTATCTGTCTTGGAATTGCAGGAACTGACACGTTATTTATTACCCAGTCATAAAGCGGTCTGTGGTCTTCAAATTCAAGCGTACAAAGTGAATGTGTAATTCCCTCAATGGCATCTTCAAGCGGGTGTGCAAAGTCGTACATCGGATAGATACACCATTTATCGCCTGTTCTGTGATGTGAAATTCTGTTTATTCTGTAAATAACAGGGTCACGCATATTAAAATTACCGCTGTTCAGGTCAATTTTTGCACGGAGAGTCATTTTACCGTCCTCAAATTCACCGTTTTTCATTCTCTCGAACAATTCAAGACTTTCTTCGATAGGTCTGTCACGGTACGGACTTACAGCAGGGTGAGTTAAATCTCCACGATTAGCCCTCATCTGTTCGGGTGTCAGTTCACATACATAAGCCAAGCCCTTTTTGATAAGCTCCACAGCATATTCATACATCTTTTCAAAGTATTCAGATGCAAAATAAAATCTGTCGTCCCAGTGGAATCCCAGCCATGCTATATCCTCTTTGATAGCATCAACATATTCAACATCTTCTTTTGTGGGGTTGGTATCGTCCATACGAAGATTGCATATACCGTCAAAACGTTCTGCCATGCCGAAATCCACACATATAGCCTTTGCGTGACCTATATGCAGATAGCCGTTAGGCTCGGGAGGAAATCTTGTATGAACTTTCTTACCCTCATATTTACCGCCCTCGGCAATATCCTCCGTGATAATATCATATATGAAATTACCGCCGGAAAGTTCCAATTCTTCTGCCATTTTCCATTCTCTCCTTTTTATTCGTCATTCCCGTAGGAAATCACCAATGTATAATTTTTATATCTTATGCAGTACACGTCCAAAAGATTATAAAATATATTTGTATTGGGCATACAGTAAAATTTATTTCCTATGTGACAGCTTTCGATATAATCGCTTTCAAAAAGATTTTCAAAGCTGTTTTTAATATCGTCATTATCGGATATTTTTTCATAAAACTCCGCTTTATCGAGTACATGAAAATCGTCCTTCGTGATGTCATATCCGATATAATCTTTCATTAGTTCAAACATATCCTCATTGTTAGTCGGAATTATGTCTATAAAAAAGTAGTTTCCGCTCTGAAAGAATTCCTTTGGAACTGCACCGAAAAATCCATTGCAAAAAGTATTGATTTTTTCAAGAATAATATTTTTATCCGTTTCGGGATATTCACCGTATTTCAATTCATGCGACTTGATTTCGGGGAGTGTTGTATATATTTCCATACTATCTCCTTTTATTCTGCAAAAGCTGTATTTTTTGTTGTTTCATACGGTGACGCATTCCACCCTCAAATTTATGCTGAAAGTTTGATATGAAAAAGTCCTTTTTGGGATAATTTACTTTATCTTCAAGATAAAATGCACTCCATGGCTGAGGAGGACGGTTAGCACAAAACGGACAATTTTTATCATTGCAGGCATTTTCAAGCCATGTGTCACAGGCAAGGCAACATTCTGCATCATACCTGTCATAAAAAAACAAGCCTTTATTACCGCACTTCGGGCAAATTTCATCATAGAAATTTCCGTATTTTTTGATTTGTTTCAATCTTGCCTTGTATTGCAAATATCTTTTATGATTTCTCATAATCGCATCACCGTATGTAATTTTATAGTAAACGACAAAATAAATTGCTCTATGTCATTCCGAGAAAAGCGAGGAATCTTTGAAAGATTCTTCGTCACTTCGTTCCTCAGAATGACAAAAGGACGTTTTCATTGACGTTTACTATATTTTCAATTTTATTTTAAATTTTCTCTGACTTCCATTAAGGCAAAGCCCAATAAATTTTCACCTTTCCATTTAAACGGGTTTTCAATCTCAAAGTCATCTTTTGACTTGCCTATCCCCCATATCCTGTCATAAGGGCTTGCCTCGACAAGAACTCTGTCACCTGTTTTCAGAAGAAAGTCAAGCAGTTCGGGATTCTGCGAAAATTTCGCCGTGTTTCCATTGACGACTATCTGAAATTTATGTTCATTCCAGATATTTTCGTCAAAGTTTCTTATCTGCCTGCCAAGACTTTTATAAACAGCGGGATTGTCGGCTGACATGATTTTTTGAAGTACCTCTTTATCACCGAACAAAACGGCTTTTTGTGCCATCATATATTGTTCGGCTGTATGATATTCCACTCCGTCAACCGTGAATTTACATTCATACCACTGACTTAAACAAGTATTGGTAATTTCATTGAATTTCTTATGTCCCCAAAAGAACACATACTTAAATTGCTTTCCCTGTGCATATTCATTTCTGAGCTGTTCTATATTCATAATAAAAATCTCCTTTTTGTCAACAGCTCCACTCTCCACTCTTAACTCTCCACACTCAATTTCGCAAGACCTTTTTGAAGTCTGGTCATAGATTCCTCTTTGCCGAGAATATCGAGTATTTCAACAGCACCGCCCGGAGTTACAGTCATACCTGATGCAGCTATTCTGATAGGCCACATCAATGTACCGTTCTTTACTTCAAGCTTCTGTGCAAGTCCGATAAGACAATCATGTATTGTATCGTGATTCCATTCATCAAGTGCATTAAGTGCAGAAATACCCTCTTTGAGCATTATCACGGAATTTTCGAGATTTGTCTTGCTCTTTTTATTTACAAACAAGTCCTTTTCATAATCGGGCTGTGCTTCAAAGAACTCTATCTTTTCGGGAATCTGTGTTAATTTTGTAGTTCTCTGCTGGAGAATGGACGCTACTTTTATCCAGTCCAGTTCTTTTGTTTTTATAGCTTTTTTGAAGTAAGGCATTGATATTTCAGCGAATTTTTCAACGGGCATGGCTTTGATATACTCACCATTGAACCATTCCAATTTATCATAGTCGAATATTGACGGTGATTTACTTATGCCGTCAATGCAGAAATTTTCAGCCAATTCCTCGATTGAGAATATTTCTCTGTTATCTTTCGGACACCAGCCCAAAAGTGCTATATAATTTATTATAGCTTCGGGCAAAAATCCCTGTTTAACGAGGTCTTCAAAGCTCGTTGCACCATGTCTTTTTGAAAGTTTGGAAACAGAACCGTCATCATTTTTACCCATTATCAATGGGAGATGTACATATTCGGGTATCTCCCAGCCGAAAGCCTCATACAAGAGATTATATTTCGGTGTCGAGGAAAGATATTCGCTTCCCCTGACAACATGAGTTATATTCATAGTATGGTCATCTATAACATTTGCAAAGTTATATGTCGGATAACCGTCTGTTTTTATAAGTATTTGGTCTTGAAGTTCACTGTTTTCAACGGTGATAGAACCGAATACGGCATCATTGAAAGTCGTTGAACCCTCCAAAGGCATTTTCTGACGGATAACATACGGCATACCCTCCGCAAGATTTTTTTCAACGACATCTTTCGGCAAATTACGGCAGTGACGGTCATAGCCTCCGCCTATATCATCGGAATCATTGTGAAGTGAATCAAGTCTTTCTTTCGTGCAGAAACAGTAATATGCCTTATCCATTTCAACTAATTTCTGTGCATACGGCAAATACATATCTTTTCTTTCACTCTGAACATAAGGACCATATTCACCGCCTATGTCGGGACCTTCATCATGTATTAATTTAGCCTGTTTGAGCGTATTATAGATAATATCCACCGCACCCTCAACTTTACGTTCCTGGTCGGTATCCTCGATACGAAGTACAAATGTACCTCCGAGTGACTTTGCTATGAGATATTCATACAAAGCTGTACGGAGATTTCCAACGTGCATAAAGCCTGTCGGACTTGGTGCAAATCTTGTTCTTACCTTTTTTGACATTTTCAATTCACCCTTTTACTTATTTACGAAAAATTTTCCGCTATTATATTATAACAAATTTATGCTGATATTCAACACCTGTTTCAAAAAATATCCCCGAAATCTCCGAAAACTTCTTTTTTGGTGTGTCCACGATAACAGTGCTTCCTGACATTATCATTCAAATCCATGAGCAGTCCGCAAAATTCCTGTAATTTTATTTTGTCTTTGTCCTTGAATCCTAACTCAATAGCCTGACTCACAGCAGGAATAATATCATCTTCCCTGTCTGCCTGCAACATAAATTCCATATCTTCTGCAATAGTATCAGCCTGTTCCTTTGAAAGATACGGCAAATTTCTCAGAAATGCCCTGACATCAATGAACTCCATAGATTTCTCATAGAAAAACTCATCTTTATATCTCAAAAACCTTTCTTTTTTGGGGATATAATAATCAATGCCTTCCTGAAGCCCGCTTATCTCTTTATATTCTTCCCAACCGTCTATATACATATATTCCGCAACAAGTTCCTTTTTCATTAAATCAGTTTCGGGGGCTTTTTTGTCAATATCCTCCTTACCTATTATATCATAGGATTTATTGGAACAATCTATATTTTCAGCAAATTCCCTGAACTCGCTTTCTGTTATAGGCTCATTCTGATTATTGTATATCTCAAAAACTTTCCACAGCGGAATAATACCATACAAATTTACAGCCGCAAGAAAATAATCCTCCAAAAGCACTTTTATTTCATCTGTCATAAAAAATCATCTCCCAATATTTTTCTAACGTGAGTTCAATTTAACTGAAAAATATTCTGACAATGATGAAATGAAGTATGTCATTCCGAACGCAGTGAGGAATCTTCAAAAGATTCTTCGTCACTGTCGCTCCTCAGAATTAAATTTTGAGATTTAACAAGAGTATTCAAAAACATTGTTGACAGAATTTGAGAGTGCTTGTATAATAATTACAAAAGATTTTTAAAATACATCCGTTTTTTAGGAGATGATAATAATATGCCAACGATTCAGGAACTTATTGACGAATATGCACGTTCCAAAAATCCTGACTTCTATAAAAAAATAATCAAATCCGTTCAGACAAGCAATAAATTATGGGCAGCCTATTCACCTGTTACTAAAAATACTTATATCGAATATTTTAACGGGAAACCCTCTGCATTCATATTTTCCGAAAAGACCTTCTGCGAGGCTTTCAAGGAACATTTAGCTGTACATAAAACTGAAATTGAAACGGAACTTTGCAAGCCTGAAACCCGAATACAGTTTTTCAGCGATTTGTTCAGATGCGGTGTCGAAAATATTGTCTTGGACAACGGTAAGCAGTTTATTTCAATGGATATTTTTGATATAATCGACAAACCCGATTTTTCATCACTGCCGAAAACAGAACAGCCTGTTTTGAATCAGTCGCTTATGGTCATTGCAAATCTATTTTTTCAAACTTTCAAATCAGGTACTGCAACAAAAAATACAAGAACCAAATTACTCCGTTCACTGTATCAGGCAAAATATCTCATGCCTGTTATAATCGACAGAGATACTCCGCTTGACGGTCTTGAAAACAGCTTTCTGAAAGCCGTTCATTCAGCAGATGGTACTGCAATTACCATTCCTGCACTCAAGCTCGATAATGATGATACACTGATACCTTTTTTCACTGACTGGACAGAATTCAGCCGTTTTGACCGTGACAGACAGTGTGCAGGAAATATTGTCAACTTCAATGACATTGAATATCTCTGCAGTCAAGGCGAAAAAATAGCTGTCAATCCATTCGGCTTCAATATGGTTATCGACAACAATGCACTCAATTTAATAAAGAAAGTATCTTCAGACATTACCATAGATGAAATCGAAAACGATTTTGAGGAATATCAGGAAGATATCCACGAAGAAATTCCCGAAGAAACAGACCAAGAATATCAAAAAGATATACCTGAAGAAACAGACCAAGAATATCAGGAAAATTACTCTGAAGAAATTGAAGAACCAATTACTTTGTTTGAACTGCGTTCAGTGCCAAATGATATGATAAGAGTTCTGCACAATCTTATGGAACAGACTGACGGTATATATACTGCATATCTCAAGGGAATAAAGCAGGGAGATTCAACGGGATATCTTGTCATAGTTGATTTTGAAGGCGATGAATCAATATTAAATGACATGGCTGAAAATGTATATAATTATATACAGGATACCTGGATAGAGTTCATTCCTTTTGATTCAGACCTCGGTCAGCAAGCTGCTCAAAGTACTTATCCGTTTTATCAGAAAACTTAAGGAGGATTTTTTTGAAATGATTTTTCAAGGCATGAAAGAAATAAATGACTGGATAATGGTAGAATACCACTCGACTTGGAGTTACGGATATGACTTCATGCTCGATGCCGCTCAGGTAATTATTGACACGGATTTCAGGGAAAATACACAGCGTTTTGCTGTCGCTGAAATAGCAGGCTCAAACGACAATGAAAGGCTGACAGAGCTTAAAGCGGAAAACTATATCATCAGAAACTGCGATACTTCACAAAGAGAACATGGTGTTCTCACAATATCAGGTATGAGCGATATAATGGAATGTCCTGTGCAGATAGTTTTCTTCAATCAGACAAATATCGTAAGAGTCTTCTGTCCGTTCAAGAAATATTTTGAGTTGCACGGTGAACACGTTTTCGACAACTATATGAACAGTATTGAAATAAAAGCTTACTGCACTGATGCTGTCAGAAGGGCAAAAAAAGATGAAAATTAAAAAAATTTCCCGAAACATTTTGAATTGTTTCGGGATTTTTTTCATTGCTTATAGAATTTTGTCTGGTCGATAAGTGCTGTAAGTTCATTGATGGCAGGATTGTTATTGAGTGATTCCTCGCTGAAGTCATCCAGCTTGGTAAGCTCAAGCAGAAGTCCGTCAAGTTTGCTGATGATATTTTCGTTTGAATCCACCAGCTTATGGACATAGTCTATATGCTCGGTATATATTCTCATACGTTCCTTCTTAGCAGCTACGGACATTCCTGTACTTGAACGGGATATATTCAGATAATCTTTTGTATCAAAGATATCTATTCTTTTTATCATTGTTCTGACATTGGCATAAAATCTTGTTGCTGTTTCCTCGATAATTCTCGCAAATCTTGCGTAAGTCATCTCACTGGGCTTGAAATGCTCGGATAATATGCCATTGATTTTTTGCAGTCTTGACTGTATTTGGTCGATATGTTCTTTGGTAACTTTTATATCATGCTTAAATACAGGATTATCGGCATTTTTTTCGAGTATTTCGAGATATTTGTTTTTCATTTTTTCTTCGGGTGATTCTTCAGGTTCAGGCGGTGCTTCGGGAGTCTGTTCTTTCTTGCCAAATAATCCTTTGAGAAATTCCATAAAACCGCCTTTTTTTTCAGGCTCGGGCGGAGGCGTTTCCTCTTTCGGCTGTTCCAATTCCGAAAGGTCAGTCTGAATCTCGCTCGGAGCAGTTATGCTTGCTATTTCCTTTATTTCATCCATGGATATGCTGACAATTCTTACTCCCTGCTGTTGATTATTATTGCCTTGTGTATTCATATTTCTTCTCTTGCTCGTGAAGAATCCGTGAAATTCAAGTTTTTTATCCGATGATGAATCTATCGGTCTTTCAAGCCACTTTTCTGCAAAATTTTCCGTGTCAATGCTTATTTCATTAATATTGACTGACAAATTTTTACTGTTAACAATATCCTCCCATAAGCCTGAATTTATCAACATTCTTTTTCTTTCCTGCATCTTGCTTCTGTCCCAACTAAACGACTGTCCTGCAAGGCTGAATATCTCATAGGAATATTTATACAATTCATTGTACCATGCTTCCCAAAAGGTTCTGTATTCAGGGAAATCCTTTGCTATGTATATCAGGGGCTTCTGAATTGACGGCTTCATGTAGCTGTTCCATACACTTTCAAAGGGCTTTGTTTCTATATTGAAATATGCACATAAATTTATAAAGCTGTAAAAATCCAGTACATACTCATATCCTGCACCCATCCACTGATACAGATTCGTTCTTATATCTTCTTCCCATTTTTTATTGTATTTTTTGATAGTATCTTTCAGGTTCAGCCAGCATGAAAGCGGGAGTTGTTTGAGTTCATACAGGACAGAACCTTCTTCACCGTCATCCTCTATAAGATCTATATCTATGGAGTTTTTCAGGACACTCGGACTCACTGTATATTTATCTTTTATAAGATGTCTCATTGCATTTATATCATATCCGCAGTAACGGTAATCAAAATTCTGTGGAATGATATATCCCGTTGCCCATGCTATCTCACATACAACATCTTGAGCTTTTTTCTTTCTTTGAGACATTAGCCTATTATACCCCGACATCACCATTGTGAATAAAACCCATTTATTTTTGTCTATATATTCAAGTGTACTTTCATATTCATTTTTATCAAGAACTCTCCATATATTGAATGCCATAGCGAGCTTGAATTTATTTGAGATATTTCCTCTTTCGTCAATATCACTGTTTTTTTCTGACATACAATTTCACCGCTCTTTTATAAATATCTTTTATTAATTATATCAAAAAGCATTATATATTGTCAAATTTTCGTCTTCTTTTTTTATTAAAAAAATGTGCAAATCGACAAAGATATTTATATCAACGCTGTATAATAATACAAAAAATATTTTAAGGAGAATTTATTGATGAACGTATCCACTGTCAGAAGAACGGATATAAAAAGTGCATTAAGCGGAAGTACAATGAAAATAATTGCAAATATAGTATATTTCTTATGCGGCATACTTGCAGCAAACAGCACTGTCTTTGAAAAATATGCTCCCTTTGGAATATCTCTCGCTGCATCAGTTCCTTTCAATAACATTTTATTTGCAATTATCGGTTCAGCTATCGGATATATGATTCATGGGGGCTATCATTTCAGATATGTTGCCGCAATGCTCGCTGTTCTTGCAATAAGGTGGACTCTCAAGGATATCAAAAAGCTGCAGAGATATTCTTTATATAATATTCTTGTCTGCATTGTACCTACAGCGGCTACAAGCATTGCTGTAATGACCGTCAACGGATACAAGGATATCTTCATGTACATTCTCGAAATCATCCTCGCAGGCATGGGGGCTTATTTTATATCACGCACTATCAATATCATAAACGGTACAAAAACTCTCGGTACTCTTTTGCCACAGGAAATTTCAGCTCTTATACTGACAGGCTGTATCGCTTTATCGGGAATATCATCTATAACAATAGGCTCTCTTTCACTCGGAAGGATACTTGCAGGAATCTGTATTTTAATTGCCGCTCATTACGGCGGTGTTGCAGGCGGCTGTATTTCGGGTATATCCACGGGAATAATATTAGGCATATCCGCTTCGGATTACTACTTTCTGGGAACATCATATGCCTTCGGAGGTCTCCTTGCAGGACTTTTCTCACCAACGGGAAGAATTTTATCCGCTGTCATGTTCATTTTCGGAAGCGGGATAGCCTCACTTCAGGCATCCTCTCTCAGCACAGTCATACAAACTCTCTATGAGCTTACAATATCCAGCCTGATATTTATGCTCATACCAAAAAATGCCTTCAATTTCATAACAGCCGTATTCTCGCTGAAAAAAAGCGATAAAAATTACGAAAGTCTGAGACGCTCAGTTATAATGCGTCTGGACTTTGCTTCAAAGGCATTATCTGGGGTATCAAACGATGTTGACGAGGTATCCAAAAGACTCTCCACTGTTGTGACACCTACCCTTGAAAGTGTATATCAAAAGGCTGTTGAAAGCACCTGTGTACGCTGTGGTATGAAAACATTTTGCTGGGAACACCGCAACGGTGTTTCACTTGAATTATTCGATTCCGTTACCAAAAAGCTCAGCCATAAGGGCGAGATAGAAGCAAAGGATTTCTGTGACGAATTAAAGAGAAAATGCTGCCGCAGCATTGAAATGGCTTCTGCCGTCAATAAGTCATATAAAAACTATCTTCTTTCGGAGGCTGCCGCCAAACGCATTGACGAAATACGAACTGTCGTTGCAGGACAATTCTGCGGATTGGGTGATATCCTCGGTGAAATGGCTGATGAATACGAAAACTATGAATTCTTTGACAATGAACTTGCCGAAAAAATTCTTGTCAGATTCAAAGACCTTGGTATGATACCGATAGATGTGAACTGTCGTGTCAATTATATGGGCAGGATGACTGTCGAAGCGGAAATATTTGACGGTGACAGGAGCAAAATAAAACGCAATGTCATTGTCAGCGAAATATCCAAAATATGTGGGCGTATCTTTGATACCCCGAATATAACCGCTGCTTTTGGAAGATGCAGGATAATCCTCTGCGAAAAAGCCATTCTCAATATCGAAATAGCTGCAAGTCAGCATATCAGCGACTGCGGACAATTATGCGGTGACAATTTCAGTTATTTTTATGACGGTATGGGAAGATTTATAACCGTTCTCAGTGACGGCATGGGAACAGGCGGACGTGCCGCTGTTGACGGAAGAATGGCTGTAAGCATCATGTCCAAGCTGATAAAAGCAGGGCTGGGCTTTGAATGTTCTCTCAAGGTAGTTAACTCCGCTCTCATGGTCAAATCCGAGGATGAATCCCTCGCCACTCTCGATATACTTTCAATAGACCTGTACAATGGTGAAACGGATTTCTTCAAGGCAGGTGCGGCACTCTCATTCGTCAGAAAAGGCACTCAGACTTATCGTATAGAAACTCCTTCACTGCCTGTCGGGATACTCCCCGATGTAAAATTCACGGACACGGAGGATAATTTCACTAGAAATGATATTATCATCATGCTTTCAGACGGTGCAGTTGTCACAGGTGATGACTGGATAGAACACATCCTTGATTCCTCCGAAAACAAATCCATGCAGGAATTAGCCGATACTATCAATGATGAAGCCGTTTCAAGAAGAAATGACGGGCATGATGATGATATAACCGTTATTGCCGTAAAAATACTTTGACAAACATTACCTGTTGTATTATAATTTTTCTAAAAGAATTATAGTAAACAACAAAATAAATTGCTATATGTCATTCCGAGCAAAGCGAGGAATCTTTGAAAGATTCTTCGTCACTTCGTTCCTCAGAATGACAAAAGGAAATTTTCATTTACGTTTACTATAAAAAGAGGAGATGTTGCATTTGCTAAAAATACAGAATATCAAAAAACAGTACAAAACAGGCGATCTTGTACAAACAGCTTTGAATGATGTCAGTCTTAATTTCCGTGACAATGAATTCGTTGCCATACTCGGTCCGTCAGGCTCAGGCAAAACTACATTACTGAACATAGTAGGCGGTCTTGACAGATATGACAGCGGTGATCTTATCATCAACGGAATTTCTACAAAAAAATACAGGGACAGGGACTGGGATTCCTACCGCAATCACACAATAGGCTTCGTCTTTCAAAGCTATAATCTTATCCCTCATCAAAGTATCTTATCCAATGTCGAACTTGCTCTGACTATTTCGGGAATATCAAAGACTGAACGCAGGAAACGTGCCAAAGAAGCTCTCGAAAAAGTAGGCTTAGGAAACCAACTCCACAAAAGACCTAACCAGATGTCAGGCGGTCAGATGCAGAGAGTTGCCATTGCAAGAGCATTGGTCAATAATCCAAGTATACTTCTTGCCGATGAACCGACAGGTGCATTGGATTCCGAGACGAGCATACAAGTCATGGACTTACTCAACGAAGTTGCAAAGGACAGGCTTGTTATAATGGTAACGCATAACCCCGAACTTGCCGAAAAATATGCCAATCGTATCGTTAAACTGTCAGACGGAAAAATAACAGACGATTCCAACCCTTTTGAAACAAAGGCTGACGAAAAAGAACCCCAGCATAAAAACATGGGCAGGTCGTCAATGTCATTCCTTACAGCCCTTTCACTGAGCTTTAACAATCTCCGCACTAAAAAAGGACGAACTTTTCTTACATCATTTGCAGGCTCAATAGGCATTATCGGAATTGCCCTTATCCTATCTCTTTCAAACGGCGTGAATCTCTATATCGACAGCATACAGCGAAGTACAATGTCATCATATCCCATCAATATCGAGGCTCAGTCAATTGATTTCAGCAGCTTCATTGAAGCCCGTCAGAAATCCCTTAATCCCGATCCTGCCACTCATGATATGAATGCTGTGTATTCGGACAATACACAGCTTGAAGCTGTTTCAAAAATGTCAACCAGCTTTACCAAAAACAATCTCACAGACTTCAAAAAATATCTTGACAACCCAAACAGTGAGATAAACAAATATATCGGTGACAATGGCATAATCTATTCTTATGATACAAAATTCACGGTATATTCCTATGATCCGGATGATAAACTCGTAAATACTGACGGCAGTACCATAAATGACAAGAAGGATCAGACCATCTCTTTCGGCGGTATGCAATTCGGTGCAACTGACGGTGCTATGGCTATGGTTGGAGGCGGTACCTCAATGCTTGAAGAACTCCTGCCCAATCCTAAAACAAATACTGTCAGCAGTGTAATTACAGATAACTATGAACTTGTATACGGCTCTATGCCAAACGCATACAACGAACTTGTACTCATTCTTGACGAAAACAACGAAATACCCATAACAGCACTCTATCAAATGGGATTCCTTCCCGTTGATGAATACAAGGAAATTTCAAAGAAAATCGAAAAAGGCGAAAGTGTTGAATTAGCCGAACAAAAACTCGAATACAGTGATATTTGCAATAAAGAATTTTATGTCATGCCCGCCTGCGACTATTATGTAAAAAACAGATTCGGCTATTATGATGATATTTCATCAGACGAGGAAAAAATAAAACAAAAGCTCGAGAATGCACTTGTACTCAAAGTGACAGGCATAATAAAACTCAAAGATGATGCCGATAATATGCTCATATCCAAGCCCTTGGGATATACAAGGCTTCTCACGAATTATATTATAGACTACACCAACAACAGCCGTATCGTTCAGGCTCAACAGGATGACCAAAACAAAAATATCATCACGGGAATGGTCTTTGAACCTAAAACCGACAGTGAAAAAATAAATGATGCCAAAAAATACATTGAAAATCTTGGTGTGACACAAAAAGCAAATATGTATATGACAATCATGGCATTGGCTGCAATGTCAGGAAATATCCCCGAAACCTCTGTTCCTGAAATGTCTATCCCTCAAAATTCCATGACTCCAGAAATGCTTGCTCAGCTCCAAGAGCAAAATACACAGTCTATGCCAACTCCTCCGACTACCGAGGAAGGCATGGCAAAGGCTTTTGACCAATATATGCAAAATCCTTCCGATGATGTTCTTATATCCATATATGACAATTACATATCATCGGGAAGCTATGAGGATAATCTGGAAAAATTAGGTGTTATAAGTATTGACGCACCTTCATCTATAAGCATATATGCAGACAGCTTTGAGGACAAGGACGCTATTTCCAGATGTATCGAGGATTATAACAAGACCGTTACAGAAGAAAATAAAATAACCTATACAGATTTTGTCGATCTTTTGATGTCCTCCGTAACTACCATCATAAATGTAATTTCCTATGTACTGATAGCCTTTGTAGCCGTTTCACTGATAGTATCATCAATCATGATAGGCATAATAACCTATATATCAGTCCTTGAACGTACAAAAGAAATAGGCATACTCCGTGCGATAGGTGCTTCAAAGAGAAACATCTCTCAGGTATTCAACGCCGAAACATTTATAATCGGACTGCTTTCGGGACTTATCGGCATAGGTACATCACTTCTTCTTCTGATACCCATAAATGCTATCATTCATCATATTGTCGGAAACAACACGGTAAATGCCGTTTTACCGTGGGACGGTGCTGTAATATTAATAATATTAAGTGTAATACTTACTCTTATAGGCGGTCTTATCCCCTCAAGAAAAGCCGCCAAAAAAGACCCTGTTGCGGCACTCCGTACAGAATAAAAAAATTTCGGCTGATGTTTTTACATCAGTCGATTTTTTTGTCCCTGATAAATATTTCTTGCTTTCAGTTCGTGATTTATCAGATTCAGCACACGCCTTTTGTCACAACTCCATAATGGTGATATGAGTATTTTTTTATCTCCGTCACCCGTTAATCTGTGTATCACAACATTTTCGGGCAATACACCTATAACATCTCCCACGAGAGATATATATTCATCTTCATCAAGTGTCCTGAAATATCCGCTTTGATACATCTCAGCTAATTTTGTATTTTTGAGAACGTGCAGAAGCTGTATTTTTATCCCGTCAGTGACTTTCCCGACATATTCAGCCGTTTCCAGCATTTCTTCCCTGCTTTCATTCGGCAAGCCTAATATTATATGCGTTATAACATTCACTCCGATATTTTTCAGTCGCTCAACAATTTTGTCATAACATTCCAATTCATATCCCCTGTTGATAAAATCCGCTGTTTTTTGGTGTATCGTCTGCAATCCCAATTCTATCCAGACAGGTTTTATTTTCGCCAAGTCAGCTATAAGTCTTATCTTATCGTTTTCAAGACAGTCAGGTCTTGTTGCTATCGAAAGAACGGCTATATCATCACGCTTTATCACAGGCATGAAAATTTTTTCAAGATATTCCGTATCTGCATAAGTATTTGTGTAAGACTGAAAATAGGCTATATATTTATCCCCTTGAAATTTGTCTTTTACAAGATTTTTAGCATACTCTATCTGACTTGAAATATCCATACATGGTGCTGCAAAATCCCCCGAACCGCCCTCACTGCAAAATATACATCCCTCAGTTGACAGTTTCCCGTCACGGTTGGGACAGGTCATGCCTCCGCTTAACGACAGCTTATACAGCTTTTCTCCGAAAGTTTCTTTCAGATAGCAGTCAAGTGAATAGTATCTTCTTCCGTTCCATAGTTTCATAAAAATCCCCCTAATCATTTTATATCTTTGTCATTCCGAACGAAGTGAGGAATCTTGGAAAGATTCTTCGTCGCTTTCACTCCTCAGAATGACATATGTATGACACATAAATAAAAAAGAGAGGAAAACAAAAAATATTTGCTCTCCCCTCAAAAAATATTCTTTTCAAAAATTATTCAACCGAGAAATTGCTCTTGTCAACGCCGCACAAAGGACATACCCAATCTTCGGGAAGGTCTTCAAAAGGAGTGTTCGGAGCTATGCCGTTAGCCTCATCACCCTCAACAGGGTCATAAACATATCCGCATAAATCACATACATACTTCTGCATTTTTTCAACACCTCACTTACTAAAAAATATACAAAATGTTTCGGTAATTATATCATAAATCCACAGTAATGTCAACAGTAAAGAGAAAGTTTTCACGGAAATCAAGTTTCTCCAAAAGAAAAATAAAATTATGTCATCCTGAGCGAAAGCGAAGGATCTTTGTCACAAAAGTATCACGAAGACAAAGATTAAAAATTGATTTCCGTGGAAAGTTTTTGTACTGTTTTTATATCATTTATCCGAAACAAGTATCAATGCCGACAGAGGAGGAATTTTTACGGTATTTCCTTCTATTGTTCCAAGGCCTGAAAGACCTGCTTTTTCGGCATTGGCAATGACAGTCCATTTTTCGGGTAAAGTTTTATCTTCCTGTGCAAGCAATTCTGCTTCCGTTTCGGTTTCATTTGCATTTACAAGGACTGCAATATATTTCCATTCTTTTTCGGGATTTATTGTATTTTCAAGCGTATACGCAACTGCACCCTCAAGGTTTTCGGAAAATTTTATGAGTTTTGCGGAATTTACAGTGGAATCCCTGAACGGAGAAAAATTCTTTCTTATTTCGATAAGTCCCTTATAATATTCGGCTAAATCTGCATATTTTTCAAGACTGCTCCAGTCTATCTGATTTATTTTATCAGACGATACATAGCTGTTGTCATCACCGAATTTGGTACGGGCAAATTCCTCACCTGCCTGCATGAATACCATGCCCTGTGATGTAAACATAAGTGCCGCTGACATTTTATTCATTGCAACGAGCTTTTCATCTCTCTCGTCATAGGACATATCATTCTTTACTGAAAGAACGAGTTTATCATAGAGAGTAAAATTATCATGTGCCGAGGTATATGCAATAGCCTGTGAGGGCTGATTTGACCATTTATTTGAAATACAGTTTGCAGTTATGCCTGATTTGAGTTCTTCTGTAAATTCGCCGCTCTGCACAAAGCCCTGTTCAAGTGCATTGAAAACATGACCTTTGACGGCATCACGGAAATTATCATTAAAGGCTGCAACTCTGTTATCCAGCTTATGGATATTCTTTTTCACACAGGTATCCATTTCTGTACCCAATTTACCGCCAGTCCAGGGCTCACCGTACATGATTATTTTTTCACCATTCGGGATATTTTCATCAAGTGCTTTTCGGATACCGTTTATCGTATCGACATCATGTACTCCCATAAGGTCAAATCTGAATCCGTCGATATGGTATTCCTTTACCCAATATAATATTGAATCCGTCATGAATTTTCTGTACATAAGGTGTTCGCTTGCAGTCTCATTGCCGCAGCCCGAACCGTCACTGAGTGTTCCGTCTTTTTCGAGTCTGAAATAATAATTTGGAACTGTCTTATCAAACCAGCTTCCTGCCGCTGAATACATATGGTTATATACAACGTCCATGATAACACCTATTCCTGCATCATGCAGAGCCATTATCATCTGTTTCAACTCTCTTATTCTGACATTTCCGTCAAAGGGATTTGTCGAATATGAACCTTCGGGAACATTGTAATTTTTGGGATCATATCCCCAGTTGAACTGCGGCTGATTAAGATTTGCTTCGTCAACAGTAGCATAATCATACATCGGCAATATCTGTACATGAGTTATACCTAATTTTTTAAGATAGTCAACACAAGTTGAAATTTCACCTTTTCCGTCAAGAGTAGTACCCTTTTCGGTAAATGCAAGATACTTTCCTCTGTGTTCGGGCGATACACCGGACAAAGGACTTATGGAAAAATCCCTGACATGAATTTCCCATACAACCGCATCAGTAGCATTTTCAAGCAAAATATTACTGTCATTTTCCCAATTTTCCGGATTGGTGTCGTCAAGGTCAACAACCATGCTTCTGTTGCCGTTGACACCGGCAGCTTTGGCATATATATCAGCTGCTTCCCTTGTTATACCGTCAACGGTCACAAAATATGTATAATATGTATTTTTGATGTCACCGTCAATTTTTATACTCCATACACCGTTTTCACCCTTTGTCATATCTTCAACGGATATTGATTCGTCCATATCTCCCGTTTTATAGAGTTTCAATACAACATCACTTGCCGACGGTGCCCACACTTTGAATACAGTAAAATCCTTTGAATAAACAGCCCCAAGGTCATTTCCGAAATATGCCTGTTCATCAAGAATATGTGAATATTTTAAATCTGACATATAAAAACCTCCCCTAAATATAAATCACATTTATAATTTTATCATATTTCAATATAAAATTACAATAGTTTTATAAAAAATTATAAAAAACAGCAATTCGCACAAACACGAACTGCTGTTTTGAATTCATTTGATTTTTTTCTTCAAGCCTGAAATAATTTCTTTTAATTTTTTATTTTCACTCTTTTTGGTTTTAGCTTCATGTGATTCACTGTTTTTTTTGATCATTGCGTATTTTTCATTTGGTATATTCTTTTCTTTTACCTTATTATTGACAAAACGCATTAAAAGAGTGTACAGAACAGATGTCACGGGACCGCATACAAGAAGTCCTATTATACCGAAGAATCCGCTGAAAACAACTATTGCAGCTATCATGATAATAGGCGGCAGTCCGATATTTGAACCGACAACTCTCGGATATATCAAATTTCCCTCTATCTGCTGTAAGCATACCATGAATACTACAAACCATATTGCCTGTATGGGGCTGACTGTCAGGATAAAAAGAGTTCCTATGACGGTGCCTATTGTTATGCCGAACATAGGTACCCATGAACATATCGCTATCAGAACTGCAACAAGTGAAGCGTAAGGAAAGCCTAGTATTGCCATTCCGAATCCCGTAAGACAGCCTATTATCACACATTCCATCATCTGACCGGTTATACTGTTGTAAAAAGACTTGTTTGTCATAACTCCCACTTCAACTATATAGTCAACAGCCTTTGACGGAAGAAGTGCATATAATATCTTTTTGACATTTGAAGAAATTTTTTCCTTATTCGCAAGGAAATATACTGCAAGGACTATTCCAAGAAATATATTTACAACAGTGCTTATGACAGATGACAAGACTTTCATTGTCGAATTCAAAAAATCCATTGTTGAACTGAAAAAATTTGAAATATTGCTCGTTATGAATCCGCTTATATTTGAACCCATCGAACCCCAGTCAACATCAAGTACTTCTATTATAGGCTTTGCCCAGTCATATCTGTTGCTCCAGTCCGTAAGGGTATCCTGTACCTGTTCAAATGCAACAGGTATTGAACCGGCTATTTTTTGCAGACTGTTGCTTATTTCCGGTATGATAATAATTAAAAACACTCCGATTATCAGCACGAACATACTTATTGACATAGTTATTGCAAGAGGTCTTCTTAATTTTTCCTTTACAGGGCTCACAGGCTCACCGTTTTTTGAAAGGAACATTCTTTTTTCTATTGCATTGAGAGGAACATTCAGAAAGAATGTAAAACAGCCTGCTATTATAAACGGTACAAATATTTGCAAAAGCCATAACAAAAATGAGCCTATTATGTCAAGATGCTGAAAGCCTATATATACAAGAATTATACATACTGCAAGAAAAAATATCTTTGCAATGGTTTTTCTGTCCATGTTCATTCATTTTTCACTCTCCGATAACAGTATAAGATTATTGTGACATACTCCCTCGCCTACGCTATGCTTAGAGGCGGGGGCTTCTCGCTCAAGTATGGTAACCCATACAGTATCAACGAGCTAACCCCGTGTGTCCCACGGTTCTTGTTTTGATTTTTATGCTAGATGTGTTCGACAGCAAGGGCAAATCCATTCTCTGACAGACAAATCTTTTGTTTCACTATTTTGGTATCCACAAGCACTGCAAATTTGTGAACTCGCAAAAAATTTATCAATTTTTACAAGTCTTTTTCCGAGGTCTTCCAACTTGTATTTCAGAAATGCTGTGAACATTCCCCAACCATTGTCCGAAACGGATTTGCCGAAATTCAGCAACTGTGCCATTGACTGCATATTCAGATTTTCAATGCACACACAATCATAGGCATTGGCTATCTGCCTTGACTGTTTATGAAGAAAATCCTTTCTTTGATTAGCAATCTTTTCATGCAGTTTGGAAACTTTGATACGCTGTTTTTCTCTGTTTTTGGAGTCCTTCACCATTTTTGACAGTTTTCTTTGTTCCTTTTTGAGTTTCTTTTCGGAAAGTCTGTAATATCTCGGAAATTCGGGGCAATTTCCGTTGATGTCAACATATAATTCGTGCATGGAAAAATCCAAGCCCAAAAACTTCTGCATTTCTGTTTGCGGTACTTGGCTCTCGTACTCAAACAAGATACTTGCATAGTATTTTCCGCTTGGTGTCTGACTTACTGTAACTGATTTCAAAATATAATCAGCAGGAATATTTCGATGTTGTTTAACTTTGATTTTTCCGATTTTGGGCAGTGTAACAGTTCCGTTTTCAAGTTTAATATTATTATTCACGCATACCGTTGTATAACTTTTCTTATTTCACGGAAATCAATTTTTAAAATATAAGCATCCCGATTTGTCATTCTGAGGAGCGAAGCGACGAAGAATCTTTGTCTTCGTGATACTTTTGTGACA
>CADCDE010000032.1 GCA_902800065.1 uncultured Ruminococcus sp.
ACGATAGATGCCCCTATCGGCAGACACCCGACAGACCGTAAAAAAATGGCAGTCACACCGAAAAATTCCCGAAATGCCGTGACACATTACAAAGTAATTTCCCGATATAACGGCTATACTCACGTTGAACTGACACTTGAAACAGGTCGTACACATCAAATAAGAGTACACATGGCATATATCGGACACCCCGTTGCAGGCGACCCTGTATACGGCGGTAAGAAATACATCACGAAGCTTAACGGACAGTGCCTTCACGCTTATTACATTTCATTCGTTCACCCCCGTACAAATCAGACACTTTCATTTTCAGCCCCTTTGCCAGATTATTTCAAGGAATTTTTAAAGTCAATCTCATAAAGAAATCCCACTGAATTTTTTTATTCAGTGGGTAATTTTTTACGAGAAATTTATTGAAGCAAATATTTTCCGGTACTTATCCTTGTCAGCCTGACGGCAGTTAAGGCATATTTGGTGATAGCCGTTTTCGGCAAGGCGGATTTTCTGGAATGTAACGGCATTGTGACCTGTTTTGTCGGTGACGATATACCAGCTTATGATGTCACCGTTCTCGGCTGAGGATATTTCGCTGTAAGGGTATGTTTCATAGAGATATGCAAGCATTTCTTCATTGGTAACAGTCTTGTCGTCTACTTTTTCAATGAGCAGAGTGGCTGTGCCGTCAGCGTTTTGGAGATACACGCCTGATTTTGGGGTATAGCTTTTGTTTTCGATGTAAAATTCATCCGTGAATATGACAGTGATACTGCCGTCAGTGTATTTAAGTTTGTCTTTGGAGTAAGTCGAAAGACCCTTGGGAAATTCCACGAAAGAAATTTCCTCGGTACTTTCGGAAACGGAGCTTTCCTGTACTTTTGACGGAATATCGGAAGATTCCTGAATTTCACTGTGACCGCACCCCGAAAGCATTATGATTGAAATTAAGATTAAAAGAAACTTTTTCATATCTGAAATTCACCGCCTGAATTAAATCTAAAAATTTGATGTCTTTGTTATTCCGAACTCAGTGAGGAATCTTTGTAAGATTCTTCGTCACTTCGTTCCTCAGAATGACATAAAAAATTAATTATTAATTATGAATTATCCCTGTCGTTTTGAGTTGCGACGGATATTTTTTCTTGATGCGGGGGATTTTTTATTTGAGTGTTTTGGGGAATTTTTGGGAGAAAAGTTTTTCTTTTTGCCGTCATCAAATTTTTTGGAACGTCTTTCGGAGCGATTGAGTTTTTCCTCAAAGAGACGGGTTTTGACAGGTTTACCGCATACTTTTGCACCATACATCATGTCGATAACCTCATCAGCAGTTGCAGAGGGTACGGCAACGATGGAATAATCGTCATATATTTCAATTTTGCCGATATCAGAACCGTGAAGCATACTTCTTTCGGTTATGGAAGCGACAAGGTGATTTGGAGCGACACGGCTAGCCCTGCCAATGTCGAGGATAATTTTGCTGAATTTGTTGTCGGAATTTTTGTATTGTTTTCTTTCTGTGACAATATCGGAGATATTAGTTTCAGTCTGTGAGAAATGTATCTGTAAGCCTGCACAGGCTATATCAAAAAGAGAATAGCCTTTTTCGAGGAGAGCGTTGACCATATCCTTGTATTGTTGAGAGATATCTCCGTTGAGAACTTCTTGGACTGTTTGGATATTTGTTTCATTCAGTCGGGAATTGATATCAGCATTTGTAGGAACATCTATTTGATTGACAGTGGATTTGAGTGCATGGGCGATTTCTTTCATTGTGATAACTTGTCGTCTGCCACTGCAAATGGTGATTGAAGTACCTTTTTTGCCGATTCTGCCTGTTCTGCCGATACGGTGGACATAGTATTCGTTGTTTTGAGGTATGTCATAGTTGAAGACTATTTCAACGTCATTAACGTCAATACCTCGTGCAGCAACATCAGTAGCAACGAGGATAGCAGTTGAGCCGTAGCGGAATTTGTCCATGACTGTTGAACGCTGTGACTGTTTCAAATCACCATGGAGAGCCTCGGCATTGAAGCCGCTTTTAATCAAATCTTCGGATAATTCATCTACCATTTTTTTAGTATTGCAGAAAACCATTGCAAGAGAGGGCTTGTAATAGTGGAGGAGAAGTTTGAGTGCATCTGATTTTCTTCCCATAGGGACATCAACATAATTTTGTTCTATGTTATCGACAGTGATTTGTTTTTTGTTTATCTGTATGAGTTGGGGATTTTTCTGAAATTCTTCAGTGATAGCCATGATAGACGGCGGCATTGTTGCAGAAAACAATACTGTCTGACGGTCTTGCGGAGTTTCACGGAGGATAGTTTCCATATCTTCTTTGAATCCCATACTCAACATTTCATCAGCTTCATCAAGGACAACTAATTTTATGTTGTCAAGTTTAAGCGTTTTTCTTCTCATGTGATCCATTATTCTTCCGGGAGTGCCGATAACGATATTAGCGTGTTTGAGACGGGTAATTTGTCTGTCCATAGCCGCACCGCCATAAACTTCAACAGGCTTTACACCGCCTGAATATTTTGTAAGTCTTTTGATTTCCTCACTACACTGAACGGCTAATTCTCTTGTAGGACACATGATAAGTACTTGAACGGAGTTTTTTTCTTCATGGTGTATGTTTATTTTTTCAACGGCAGGTATCGCAAAAGCCATAGTTTTTCCTGTACCCGTCTGTGAACGACCTATCACATCAAAGCCCTGTTTTATCAGCGGTATAGCCTGTGACTGTATTTCAGTAGGCTGTTCAAACCCCATTTCCTCGATAGCACGCTGTATTTTTGGATCAAGTCCCATTTCCTGAAAATTATTTGCAAATTCCATTTTGTTCCTCTTTCTTAAATCAATTTTTCTTTATAACCTTATAATTCTATCAGATAATTTATTAAATGTCAATTTTTTTAAAAGACCACAATATTTTGTATGAAAAAAAATACGACCACAATATATTGTGGTGTTGATAAAAAATGTTTGTTAAATTAGCTATTTAAAATGATAATTATTATTAGTTTTTGTTTATATGAACAATTATTGTATAAGGATTTTTTTTAAGGTTGACAAATAAATCAATCGGATATATTATTAAATTATTAAAGAAAGTAATGAGAGGGGTTTGTATATATGTTTAAGAGAATGGAAAATCCCGTAGCGTGGGACGGCTTTGAAGGCCGAATGTGGAAACAGGAGATAAATGTTAGAGATTTTATCCAGAAGAATTATACACAATATAACGGTGATGAAAATTTCCTTGAAGGTCCGACTGATGCTACAAATAAACTTTGGGATATGGTTCAAAAGCTCCAAAAGGCAGAGAGAGCCAAGGGCGGTGTCCTTGATATGGAAACAAAGGTAGTTTCGGGACTCACAGCTTATGGAGCAGGATATATTTTTGAAGATGAGCCTGAATTGGAAAAGATAGTAGGCTTGCAGACAGATTTGCCGCTGAAAAGAGCGTTCATGCCGTTTGGCGGTATAAAGATGGCGGAACAGGCTTGCGAAACAAACGGTTATACACCTGACCCTGAACTGCACAGGATATTCACGGAATATGTGACTACTCATAATCAGGGAGTTTTTGATGCATATACTCCTGAAATGAAAGCTGCAAGGCATAACAAGATAATAACAGGATTGCCCGATACCTACGGACGTGGCAGAATAGTAGGAGATTACAGACGTGTCGCACTGTATGGCATTGATAATCTTATTTATTACAAGAAGCAGGATTTTGCCAACTGCGGTGACGGTACCATGACTGATGATGTTATAAGACTGCGTGAGGAGCTTGCAAAGCAGATAAGAGCATTGCAGGGCATGAAGGAAATGGCAAAGATATACGGCTGTGATATTTCAAAACCGGCTACAAATGCTCGTGAAGCTGTTCAGTGGCTGTACTTCGGTTATCTTGCAGCGATAAAGACTCAGAACGGTGCAGCAATGAGTGTCGGCAGAGTTTCGACTTTCCTTGATATATATATCAACAGGGATTTGGAAAAGGGAATAATTACGGAGAAAGAGGCTCAGGAATTGATAGACCATTTTGTAATGAAGTGCAGAATGGTGAAATTCGCCCGTATACCGTCATATAATCAGCTTTTCTCAGGCGACCCCGTATGGGCTACCCTTGAAGTTGCGGGAATAGGCGTTGACGGACGTTCAATGGTTACGAAAAACGATTTCCGTTTCCTGCATACTCTCGAAAATATGGGACCTTCTCCCGAACCGAATTTGACTGTATTGTATTCCTCGGCACTTCCTGAAAACTTCAAGAAATATGCCGCTAAAATTTCGATAAATACAAGCTCTGTACAGTATGAAAATGATGATGTAATGAAGCCTGTATGGGGAGATGACTATTCGATATGCTGCTGTGTATCGGCTACTCAGACAGGTAAGGAAATGCAGTTTTTCGGAGCAAGGGCAAATCTTGCAAAATGTCTGCTTTATGCAATTAACGGTGGTGTTGACGCAAAGAACCGTGAACAGGTCGCACCGGCATACAGTCCGATAAAATCAGAGATACTCGATTACAATGAAGTTATCGAAAAATATGAAAAAATGATGGATTGGCTTGCAGGCTTGTATGTCAATACGCTGAATCTTATTCAGTATATGCACGATAAATACTATTATGAAGCCGCCGAAATGGCTTTGATAGATACGGATGTCAGAAGAACATTTGCAACAGGCATTGCAGGGTTTTCTCATGTTGTTGACTCACTCAGTGCGATAAAATATGCAACAGTCAAGGCTATAAGAGATGATGCGGGGATAACGGTCGATTTCTCGACAAAGGGCGATTTCCCGAGATACGGCAATGATGATGACCGTGCAGACGATATTGCATTGTGGCTGTTGAAGACGTTCCTCGAAAAGATAAAGAAACATCATACTTACAGAAATTCCGAGCCCACAACATCTATTTTGACAATTACATCAAATGTCGTATACGGCAAGGCAACTTCAAATATGCCTGACGGAAGACGTGCAGGAACACCTCTTGCACCTGGTGCAAATCCAAGTTACGGTGCAGAGAAAAACGGCTTGCTTGCGTCACTTAATTCCGTTGCCAAATTGCCTTATCATTGGGCATTGGACGGCATTTCAAATACTCAGACGATAAGTCCTGATGCTTTGGGACATGATGAACAGGAAAGAATAAACAATCTTGTTCAGGTAATGGACGGATATTTCGACCAGGGGGCACATCACCTTAATGTAAATGTATTCGGTACGGAAAAACTCATTGATGCTATGGAACATCCTGAAAAGGAAGAATATGCAAACTTTACAATTCGTGTATCGGGTTATGCCGTTAAATTCATTGACCTTACAAGAGAACAGCAGATGGACGTAATTTCCCGTACCTGCCACAAAAAACTTTAATTTGAGTGAGAAATGAGGAGTGAGGAGTGAGAAACGATTTTCACTTTTTGCTCCTCGATTATTTTTATGAAAGGAGTTTTTTGATGATAAAAGGATATGTAAATTCACTTGAGACTTTCGGACTTGTAGACGGTCCGGGAGTGAGATTTGTAGTATTTTTGCAGGGCTGTAAACTGAGATGTAAATTTTGTCATAATCCAGAAACATGGAGTTTATCGGGCGGAGATGAATGGACACCCGAAAATTTGTTTAATCATGTCAGAAGATACAAGACTTATTGGAAGAATAACGGAGGTATAACCGTCAGTGGTGGAGAACCGCTTTTACAAATGGAATTTGTGACGGAGTTTTTTAAGCTGGCTAAAAAAGAAAATATCCATACTGCACTTGATACAGCAGGTCAGCCTTTTTCGGATGATATGGAATATCTTGATAAATTTGGAAAATTAATGGAAGTTACAGACTTGGTGATATTGGATTTGAAAGAGTGGGAAAGCGAAAAGCATAGGGAATTGACTGGATTCGGGAATGAGAATATAATTTCAATGGCAAGATGGCTTTCGGATAACGGAAAGAAAATGTGGATAAGACACGTTTTAGTTCCTGGAGTGACTGATGATGAAAATTCACTGAGAGAAATGTATGGATTTATAAAGACACTTAAAACTGTCGAAAAAACCGAGATATTGCCGTATCATACATTGGGCTTGATGAAATGGGAAAAATTGGGAATACCGTATTCATTGAAGGGAGTTCCCGTTCCGAATGACGAACAGATAAAAAATGCAGAGGATATTCTGATAAAAGGAAAGTAAAAAACGTGAGTTCGATATAACTGAAAAATATTCTGACAATGATGAAATGAAGTATGTCATTCCGAACGCAGTGAGGAATCTTAAAAAGATTCTTCGTCGCTGTCGCTCCTCAGAATGACAGTATAATAATTTTTCGTTTTCATCGAACTCACGTTAAAAAAATGCCGACACAAAGCTGTGTCGGCATTCTGTGTTATTTATAAAAGTTTTTTACGGCTGTTTCAAAGTCGGCTTTACGCTGGATATTTTTCATGTCGCTTGAACCGTCTGTGTATAACAATAAATATTTGCCGTTTTCGGAGAGTGTTGCAGGATAGGCAACGTTTCCATCAAGCTTGCTGTCCTTGCCGAAAACATAAAATTCACCGTTTTCCTTTACTTCGCTGATAACTCTTTTACCCTCATCGTTTAATTTGTCGGGTTCATATTCATAAAGTTCAACGAATACAGTTGAGTTGTTGACGAGGAAATTATATCTGTCGCCGTCCTTTGCACCGATAACGCTTGACATCATCTCGGTAGCCTCAGCCTTTTCGGGGATATAGTCAAGTGCTGTAAGATATTTTTCAAGACCTTCGAGATTATCCTTGTAGTCGCTTGATTTTATATTGGCAGTATCAGGGGCATCATCAGTGGATAATTTTTCGATTTTCTGACCTGTACCCATACAGCCTGCAAGTGACACGGCAGTTAATATTCCCAATATTCCGATAAGTATTTTTTTCATTACAAACTTTCCCTTTCAAATTTTTTCCAAAGCTATTATAAACTATTTTATTCCTTAATTCAAGTCCCTGTGTTATAATAATATTCAAAAAGGAGATGACTTTTAAGATGATAGAACGTATTATTTCGGTAATATTTCCGAACAGATGTCCGTATTGCAATAAAATTATAGGTTCGGGCTTGACGGAGTGCGGAGAGTGCTTTAAGGAGCTGGACAAGACTCCGAAAATATCTCATACAGATGCAGGAATAATCTGCATATCGCCGTTTTTTTATGACTCAAAGGTAAGGCAGTCGATATTGAAATATAAGTTCAGGGGAGTTGCCTTTAATGCCCGAAGCTATGCCAAGGCAATGTGCAGTGCGGTAGAGAGTGCTGGGATAAAGGATGATTTTGATATCATAACATTTGTGCCTCTTAGCAAAAGCAGGGAAAGGGAAAGAGGCTTCAATCAGTCGGAGAAGGTCGCAGAGATAGTCGGAGAATTTTTCAATAAGCCGTGCAGGGCTTTGCTCGTGAAGACAAAGAACAATAAGAATCAGCATGATCTGAATCTTGTTGAAAGGCGTGAGAATGTCAGAGGGGTATATAGTGTATGTAAAAACGAAGATGTCAGTGGTATGAGGATATTGCTGATAGATGACATTGTAACAACGGGTAATACGCTGTCGGAATGTTTGAATGTATTGAAAGACAGCGGAGCAGAAAATGTCATATGTATGTCTATAGCTACTGCAACGCTTGACTGATAATTAAAGTCAGTATTTTTCCGTGATGGGATTTATACCACCATTTTTTGAAGGCTTTGTATCAATGTATTTTATAGCCTCACCACAGCCTTTTATGACGCATTTTTCGGGTTCGCTGACGGTATTTACTTTAAGCCCCGTTTTTTCGTGTATCAGCTTGTCTATGCCCTGAAGATTTGCAGTACCGCCCGTGAGAGTCAGACCGTCAGTGTATATATCGGCTAAAAGCTCAGGCGGAGTTTCGACAAGTATTTCCTGTATCTGGGATATTATGAGATCAGCAGTTTTTTTCAGTGGGATAACGAGTTCCTCAGCATCAATGTCAGCTTTTATGGGCATACCTGTGACAAGGCATTTTCCCTTTACTGGATAGGTGCCGGGAACTGTACCTGATATGACACTGCCGGCTTTTATTTTGGCTTGTTCGGCTGTACGCTTGCCTATGAGCATATTGTATGTTTTTTTGATGTATTTGATAATATCCTCGTCCATTGAGCTGCCGGCATAGCGTATTGATTTTGATACAGATATGCCGCCGAGTGATATAACTGCTATTTGAGTAGTGCCTCCGCCGATATTTACAATAAGTGAGCCGTGAGGACTGCTTATATCTATTCCAGCCCCGATAGCTGCTGCAACAGGGGCTTCTATCATGCATACTTTTCTGATGCCTGAACTGCTTATGACATTTACAACAGCACTCTTTTCAACTTCGGTGATACCCTTCGGTACACATACAACGGCTTTTGGCATTCCTATCGAAGACTTGGTTACTCTTTTGAGAAGGGTTTTGAGAAGTGCCTCGACCATTGCAAAGTCGGATATTACACCGCCTGTCACAGGATAGGCGGCAAGTTTTTTGTCTGATGTTCTTCCGAGCATCTGATAGGCTTCCTTTCCGACTGAGATAATAGTCTCGTTCTCAATATCAACGGCTATTACTGAAGGTTCATCAACCTGTATCCCTTTGTTTTCAACGAATATTCTTGTATTTGATGTACCAAGATCTATTGCTAAATCAGACTGCATAAATTTTTCCTCCAAAAATTCTTTATTGAGTTTCATTCAAATTGAGAAAATGCCTTAATGCAGAATAACGCAGAGTTTTTTTGTTATTTTGTATCATGGCATTCATGGTTGATATTTCGCCTATGAGTATGAGTATTTTTTTAGCCCTTGTGACAGCCGTATAGAGCAGATTTCTGTAGCATAGCTGATAGGGGACTGAATACATTGGTATAATTACAGCATTAAATTCATTGCCTTGACTTTTATGAACGGTCACAGCATAGGCTAATTCAAGATTGTCCAGAAGCTCAAATTCATATTCGGCAATTTTGTCATCAAACTTTACATAGACAATTTTTTCTTTATTATCTATTTTTATTATCTTTCCGATATCACCGTTGAATATGCCCATGCCATCGGTACCGTCAGATTTTTCCCACAAAATATCATAATTGTTTTTTATCTGCATGACCTTATCACCCTTGTAGAATGTATAGCTTCCTGAATTGACACCCTTGGAAGTATTTATTTCGGGATTGAGTGCAGACTGCAGTTTTATATTCATGCTGATCACTCCAAGATCGCCCTTTCTTGAGGGGCATAATACCTGTATATCGTCAAGAGGAGAAAAATTATAGGTATTTGGAAGTCTTGATGAGCAAAGCTCGGCGATTTTGGATGAAATGATATTACTGTCGTAATATGACATGAAGAAAAAGTCATTGTCAGTTTTTGTTATTTCAGGGAATTCTCCTTTGACTATCTTATGTGCATTTGTAACAATGAGACTTTCGAGAGACTGCCTGAAAATTTCGGTAAGCTGTACAACGGGGATTTTTCCCGATGAAATCAAATCACTGAGAACATTTCCTGCACCGACTGACGGAAGCTGGTCACTGTCTCCGACCATTATCAGCCTGCATCCGAGAGGAATTGCTCTCATAACTCCCTCAAAAAGCAGAGAATCGACCATTGAAAGCTCGTCTATGATTATAACATCACATTCAAGTGGATTATTGTTATTTTTTTTGAAACTGGGGTGATGATTGCTGTCCCATTCAACTTCGAGGAGTCGGTGGAGAGTTTTGGCTTCTTCGCCTGTTACCTCGGACATTCTTTGAGCAGCCCTGCCTGTCGGAGCTGCCAATATTACATCAAGACCGCACTGCTTATATAATTTTATCATAGCATTGAGAGTAGTTGTTTTGCCTGTACCGGGACCGCCTGTCAATATCAATACACTTCCTTCAAGTGCCTTGATAATAGCTTCTTGCTGTAGCTCGGCATATTGTATTGTCTGTGTTTTTTCAAAAGCTTTCAGAGTCTTTTTGACACCTTTTATTTTTTGGGGAGGAATCTCAAGCATTGTATTCAGCTTACTTGCAGCATATATCTCACTTTTGAAATATGCGGGCAAAAATAAAAATTCCGTTCCGTCTATCTCACATGATATTATACTTCCGTCTTTTTTCATAAGTTCAACAACAGGTTCGATAATATCATTTCCGAGATTCAAAAATTTGGTATTGCCCGTTGCAGATATCACGGTCTCCTTTGGCAGACAGGTATGACCGTTTCTTGTATTTTCGGATAATATATGGATAATGCCTGCTCTTACTCTGTATTCGTCATCAAGCGATTTTTTGAGTGTTTTAACGGCAATGCTGTCCGCACGGGCAAATTCTACCCCGATATCCTCACTGCAAAGTACATATGGATTTTCCTTTATTTTATCGACGGCATCATTACCGTATAACTTCCATATCTTGATTGATTCATTTATAGATATCGGATAACCGCCCAATTCTATCATAGTTTCACGCATACCAAAGGTATTTTTTATATCCTCGGAAAGTTCAATGGCTTTTTCCTTTGATATCCCCTTTATCAAAGACAGTTTTTCGGGATGATCTCTTATTATTTCAAGAGTATCCTCACCGAATGTATCGACAATTTTTTTTGCGGTAGCCTTTCCAATACCCTTGACAGTGCCTGCGGAGAGGTATTTCAATATATTTTCCTTTGTTGAGGGCATGGACTGTTCGTAATATTCAAAAGCAAACTGTTCACCGTATTTGTTGTGGACTTTCCAGTTTCCTATCAGTTTAAGTTCGTCACCTATATCAATGCTTGTTATTAATCCGACAGCCGTTATGATATAATCATCACTTTCTATTTCCATGACGGTATATCCGTTTGTGGGATTTCTGTAAATTATATCCTCGACAGTTCCGCAAAGCTCCAGTAATTCCTTGTTTTCTTCCACTTTTTCAACACACTCTCTTTAATTTTTTTCCAATATACAGTTTACCCTTTTATTTTGAATCTGTCAACCTTTAAGTCAAATAATACAATAGCATTAGTTCGATGAAGTTGTAAACCCCTCCGTCACGCTTCCAGCGTGCCACCTCCCCTAAAAGTGGAGGCTTTTGTGAAAAAATCTAACAGTCTCCCCTTTAGGGGAGATGCCGCCTTGCCGGCAGAGGGGTTCAAGAAAACTTTTTGTTTTTATCAAACTCACGTTAATACAATAAGCACACTGTACGATAAAAAGTACAGTGTGCTTGTGTGTCAGTCTTTTTTTACAAAAGCGTATGTCTGATTGTGGAAAATAGTGGAATAGTCGCTCTCAATATAGAATGTATCGTCACGCCATTTGTATTTTCCTCGTAAATATGTAGTGTCACTGCTGAAGCCTTCTTCGGGAAGTATAATCAGAGTATTGCCGTTCATTGTTATATGAACCCACAAGTGTTGTATTTCTTTGTTTTCGTCATACAAGTATCCCATTTCCGAACCGAGTTTTGAAAAATCAATGCCCATTTGCAGTTCTTCGCAATAGAAATTGCCTGTATCGGGACATGGTTCTTGAGAATTATAAATATAATTTTCTCGTGCATTATTATCGTGGGGAATAAGAAATAATGTCTGTGAAAGCAAGAATATGCACACAAAATATATAATCGGTATTTTTATTTTATGCCAATCTTTTTCAAAAAGATGTATTGAAAGTTTCCACGACACAATGTATGTGATAATTGCAAGAATAATTATTGGAATGGATATTATTCTGATTATGGATATTTTTAGATTATATGCAATGTAAGAATATATTTCAAATGAAATGTGTGTAAGTCCGAAAGCGGTTATAATTGTTATTATTTGGTATTTATTGCTAAAAATGACTGTGAGGGGCATTATTACTGACGATATAAGAAACAATATACCAACAGATGTTGCAAGGCAGAAAAGTTTTGTATCAATGTCGCTGTCTGAATATAATGTGATTATAATAAGAATAAGAAGCAGTGCATTGAGAGTGTTGAGGGCAGTTTGCAGGAGATACTTTGAAGAAATAATGTCTTTTCCCGAAACAGCGGTTGTCATGCTGTAATCAAGCCATTTGTCTTTATCGGAATTGCTGTAAAGTATTGACGGTATCATACCGAATATTATCATAAAAAACGTATAAATGGCATATTTGTCAATCAAAGGAAAATTTACATAATATAACCAAACGTTTGTAACCCCGAACCATACAAGAAAAGGAAGTATAATAATTCCATATCGTCTTATGCTGTAAAAATCCTGTAATAATAAGCCTTTCATAGTGTTTCAGCTCCTTTCATAAATCACGTTTGCCGTAAAGGTATACAGACAAAAGCCATGACAGCATATATATAAATATATTGACGGCTATTGATAAAGTATTGAGCGATATGTTATTTAATATTTTGCCTATAAAGCCTGAGTTCAGTGTCAAAATACCAGGTAAGGCAAGAATTAATATAAGTACATATATTTTTAAGTCTGATGTGGCAACAAATACAAACGCATGACCAACTTCGCCCAATCCCGAGTAAATTATCATTGAAACGGCAGAGGAGAGAAAAGCTACCCCGACAGCCCATGATATATAAAATACAACGGCATTAAAGTAATCAGATAGAAATGAGTAAACGATAACCGCCCAGATAAGTATGTATATGATATTCATAACGGTCAAAAAGATATATTTTGAATTTATATAGGCTTTTCGTGAAACAGCAAGGGCACTGCTGAAATTGAGCCACTTTTCACTCATATCGTCATTGTATATGTCTAAAATTATTTTGGTTGGAATAAGCATTATGAATGTTGAAAGTATATAACCGAAGAATGGCATTATTTGATATAATATACTGTTTGATATTATTGCAGAAGCTATAAAGAAAGCTATGCTTACCGCAAAAAGCCACAAGTATTTTTTTAAGCTGTACAGGTCTTTTAAGAGAAGTCCTTTCATGGTTATTTTACCTCCTTGTCATGGAAATAAACAGTCTTTCAATGTCAACAGGCATGGTCTTTAAATCAGAGGGAAGTTTTGATTTTTCGGCAACAGCCTCCGCACCGTAGGGGGATATTTTTTTGCTGATGATGGCGGAGCTGTCTATTTTATAAAGGTCGCTTTCACTGCACTGTACGATACAGTATTTTTCATAAAGGCGGTCTTTTTCCTCGCATAATATCAGTTCACCCGAATGTATGAATGTTATATAGTCGCATACTTTTTCGAGGTCGCTGACGATATGTGAGGAGATGAGGACAGAGTGGTTTTCATCTCTCGTGAAGTCGCTGAGAATGTCCGTAAATTCATCTCTTACAACAGGGTCAAGACCGCTTGTGGCTTCATCAAGTATAAGAAGTTTTGGCTGATGTGAAAGGGCTATTGCAATACCCATTTTCATTTTCATGCCCTTGGAAAATTCTTTGAATTTTTTGTCTGTCGGAACGGATAATTTTTTCAGGTAATTATAAAATACGTCGCTGTACCAATTAGTGAAGATATTTTTCATAATTTTATCTATCTGATTGGCTTTGAGAAATCCCGATATGCCGATTTCATCAAGGACAACACCAATATCCTGTTTAGTGAGTTCAAAATGGTCTTTGTTGTCTTTTCCAAGAACGGTTATAGTGCCGTTATCTCTTTTTATCATGTCAAGGATGAGCTTGATGATAGTGGTCTTTCCTGCACCGTTTTCACCGACAAGTCCCATGATATATCCGCTTGGCAGGGTGAAGCTGATATCCTTGAGCAAAAAGCCCGTATACTTCTTTGAAAGATTTTTAATTTCGATAGCGTTCATAAAATCATTCCTCCGTTTGTAATTTTATCATTTCGATAAGGTCGTCAATACTTAAATTGCATGAAGCTGATAATTTAAGTATCTCATTGATATGTGTTTCAATTTTTTTAAGGTTGTCCTCACGGATAAGGTCAATATTTTTGGGTGCAACGAAACAGCCTTTTCCTGCTACTGTATATATAAATCCCTCCTTTTCAAGTTCATCATAGGCACGTTTGGTTGTTATAACGCTTATACGCAGGTCCTTTGCAAGACTTCTGATAGACGGCAGAGAGTCATCTTCGTGGAGTTCTCCGCTGATGATATGATTTTTTATTTGAGAATATATCTGGTCATATATCGGGATACCGCATTTGTTGTCGATAAATATATTCAAGAAATTTTCCTCCTGACTTCTGTATATATACAATATACACAGTATAAACGGATTTGTCAATAGTATTTTGATAATTGATAAAAAAAGTCCCTGCTTTGAAATCAAATTCAAGCAAGGACTTTTGTTTGTTTTTTTGGCATTGAGGTTGAGAATTACTGATGATTTTCGATGTACTTAACGAGGTCGTCAACAGTTTTGATATTTTCGATCTCCTCATCGGGAACCTCTACTTCAAACTCGTCTTCGATAGACATAAGAAGATCAACAACGTCAAGAGAATCTGCACCAAGGTCGTTGATGATGGAAGTATCGGAACTTATTCTGTCTTCTTCAACATCAAACTGCTCTGACAATATCTTTTTTACTTTTTCGAGTACCATAGGTAAACTCCTCCTAAAAATTTAAATAATAAAAAAATCGTGTATTGCTGTCTTGTTGCAGTAGACAAGCACATATTTTTATGCTAAAATGTTTGACAGCGACCAAGCACAATTTTTTCTATATTCCAATCTTATTAGTTATTTGTCACTTTGTCAATATGTAATTTGCAATTTTTTTTATTATTAACAAAAAATTCAAAAATTATTAAAAAGATTTATAATCGATTAGAGGATTTGCACAAAGAAAAGGAGCGTTTTTTATGCCAAAAAGAAAGTTTGCAGTTATAGGACATCCGATAGGTCATACCATGTCCCCGTTCATACATGAGAGATTATTTGAGCTTGCCAAAGAGGAAGGTGAGTATATCAAAGTGGATATATCGCCTGAGGAATTGAAATTAAGAATGAATGAGCTGAATGAACTGTGCGGATATAATATTACAATACCGCATAAACAGGCTATTATACCGTTTCTGGATAAACTGGATAAAAAAGCCGAATTATACGGCTCTGTGAATACGGTTAAAAATGGTGCAGTCAAAGAGGGATTTACAACAGACCCCGATGGTTTTCTCAAAGCACTTGAAACAGGCGGTATAAATTTCGGCGGAAATGTTGTTATAATAGGCTGTGGCGGAGCGGCAAGGACTTTTGTATATGAAGCGGCTTTGGCTAAATGCAATATAACTATTGCCGCACGTTCAAGAGATAAGGCTGATATACTTGTAAGTGAAGTTTCAAAGAAAATCGGAGATACAAATATCAGAAGCTGTCATATATCAGAATTGAACGGGGAATATGATTTGCTTGTCAATGCAACGCCCGTGGGAATGTACCCGAATATAGATTCAATGCCGGTCAGTGAAAAGGCTCTTTCAAAGTGTAAAAATGTCTTTGACGCTATATACAATCCTCTTGAAACAGTGCTTATACAGAGAGCAAAGGCTAACGGTTCAACTGCTGTCGGAGGAATGTCCATGTTAGTGTGGCAGGCAGTAGTAGCCCATGAAATATGGGACAATTCTCAATACAGCGTTGATGATATCAATCAGCTTATTGAGGACAGTGCAAAGGAATTGAAAAGGAAATTTTAATCAGTGAGGAGTTAGGAGTGTGGAGTATTTTTTATTCCTCACTTGAAGAAAGGATTTTGAAAAGATGAAAAGAAAAAATATTGTTTTATGCGGATTCATGGGTTGTGGTAAAAGCACTATCGGAAATCTGCTTTCAAAAAAAACAGGTATGTCATTCATAGACCTTGACAGCTATGTCGAGCAAAAGGAAAACAAAACTGTTGCGGAAATTTTTGCAGATAATGGTGAGGACTATTTCAGACAGCTTGAAAGAGATGCCTCAAAGGAATTGTCACAGAAAAAATCGCTTGTCATTGCAACAGGAGGGGGCACTCTGACATTTCAGGAAAATGTAGATGCTTTCAAGACAAGCGGAAAAATAGTATTGCTTGATGTGCCTGTCGAAGTTGTTTCCGAAAGATTGCAGGGAGATACAACAAGACCGCTTTTGAATCGCCCTGATAAAGAACAGGCTATGCGTGAATTGTATGAAAAGAGGATGCCGCTGTATCAGAATGCGGCTGATATCATTGTAAATGCGGCAAATTCACCGTTGCAAGTCTGCATGGAGATAATGTCCAATCTTTGAGAGTGAATAATTCAAAGTCTATCCAATAATTCAGATGGTTTAATTGCAACAACTTTGCTTGAAGTAAAATCTTTTATATTTCTTGTGACAATAAAGTCGGCTTTTAATCTGGCTGCACAAACCATTTGCAAATTATCCTCATAATCCGACCCCTGCATATTTGCAGCCTTTTTTAAGTCATCAGCCTTTAAATCGGCAAATTTGAAAATCAAAGAGAGTTGTTCTATTATTTGCTGAGTTTTTTCGGGTGTCAGCTCCTTGCATAAAATGTAAACTATATTCGGAACAGACAGTGCTGAAATATAGCCCTTTAATTTACCTGCTTCACAGTATTGCCAAACTTTTAATGAATCCTGATAGAAATTTTCTCGCTTGCATAAAACATCAAGGAGTACATTGGTGTCAATCAATATTTTCATGTTTCAATATCCTTTCTTCCCTGATTGCTTTGTCATCATAATCATTTTTCAATACTCCGACCAACGAATCGGAAAGAAATGAAACAGAGCGTTCTTTGGAAATGAGTCTTGCAACTTCTACACCGTTTTTAAGAATGATAATTTCACCGCCTTGCTGTACGGCTTGCAAATATTTTCCAAAATTATTTTGAAGTTCTGTTGCAGTAACTGTCATCATAAAATATCACCTCACAAATTTTAGCTAATATTATTATATCATATTTTAGCTAATATTTCAATTATTGAGTTAATGAATAAAAAAATATTTTAATGTACAAAAATTTCCTCTTTTGCTGTGATAAAATTATTTGTGAAAGGTGGTTGTGCTGAATGAAAGAGTTTATCAGATATTTGAAAAGCAATGAATGGAATGTTGAACTGTATGAAAAACCTTTGACAGATGAGAAAGTTAAATCTGCATTGAGCCGTTATCCGTTTGTATCGGGTAATTATCTTGAATTTTTAAAGACCGTAAAACGCTGTATCAACAAAGATGAAACAGTATGCACGGAAATCAAGTTTCTCCAAAAGAAAAATAAAATTATGTCATCCTGAGCGAAAGCGAAGGATCTTTGTCACAAAAGTATCACGAAGACAAAGATTTGAACATTTTGAAAAGCCGTTTGATGAAGAAGGCTTTAATTTGAATGAGCTTGAACTGATAAGTTTAAACTCTGCCGAAAATGATGAAGAATATCAGAAAGTGAAATCGTTTTGGGATAAGCATTTGCCCATAATTGTATCCCTTGATGCAGAATATTCATATTATGCTATAAGAGATGACGGAAACATTGTTTGCGGATATGAACCTGAATTTGAGGAAACGGAAGTTATTGCAGATTCATTTAAGGACTTCATCAAGTCACATATCATCAACTATGATGATATAAAAGATGATGAACAATTTTGGTTGTTTTTCTTGGAATGTGGATTTTCTCAGGGATATGAAGAAGAAAATGAAATCGTTGTCAGTGAATTTATCTATGAAAATTATGAAGTTGATATGGAGTGGGCAAATGAGTTTACAGGATGGTATGAGGGAATTATGGATGATAATGATGGTTATTCCGATATGCCCAAACGCTTGAAAATCCATCTTTCAACGGGCAGTAATTTTTATATTGACTTTCATCCCTGCGATGTGCTTTATTATATTGATGATGAACGTATAGGCAGTTCAGGTGCTGATTTTAAACTTGGCATTATATACTGGGAGGATTTCAAAAAATACACGGCTGATTTATCGGACATTGAGAAATTGTTGATAATGCCAATGCTTAACGCTGAAAATGCAGATATTGATGAATTGAAAAATATCATAAAAAATGCTTTGAAACAAACTCCTGTCAAGGAGAATGATATTGAAATGCTCTGCGAAATGATAATCAATCATTGCAGTTCTTTGTGCAATGATTGAAAAAATTTATCCTTGACAAATCGGAAAATTAGTATTATTATTTTTCTTGTAAATAATTTTTTAGAGAAAGGGAAATACTGCTGTGAAAATATTGTCTGCACGATTTTTTAATAGCTTCCGTTCATGTGTCTTTACATGGACAAGTCATTTGTGCAGTCATAAAAAAGCGGTAATTCCTTGTTATAAATCTGTGTGTATTTAGATATATCTGTACACTGAATTTATTTGTATATCCAACGGAATCCGCAAAGGGTTCCGTTTTTTTATTTTATTATTATAATTTTATGGAGGTCATTAAAAATGATTATCGTATTGAAACCTAATGCCGACAAGGAAAAAATTTTGCTGTTCAAGAGTGCTTTGCAGGAAAAGTACAAAGTCACTGTAAATGCGTGGATAGGCGTGGAATCGACTGTGCTGGGACTTATCGGAGATACCACTCATATTGACGAAGATTGGGTGTATGCTCAGGAGGTCGTTGAAAACGTCAAGCGTGTGCAGGAGCCTTACAAAAAAGCTAACCGCAAATTCCATCCCGACAATACAGTGATAACTTTTCCGACAGGTCAGAAAATAGGTGACGGAAATCTTTGCATAATGGCAGGTCCATGTTCGGTTGAAACGGAGGAACAAATTAACTATGTCGCACAGAGAGTTAAAGATGCAGGAGCGACATTCCTCAGAGGCGGTGCATTCAAGCCCAGGACTTCCCCGTATTCATTCCAGGGACTGAAATCAAAGGGCTTGGATTTGCTCAAGGGTGCAAGAAAGGTTACAGGCTTGCCTATTGTTACCGAAATTATGAGAGTATCCCATATAGATATGTTTGAGAGTGTGGATATAATACAGGTCGGTGCAAGAAATATGCAGAATTTTGAGCTTCTCAAGGAATTAGGCAAGATAGACAAGCCTATTTTGTTAAAGAGAGGACTTTCAAGTACCATCGAGGAATGGCTGATGAGTGCGGAATATATCATGGCAGGCGGTAATAATAAAGTCATTTTGTGTGAAAGAGGTATCAGGACTTATGAAACAGCGACAAGAAATACATTGGATTTGTCGGCAGTGCCTGTTATCAAGAAGAAGTCACACTTGCCTGTAATAGTTGATCCGAGCCATGCCACAGGTAAATCCTCACTTGTTGAGCAGATGGCATTGGCAGCAGTTGCGGCAGGTGCTGACGGTCTGATGATAGAGGTACACAATGATCCCAAGCACGCTCTCTCAGACGGTGCACAGTCACTCACACCTGACCAATTCGATATTGTCGCAAAAAGAGTTTTCGCTCTCAAAAAAGCCTATGATGAAATAATTAATAATTGATTTGCCGTTGAAAAATCAATTGAAATATTATATAATATTCCCAAATGTACGAAAGTGAGGATTCTTTATATAATGAATGTAGTAGTCGTAGGATTGGGAATAATAGGCGGTTCAATGGCAAAGGCTGTTTCGGAATATACAGACTGCCATGTTATTGGAATAAACAGAAGTGATGAGGCTCTCCAAAAAGCTATGGAATGCGGTGCTATCCATGAGATAGGCACTGTTGATTCTCTTAAAAAAGCTGATATAATAATATTGGGAGTATATCCCGAAATTGCCGTTGAATTTATCCGTAAAAATGCTGATAGAATACCTAACAATTGCATTGTCACTGATACTTCGGGTATAAAATCAAAGATATGTCCCGAATTGTCGGCTATTGCAAAGGAATACGGTTTTACTTTTATAGGCTGTCATCCAATGGCAGGTAAAGAGAAAAACGGCTTTGATGTCTCTGAAGCCACTCTTTTCAGAAATGCAAGCTGTATAATACTTCCATGCGATGCTCCGCAGGATAAAGTTGATTTTTTATCGGGATTTATGATGAAATTGGGCTTTGGCAGAGTAGTCTATACCACTCCAGAGGAACATGACCGTATGATATCATTTACATCTCAATTGCCCCATGTAATAGCCTGTTCGTATGTATTCAGCCCATGCTGTCTCAATCACAAGGGATTTTCAGCAGGCAGTTACAGAGATGTTTCGAGAGTTGCAAATATCAACGGTGTATTATGGTCTGAGCTTTTCATTGAAAACAAAGAGCCTTTGCTTGCGGAAATAGACACTTTTATCGAAAACATGACACTGATAAGAAATTCCATTGAAAAGGGCGACAGAACAGAATTAGCCGAGCTTCTCAACAGGGGCAGGAAAATTAAGGAGAGTTTGGGAGAATGAAAGAAATTTTCGTTAAAACGGGCAGACCGTATAATATATTGATTGAGCATGATATTCTCGATAAATCGGGGGAATATATAAGACCTCTTACAAAAGCTGTCAGGGCAGTTATCGTAAGTGATACGAATGTTTCACCGATATATTCTCAGAGAGTGAAAAAATCCCTTGAATCAAACGGCTTTGAAACATCAGTATTTGTCTTTGAAGCAGGAGAAAGCTCCAAAAGGCTTTCCACGATAGAGCAAATGTATAAGCATTTTTTCGAGAATAACATCACAAGAACGGATATTGTAATAGCACTTGGCGGAGGAGTTACGGGCGATATGGCTGGCTTTGCATCAGCAACATATCTTCGTGGAATAGACTTTGTACAGATTCCGACAAGTCTGCTTGCACAGGTGGATTCATCAGTCGGAGGAAAAACAGCCGTTGATCTGCCAACAGGTAAAAATCTTGTCGGGGCATTCTGGCAACCGATACTTGTTCTGATAGATTCCGAAACACTTAAAACTCTCCCGGAAAAATTCTTCAAGGACGGCTTGGGCGAAGTCATCAAATATGGCTGTATCAGGAGTGAAAGTCTTTTTGAACGTCTTGAAAAGGAAAATGCAGGGGATTTCATTGACGATATAATTTATGAATGTGTGTCGATAAAGAGAGATGTCGTTGAAAATGATGAAAGGGACACGGGCGAAAGGGCAATTTTAAATTTCGGTCATACTCTCGGTCATGCCCTTGAAAAACTCAATAATTACTCGAATCTGACTCACGGTGAAGCAGTTTCGGCAGGTTCGGCAATCATCACGAATATTTCCGAAAATAACGGTCTTACGGAAAAGGGAACGGCTCAAAGACTTGAAAATCTCCTGAAAAAATACGATTTGCCGACAAATTCGGAATTTTCTCTTTCGGAAATAGTAAAAGCCACTCGTGGCGATAAAAAGAGTACAGGCAACAGCATTAAATTTGTCTTTCTCGAAAAAATCGGAAAGTGCTTTGTCAAAAAGATAGATATATCAAAGTTTGTGGAATTTTTCGGAGAATAACGAGATGAAAAAATTTTTTCGTTACCGCTATGATAATGAAACAAATTATACGGCAGTAATTATTATTGCTGTTTTACTGACAATTTTTTGGCTGATATTGGCAATCTCACAATACGGATATTATACGGAGAAATTCAGCTTGAAAGCATGGCTTGCCGAAAGAGTGGGAATGGGGATATTTCCTTTGATTTTTTGGCTGATAGCTGTACTTTGTCTGTCATTTGACGGTGACAGGAAATACAGAAAAGAAGTCATGCAAAACGGCAAATGTTATGACGGTGAAATTGTCGGATATGTCACCAAAAGAAATACATATATCCACAACGGCAGGGAAAGCCTTGTTCACCCGAAAACATATATTTTATATATAAAATGCAGAGGTGAAACGATAATTACTTCCCCTTTGCGTGGAAATCCCGAAAGAGTCCTCAAATCCAACAAATGCCATGTCTATTATTACAGAAATCAAAAATATGTCACGGACTTTGACGAAAGATTTTTCAGGATAGGGAAATATATTTCTGTCCCCGAAGTGAAAACAGAATTTTTAGGAGTTTAGCTGATATGAAAGGACTTTTTCGTTACAGGAATATTAAGGAAAACAAGTATACAAGAAATATTTTTAGATATGGTTTGCTGAATGTACTTTTTCCGATACTGTATTTCGGCTGTTATGATGTTCTTACAGAAAGATTTGGAGAATTTTTATCAATAGCTTTCGGGGTGGGAGTAGGAATTTGTGCAGTCGCTTACTGGATATGGATGGCACATGATATATCCTCAGATGAAAATTTAAAAAACAGGAAAATAATAATGGAAAAAGGGGAATGTTTTGACGGTGAAATTGTCGGCTGTATCGTCAAAAAAGTAAAGTATGAGGAATTAGGCTGGAACTATCAAAACGATATAACCTATATGCTCCAAGTCAAATGCCGTGGGGAAATAATAACTACACCCGAATTTTCCTCAAATCCCGAAAGAGTTTTGAAATCCAATAAATGCCATGTCTATTATTACGGAAATCAGAAATATGTCACGGACTTTGACGAAAGGCTTTTCAGGATAGGAAAAAAACTGTCATTGAAAAGAACTGACATGGAAGAAAAAGGAAAAACAAAAATTAAACTGCCGGTTTAATGACAATCTGAGAAAAAAGGTGTATTATAAGTACATCACAGAAACAGATTGGAGAGATGATATATGAATTTAAAAGAGGCGTTCCGCTTTCAGAACAAACTCACAGAACTTGTAAATGATGCAAGGGCGTTGCTGTCCGATAACAGAAATATCACTCAGACAACTAATACATATCTCAGAAGCAAGGTCGTTTCCGATGCGGAGGACGAAACTACTGTTGATGAGATTCCCAACCCCGAATATACAGAAAATATCACTCAGCTTGCGATATTCCTTGTTTATCTTCTTGAACAGAAGGAATTGCTTTCACAGGCTATAAACGAAACAAAAAAAGCCCTTCCCGTTGACATGGACAGCGAATGCTCACTCAACCGTCAGCGTCAGGAGGTAGCTGAGCTTCTTCAGAGAATGGCTGATACAAGAAGCTATGAGAATATCGTATACAACGGCGGTATCGGTTACAGATTCAATGCCGAGGGCAATCAGATTTCATACAAATGCCCCGTCAAGAAAGTTGTTACAATCAACTTC